>JBGVRC010000153.1:0-11302 GCA_045128055.1 Candidatus Scatosoma sp. | reverse complement strand
CGTCTTGAATCATATACGGGAAGCCGTAGTTGATTTGCGTGCCGTTGCCGTTTACGCCCGACGTTAATTGACCGTCCCAAGTCGTAATACCCGTAACGACTACGATGCCCTGCTTGGAAGTGTCTTCCGCGTACATCGAATCGTTATAATTCTTTGCAAAGAAGGCAATTTCAGGCAAGTTTTTACCCGTGAAGTCAAACGTTACGTAGTTATTCAAACCGTAGTTACCGTCGATTGCCAAATAGGATTGACGTACGTAACCGCCGTTGTTTTGACCCTTCGCATAGTTTGCGCCGTCGCCGATACCGCTCTTGCCCAACGTAATGACGCCGTTTTCAGAAGTCGTGTTGTTTACTTTTACGTTGTCCTTCAAGCTTGCAACAAGCACTGCGTGATATTCGCAATCTCCCATAACGCGGGTAATTGCCTTATCCCAACCGTAAGCGTAGTTATATATTGCGCTTTCGATAGGTTTGCTTTCGGGAATATCGGGAATATTCTCAATCTTCGTACCAAACTTAACCTGTTCTTCTTGATACAACGTTTCGCCGTTCGCTTTGAAGGTAACGGTGTAGGTTTCTTCGCTGCTCAAACCGTTTGCAATCGCTTCAATCGTCGTGTCTTCAAATACGCCGTATACCTTATCAAGGGTACAAGCCGTACCAAACTTACCGTAAAGCACAACCGAGCCCTTCAAATCGTTGACGGTCATATTGCCAACCTGCGCGTTGCTACCCGTAAAGAAGTTCCACGTTTCTATCGAAGCTTGTTCTACAACCGTAGCGGTGTCTATATCATACAAATACCAGTGCAGCGTGATACCGTTCGTACCTTCGCTGTTTTTGCCTTCAAAGCCCATGATTACACGATAGTGCTTGCCGTCTACAAGATTTGCTCTACCAAGCGCGGAAGTCTTGAACGAGCTTCTTACAAAGCCGCCGTTCGCCGCGTCTTGAATCATATACGGGAAGCCGTAGTTGATATACGTACCGCTTTCCTTGTCTTGGTTGATGGCAGCGTCTTCGCCGTTATACGTCGTGATACCCGAGTACACTACGATACCTTGCTTTTCCGTACCGTTCGCATACATCGATTCGTCGTAGTTGTTTGCAAAGAAGGCGATTTCAGGCATATTCTTACCCGTGAAGTCAAGGGCTACGTAATCGTTCATACCGTAGTTGCCGTCAAGCGCCAAATAGGATTGACGTACGTACCCGCCGTTTTGTTGACCGATAGTATAGCTTGCGCCGTCGCCGATACCGCCCGCGTTTAATATAACGCCTTCGCCAACCGTACCGCTTACGTCGTTTGCGTTGATACCGTCTTTAAGCGTCGCTTCATATTTTGCAACGTACGTCGTTTTGTATGCTTCCGTTTGTTCTTGCGCTACGTATTCTACAAACGCATAATCGAAATATTCGGTAGATTCTTTTCTCGGGTCTACCAACGTATCATAACGTTCACCGTAATGATACGTAACTTCTTGAAGCACCGTACCGTCTTCGTCCAAGTACGTCGCCGTATATTCAATATACGTTGCTTCGTACGTAGCCGTATAGGTTGCATTACCTGCAACCGCCGTTACTTCCGTATCCCAGCCTGCAAATTCGTAAGTGTACGTTTCGTCTGCTTCTTTACCAAAATCGGTGGGAGCAACCACTTCGTCGCCGTAATGATAGGTTTGTACGCTGATTTCACTGCCGTCTTCATTTAAGAACGTAACAGTGTATTCGATATACGTAGCGGTGTAGGTTGCGATATAGGTTGCGTCTTTCACCGCCGCCGTAACGTTTTTATCCCAGCCTTTAAACGCGTAGGTGTACGTTTCGTCCGCCGCTTTTTCGGGCGCGGTAGGCACAACTACCGTTTCGCCTGCGTTATATACCGTTTCGCTGAGAATATTGCCGTCGCCGTCCAAGAAGATAATCGTGTACGTCGCTTCGGGGTCTTCGGGAGATTGAATTTCTTCTTCCGAGCTTTCCGCACTTTCTTCGCTTTCTACCGCTTCGGAGCTTTCTACCGTTTCGGAGCTTTCCACGCTTTCGGTGACTTCGGAAGATTCCACCGTTTCCGAAGAAGCAACGTTTTCCGAGCTTTCTACGCTTTCGATAACTTCGGAAGAGCCCACGGTTTCGGAGCTTTCTTCCACTTCGGAAGATTCCGTGTTTTCAGAGCTTTCTACGCTGGAAGAGCTTTCCGAATTCGGGGTGCTTGCAGGGGTGGAAGTAGAACCTTCGCCGCCGCAAGCCGCAAATATGCTCAACGAACAAAGCATTGCCATACACGCCAATAATACTTTTTTACTTTTCATAGTTTTCCTCCTTGAAATCTATATATAAATTTTCTATAAAAGCCTAAATGAGATTACATACCCAGCGCCGCCGCTACGTCGGTGATGTTGGTGTCTTGGTAAACGCTCCAAATCTTATCGATGGTACACGTCGTACCGAACTTACCGTAAAGCACGATAGATCCCACCAAATCGTCGTACGTCATATTTTGTACCTTCGCGTGCGTACCGCCGTTAAAGAAGTTCCACGTGGTAATGCTTTGTTCTTCCAGCTTCTCGCCCGTAGTTCTGTCATACAACGCCCACTTCAATTCAATACCCGCCGAGCTGTATTCCGTAAAGCCCATAATCACGCGGTACGCTCTGCCGTCTTCCAAATTCGCTCTGCCGAGCTTGGAATCTTTAACGGTGTTGGATACGAACCAAGTATCGATTGCGTTTTCTACCATGAACGGACTGTCGATGGCTACTTGCTTGCTACCGTTGAGCAAATCCTGCTTCAATTCGCCGTTCCATTCGGTAATACCGCTCATTACGACAACGCCTTGCTTATTACCGTCTTGATAATACATCGAGTTGTTGTAATTTTGTGCGAAGAAGGCTACTTCTGGCATATTCTTACCCGTGAAATCGAGCACGAGATAATCGTTTAAGCCGTATTCGCCGTCAAGCGCCAAGTACGCTTGGTCTACCTTATTGCCCGCGTTCGGTCCGTTGTAGGTTGCGCCCGATAAAATCGAGCCCGCCTTTAAGGTTGCGCCGTGGTCTTCCGTCAATTCGTCTACGCCGTAGATATTCAGCTTATCCGTCTTGATCCAGTCCATAATCGCGTCGCTGAAATTGCCTACGAATACGCTGAACGAAGCGCAAAGGTTTACGCCGTCCGAATACCAAAGCGTATAGTTGCCCGATTGCGTAATCGTAAAGCTTTCCCCTTCGACGTTGAAGGTGTTACCCGCTTCGTCTTTATAGAAGAAGACGTATCCTTCCTTCGTCGTGTCTACGTAATCGGAAACCTGGATAGGCGTACCGTCGCCGATGATAAAGTTCTTTGCGCCTTCCTTAAATTCGGAAACCTGCAATTCTTCCGCGAATACTTCGTCAAAGGACTTGCCTTCGCTTCTTACGATGGGATAAATCTTATCAAACGTCGTTCTTCTGCCGTGCTGACCGTACAATACGATGTTGCCCGTGAAGAAAGGATTGTTTTCCGTCAATACGGGGATTTCTTCAAAGCCCATCGCTTGCACGCCGTAGGTAGAAAGGGTAAACTTGGAGAAGATTTCTTTCGTGTCCAAATTGATGATTACGCATTGGAAATCCAAGAACAGGGTATCCACGGGAGTGGTCGTGCCAAGCTTGTTGGCTCTGCCCTGTCTAATGCCCGTAAAGCCCGCCATCATACGGTATCTCGTACCGTCCTGCAAAGACCCAAAGCTGCCAGGAGCGGGGCTATCCGCCGAACCGCTGAATGCGCCACCAAGGGTAACCGTATCCATATTTTCGGGGTTTCTATCGTATTCGTGCATCATATACGGACCGTATATGCATACGCTGTAACTCAACTTATCGTGCAAGGGCTGACCGTTGTTGTTGGCAAACCCGCCGTTGATGACGATACCCTTCGAGCCGTCGAAAATGGATTTGCCGTAATCGTCGCGGAAGAAGGACATAAGCGGCATATTCTTGCCCGTAAAGTCGATTTTGATATAATCGCCGATACCGTAATCGCCGTTATAGGCTATGTAAGGTAAGTTATGCGGTCCGTTTTCTCTGCGAAGCCATACGTTGTTGCCATTGCAATAGTTGCCTTCCATCATCGTGTAGTTGCCGTCTTCTATGTACAAATCGCCGTACATAGAAATGCCCATATCCGTCAACTGATTTAAGTACCCTTCGTCCACGTATTTCATCGAAATCACTTCGCGCCCTTCGCATCTTTGTCCGTCTTCCGACTCAATGTGGAATTTAAAGGTGTGGTCGGACAAGGAATTAAAGGTGTATTCCGTTTGCTCCGATAAATCCGTTTCCTGATTGTCTACCGTAACGCTGTCCATCTTCACTTCCCAGTTTTCCAACGAAGCGTAGATGTTCATTTTGTTGAAGTAGTCTTCAAAAATAAGGGTGTCGCCAAAGTTATAGGGCAAGTTTTCCAGCGAGAAGTCCCAAGTCAGTTCGGGATATCTAACCTTTAATACAAATTCCGATTTGCCCTTTTTCGAGCCCGATTTGATTTCGTAGGTCAATACGTAATCCCCCGATTTCACGGCGTACCAAACGAGCTCTTCGGTTAAATCTTCTACGTTGCCTTCTTCGTCTTTAATCGTCAGCGTGTAATCCGCTCCGTTGACGTATTCTACGTATTCACCTAAAACGATGGTGTCGTTTACGATAACGTCCGCAAGCGCGCCTTCCAAAAACTGCGGGCCTTTTTTCACTTCTTCTTTTTCGAAGTAAATTCTTTCGCCGCCGTCGTCGCAAGCCGTCAACGCCGTTCCCATCGCAAAGCAGGACGTCGCGCAGAGAGCCAAAGCCAATAATTTACATAATTTCGTCTTTTTCATTTTTCCAACCTTATTTTTAATAGATTAAAACGTAAGCGGCGTCGCCGGGCAATAAACCCACTTCCAACGCTCCGTTTTCCAAAGTTTTCGTCGTCCATTTACCGTCCGCGTACACGTCGGCAAATTTAAATTTTCCGTCAAAGCGGATTTTGGTGTGTTGCGTTACGCCTGCCACTTCTTCGCAACGTACTTCCGCCATATTGATAACACGATATAAATACTGATTTTCTTCCTTGTCGTACAGTTCGTTGATTAAAACCCCTTCGCTGTCCGTTTCAAAGGATTGTACGTTGTCGAGTTCTTCGTTTACAGCAAAATCGAGCTGTTTTAAGAAGGAATGGAAGGTTGCCACTTCGTAGGCGGAATGTTGATATTCAAATCTCGTCGCTACGGGGGCAATTTCGTGGAATTCTTTAAGAATTTTTTGTGTAATCGCGTACAGCGGTGTTTTTTCGCCTTGACGGGTCATCATCGCACCCTTTTCGTGGAAAACTTCCCCGCCGCCGTTGCCATGCGTCATATAGGTGAAGAAACCAAGTTCTTTAATACCGAAGCCGAGCAACAAATGCAGTTGATAGCGCATTTCCTGTTCGTTGGGCGTCCAATAATAATCATGATTGCCGATTTTCATACCGAACGCTTGCGCGACGAACATAAATTTCTTTTGTCTATCCCTACAAAGCGCCGCCGCGTCTTGCATACAGCGCAACAGCATTACTTTGTTTTCCTTGTTGTAACAGAAGGTATAATCGTCGTATTTGATATAGTCCGCACCCGTTTCGTCCAAGAACATATTCAAGTATTTCTTTCTACGTTCTAACAAGTCTCCACCCTTGGGATATCTTTCGTCCATCCAACGCAAGGTGTCGATTGGCAACAGATTGCAATACAAAACTGCTTTCGGACAAACCCTTTTCACCGATTTGTAAAGCTGACCGAAGGATTTAAAGTAATAATAATGTGGTTCGTCCACAAAATAAATCCCGTAAAAAGCTGGATGTTTGGAATAATCCTTGATACGATCGGCCACAAACGCATCCAAACTCTCTTCATCGGGGAATTTCTTGCCTTCGCCCACGATACCGTCCTTGGTTTTGGACAGTTCGTAAAAAGCTTGGTCACCGACGATGTATTTGTCAATACCCGCGGCGTAGATGGTGTCCATCATTTGTTTACACATCGAAGTTTCCCATTCTTCGCCGTAGTACGTACCCACCGTACCCGACATAACCATGTTGAAACCGACGTCCTTGTATTCTTGATATCTTTCTACGGTACGCATACTGCCTTCTACGTTTTGACCTACTACGTAGTCACCCGTTTCGCAACCGGGAATGCTGTATGCGTAAATATTGAAAGGCATTTCGCCTTTTTGATAATATTTTTCAAACATATTTTATCCTTTTAACCCCCCTGCTGTCATATTCGTCATAATAAGCTTTTGCGTGCAAGCGTACAATACGATAATAGGTACTGCCGAAATAACTGCCGCCGAGAAAAATACGGGTTTAGAATCTTCAATATACATCGATTCGATATTGAACATATACAAACCGTACGAAAGGTTGGGATATTCTCTCAAATATACCATTACCGTGCCGTAATCGTTCCATACCCCGATGGCTTGCGTAATGATAATCGCCACCAAACAAGGTACGACCTGCGGCAACACGATTGAGAAGAAGGTTTTAAGCTCTCCTGCTCCGTCGATATACGCCGATTCGGAGTACGCAGGGCTTACCCCCTTGAAATACCCGTACAAAACGATAAAGGCAAAGTCGAAGCCCGAAGCCCAAGAAATCCAAATCGTCATAGGGTTTTCTACCATATTCAAAGCGTCCAACAGCTTAAATGCAGCGGGGCCCGAACCGATAATGGGAATGGTGTTTACGAAGATAACAACGGTGTACAACAATTCTTTCCCAGGGAAACGGAATTTCGCAACCGCGTACGCAAGCATCGTGCTTGCCGCTACGTTTACAAATACCTTCACCACTACAATCCACAAGGAGTTCCAAAGCATACCCATATAAGTGACGTTATTGTATTGGAACACGCCGTTAAATACGCGGACGTAGTTGATAAATCGCCAGCTTCTCGTAATCGCAAAGCTATCGTCGCTGTATTCT
Organism: Candidatus Scatosoma sp.; assembly: GCA_045128055.1. Classification (GTDB taxonomy): domain Bacteria; phylum Bacillota; class Clostridia; order Christensenellales; family Borkfalkiaceae; genus Scatosoma. The sequence goes on along the minus strand of JBGVRC010000153.1, from coordinate 4,319 downwards.
TCAAAGGTCTTTAACGAGTTGTTAAACGCCCAAAAGAGCGGGAACAAACAAATAAATGCGATGATGGTGAACAAAACGAAGAAAATTACTTTGGTAATAACTTCCGAAGTATCTTTCTTCATGCCCTTAATCACCACTTGGCTTTCTGTTTGCGGGGTTTTATTTTTTAATATTTCCATATCGTCCCCCCCCTTAAATTTCCACGTCGACAAAGATGCTGTCGATTATCTTTCTGCCGAAAAGCACAACGGGGAGAGTGATACAGGTTAAGAATACGCCGAGCGCCGCAGGATACCCGTAATAGGGTTTGCCGCTGGACGATTCGGAAATGGACAAGGTAATCTTATAGAGCAAGAACCCTATCGTTGACGTTTCGTTGTCACCATTGCCCCCCGTAAACAAGAAGACGTTGTAGTCTGCCGTAATAAACGAACAAAGCGAGAAGGTCATTAAGGTTGCAATCGTCGACCATACGCAAGGCACGGCTATTTTTACATAACTCGTCCAAAAGCCCGCGCCGTCCAATCTTGCCGATTCGTAAATTTCATCGGGCACACGCGTAAACGCACCCGTCAATACGGCGTTATTACCAACCAAGCCCATTACAATTTTCACCGCAATAATCGTCGGAAATGCCGTTTCTTTCGCACCGAACAGCCCGTTTCGAAGAGCATTTTTAGGAAGCTCTACACCAAACCATTTTACAAGGTCAGTCACCGCGCCGTCGTACTGCACCAAATAGCAGATAAGCTGCGACCACATAACCGCGCCCATAAGGCTGGGAACTATGTAGCATAATCTAAAAACGTAATGCCCAGGGATTCTTCTAAATAAGATATACGTCGTCGTAACGCCGATAGGGAAAAGGATAACGAAATCCAAGCCCCAAAGCAAAAACGAACGCTTTATCGTATCGAAAAGATTAAAGCCTTTATTGTAATCCTGCGCGCTTTGCAACGCCCGAAAAACCATTCGGAAATTTTCAAAGGTGAAATCCCCTTCGCCATCGATAAACGAAAGTGTAATACTTGAAAAGTTTACGTACACCCAGAAAATAAGGAATTGCAAAACGGGAAAGGCAATAAAGGCATATACAAACGGGAATTTGCGTTTTTCAAACCCGCTGTACTTGCTTATTTTTTTCGTCGTTTGTTCCATAAGTCACCTTCTACGTTTGTTTTTTGCAAACAAGAATTTTTTTGTTTGTTGCGCACACAACAAACAACCCCGCGGGGTTGTTTTTCTCGCGGCGGATTTCGCCGCGAGAGTTATATATTTTTAGTCTTTAATGTATTCGTTCCAAGCCGCCAAAGCCTTCGCGTTGCAAGCATCGAAGAGCTTTTTCGCTGCGTCTGCATACGAATCTTTTTCGTTTTTATCGTAAAGTGTCAACGCAAGGTTGTTCGTACCAAGGATAAACGCGTCCGTTCTCATCGCCTTAAATCTTACACCTTGCATACGGGAGTTTACCGCTCTATAATGAATATTGGACGTAATCTTTTGCGCATCGTTTACAAACTTGTATTCCGAAACCGCCTGCACGTCTTTCGTGTAGGGAGACGAAGCGTTTGCTTTTACCATAAAGGTTTCTGCGAAATCGTCGCTTGCCATCATACGAAGCACGAGAGAAGCAATATGTTTTTTGGTGGTGTCCTTGGTCATAAACGCAAGGTGTTCGATACCGCGGGCAAAGCCTACGCCGCGCGCCGTCGCTATTCTTTGCGCATCTTCTTGCGTCAAGTCAATCCCCTTTTCCGTCTTCACGCTTGCGATAATTTCTTCAATCGTTTTGTTTTCGTCAACGAGCTTGCAAATATAGGAAAGCAATTCATCACAAGCTTCGTCGGAAAGATTATAAGAAGTAGCCGCGCCGAACACGTCGATACCAAGCGAAGAAATAACGGGAACGTTCATAAAGGTGATGTCGTGCAAATACTTGCTGTAATTTGCCTTAACTTCGTTTAAGAACCAGTCGCCGTTCAACATAAATACCGCATTGTTTTGCTTTCTGCCAGCTTCTTTCATAAGCAAGCCTTGCGCTTGGTCAAGGGTTTGCGTTTTCGAGCCGTACGCGGAATATTCCATATCCATAAATTCAAAGCCAGCCGTCAAGGATTTTAAAAGACTTTCGTTTTCGAAAACTTTATATCCTTCTTCCATATCCACCCAGCCGTCTTCCGTCTTGTGCTGCATTCTCAAAAATTCGTTATACGTATCGATGTCGTATTGCGAAAACCAGCTCAGCATTGCGCAGTCTTGATAGCCGGCGCCGCCGCCGACGCCCGATTTAAGCGTATAGGTTACGGGATAGGTTTTGGTTTCTTCCGAACCGCCGATTAAACCTTCAACGCCGTACAAAATCTTGTCGAATACGTCGAAAAGTTCGTTGGTCGTTCTGGGAAGCTCGGTTACGCCGTACGCGCTCAATTTCTTGGTATTGACAACCAAGCCCGCCGTCGTTTGCGCCCAGTTAAAGCCGTACATTTTGCCGTTGTCCGCGCGAAGGAAGGGTTCGTAGTCGGACAAAATTCTTTCGGAAATCACCGTTTCGCTTTCCGTGCCGTCGTAGTTGATTGCCGTTTGATTCCAAACGGATTCTTCCAGCTCTTCGCAAACCAAGCCGTATTCGCCGTATTCGCTTACCATATTCGGCGTGATTGCGCCCGTTATGTACAAATCCACGCCCGTCTTGTCGTAGCCACGGGACATTTCTTGTACCATCGCCGTACCCGCGGAGCCGTACGTGGGCGTAAGGACGTTGATTTTATACCCTTCTTCCGCGTACACCGCTTCAAAGTTTTTCTTCAATTCATAAATGAACGCGTCGCCAAAGCCTGCTTTGTACAAACGGAGATTGACCGTTTTTTCGTCGTTGACGACCGCAGCCCCGTTGTTGCCTTCGTCGTCGCCCGTATCTCCGCCGCCGCAGCCTACCGCCGCTACGCAGCCCAAGGACAACATAAATGCAAGTGCCGTTGATATAAATTTTTTCATCTCGTATTCCTCCGAAATCGTGATTTTTACTCTTTTTGCTCTTTTTGGGGGCAAGCTCCCAAGTGTGTATTTTCACCTTAAACATATCATACCACATTGTCGTTTGTCTTTCCACTCCATTTTTTATCAAAACTAATCTTTTTTTTAGGTGTTTGTTGCCATTTTTGCTATATAATGCAATATTTTAATAATTTAATTTTATTCTGCCTAAGTATTGACAAGGGTATTTTTTCGTGTTATAATCGAAAAAAAGCAGGAGAATAGGCTATATGCCCGTCGTTTTAGGTTTAAAAGAAATTGCGCATACCCCTTACATATCTTCGTCGTTTACGCCGCCCAAGCATTTACACTCGCACGGGTTTTTTGAAATCTCTTTTTGCGTAAAAGGCCACGCGGTAAACACGATAAACGGCGTTCCGTTTGATTTTAAAAACGGTACGTGCGTGATATTGCGCCCAGGCGACGTACATTCCTTGACGGAATACGATTCGAAAATTTACGAGCATATCGATTTGTACGACACGATGGAAAATTTTAAAAAGATTTGCGACGCCGCGCACGAGAATTTGTTTGAAGAGCTCGTCAATGCAGAAACGCCGATTTGTTTTAATTTTTCCAACGAAATGTTTTCCTTTTTGTTTAATCAATCTTTGCTGTTAAAAGAAATGATGGCGAACAACAGTCCTTTCTTTCAAACGCTGCACGCGTCTATGATTTCCGTGATTTTATCCGAATGGATAAAAAATAAAGTGTACGTCAAAAATTTTATGCCGACTTGGTTGAACGAGCTGTTGCCGAAATTCAACAACATTTACTTCGTGCAAAAAAACATCACGCAAATCGCGCACGAAACGGGTTTTTCTTTGCCTTATTTTTCTACGCAGTTTAAAAAATATATGGGCGTTTCCGCGATTGAATATTTGACGAAACGGCGGGTACATCTATCCAAAGACCTTTTGGCGAAAGACAGACACCTGCGTATCTTGGATATTTCGGGTATGTTGGGCTTTGAAAACCCCAGCACCTTCTCCAAGCATTTTATGCAAGAATTTAAATTGACGCCAAAAGAGTACAGAAAACAAAAACAGAGCTGATACAGCCCCAAAAAAATCCCCCTACCAGGTATGCGTTGAAATTTTTACCCCCCTACCAGGTGCGAGTTGAAAAACGTCGCTTATACGGTCGTTTACTAACTTAAAAAACGTCGAAAAGACGTAAGATTGGCTGCAAGATCATCTTGCCCAGGTGCGAGTTGAAAAACGTCGCTTATACGGTCGTTTACTAACTTAAAAAACGTCGAAAAGACGTAAGATTGGCTGCAAGAT
>JBGVRC010000152.1:0-1509 GCA_045128055.1 Candidatus Scatosoma sp. | reverse complement strand
TAAATCTTCTACATACGGCGGAATTTCCACCGCTACAAACGTTAAATAATGCATACTTTTTTCTCCTTAGTGTATCGATAAATCCCTACTATGGGACCTTTTTTGTATTTTGCGTTCTCTTCTACGATTTCATAGTCTTCCTCTTCGAAAGTGCCGTTGCATCCGCATAAACAGAACAACGTTTTATCCTTTCTTACGATTCCGTAATTTAAATCGATATAAGAGTCTTCCAGTAAATTCTTGAATATAACCATACTTCCCTCCTAAATAAAGAGAATCGTATAACCGCAACGGTTGTCTTTCCAATCCAAGAGTTCGTAAACAGGATAACATCCGTCTCCCAATCCAGAACTTGAAAAAACACCGTTACAACGTAATTCGTTGTCTTTCTTGGCTTCGTAGACGAACTTGAAATCATCCAGCGTTTCGCAAATCTTTCGCCACTGGTCAAAATCATAATCGGGCTTGTTTTCAAAAAATCCTGCAAGCCCTGCATCCACACCAATCTCTCCAACTAATTTACCAATCCTCGCTCTGCTTTTAGCGGAAACGTTGATTATACTCAATTGTGTTACTCGATTACCGCCGTCCTTAATTTTACGAATATACGCTTTATAGATGTATTCGCCGGGAACAATATCCACTTTCATCCTACACCAAACGTTCTTATCGTAACCAGGGTCGGTAATGTCCAACTGCGTCGTTTCAAAAACGACCGTGCCTTTTTTTATAATCATAATATTTCTCCTTGGTTAAAATAGAAAAGGCGCAAGCACTTGCCTACGCCTTTCAACTCATACACGGATATGCCGTTTTACAACCGCGGTAAGTTTCGTCGGTAATTGATTAAGGTCGGTAATATCCAAAAAGGAATCCCCGTAAATCCTTTCAATACTCGGCTTATCATCCCCGATTGCCGCTGCGACAAAGGTAATACCTTTCCGTGTATATTCCTGTTTAATACCACGCAAATCTTCTTCAGCCGCCGAACCCGAATACCCGTAATCCGCCGGTTGCCCATCCGAAACCAAAATTAAAAGCTTTGCTTGTTCTGGTCTTTTCAAGAGCTTTTCCGCAACGAAACGAAGCGCTGCTCCATCCCTATTGCTATCACGGGCTTGGATATCCATAATTCGGTATCTATCCAGATTATCTATGCTGTCAAACTCTGCATACGAATATAATTCTACCACCGATTTTCCTGTCGGATAGCTCGTGGAATGCCCGTAGACTGTTACAGGAACCCCTAAACTATCGCAAAAATCGTATAAAATCAAAGCAGCCGCACGTGCATACGTCGCACGATCGCCACAATACATAGAGCCGGACTCGTCAACTAATAACCCGACCGCCAATTCAATTTTGCTCGGTAAATTATTCTTATAAAACACCTTACCGTCGTTACGGTGCAAGCCGTGCGAATCCAAGCGTCTTCCAAATAATAAATTCGTCTGCTTAGAACCACGTTGGCTTTCTTTAAGTTGTTTTTCAATACTTCTTTGCAACTGT
>JBGVRC010000151.1:0-3251 GCA_045128055.1 Candidatus Scatosoma sp. | reverse complement strand
CATTTTACACAACATTATAGCACCTTTTTTTGTTTTTTTCAAATGTTTTGAGCAAAAAAAATCATTTCTTTGCCTTTATTCTTTGCAAAAAAACGAATTTTTTATACTATTCTTTTATGAAAGCAAGTTCGTTTAAAGCTCGGGTATAGGCAATATACTTCTCGCTTTCCGTCATTCCCTTTTCAATAACGACAACAGACGTAAACTCCAACCCCTTACTTTCATACACGCTCATCATATTGATTTTTGCGCGAGAAATCTTTCCGTGAGCCGCTATGTCATTGTACGATTTACGCATATATTCATTCTTTGCGTTCTCAGAGCATATCACCGCTTTCAAGCCCTTTTTATCCTTAAAGAAAGCGTTGATCCCACGCGCAGTTATTTCTTGCACGCTGGGCCCGTCGTAACCGATAGATTGCATATCTAAGCCCAGCCTTTTTGCCACAAAGGAAACGATTTGGTTGGTATTGCGGTAATTTTGATTAAGCAAATGAAAATCATACTCCGCAAACGCGTCTTCCCATTTTTTTATACCACGCCAAGGCGTTACGTTTTGCGCCACGTCGCCAAAAACGTTAAACGCGGCTTTTTTATTGATCTTTCGCATCAGTTGATATTCGCAAGGCGAAATATCCTGCCCTTCGTCCACAAAAACGTAGCGATACGCAGGTGAAAGCCGTTCGCTGATGCCTTCGCAAATTACACACAAAGCATACGCGTCGGACGGATACATTTTACGAGAAGTCAAACCGTATTTTAATTTATATTTTTTAACCGTTTCTCTATAAAAATAGCGTATTACGTCCACAAAATCGTCTCCACAGCCAACTTGTGAAAATGTCTTTTCGCCTTTGAGATATTCATAAAATTCTGCAAAGGCGATGTTATCTTCGCCAATGAAACGTATTTTTTCCTTTACCCTATCAATTTCCGCTAAAATATCCTTTCTACGGGCAATTCTGTCCGCATATAAATACACTTCCACGTCGCCGATCTTTTGTTTAAATCGCATTAAATCATTCTTTTCCCTTTCTATAACGACGCGCAATTCTTCCAAAGAATTTTCCCCTTCGGAAAGTACTTTTTCAATATTTCTCACGATAAAAGAAGCGCTTTTATAGAAAGAAAGCATTTGTCGATAGAAATATTCGGGGACTTTCGATCTTTCGCTTTTTAACGTGCCGTCAAAGAAATCGTTTACGTCTAAAAGTGCGTTCATAAAACGGCGGAAAGGCTTTGTATAATACAACCCGCCTTCTTTCTTTTCTTTAATTTCCCCTAAAACCGCCCTACGCACGCGCATAGACGCATTTTTGATGGCTTCGTACGCGGCAATTTGACGACGGGTTGCCAAGATAATTTCTTCGATAAAATCCTGACATTCCGTCCCCGTAAACAAGCCGTATAAATTATCGTATACTTTGCCAAGCTTTTTGGCTACATCCGCCGTAAACTGCGGCGAATATAAGTAGGAAAGGTATTCTTCGCTTTCTTTTTGCGTAGCGTCAATTTTATCGGTTAAATCTATTTTCTCATTTTTTAAAACTTGCAAAAAATATTCGTGCGCGGTGCTTGTTTTTACTTTGTCCAGCTCTAAAACCGCCGCAAGTTCGTCAATAAAGGCATTAAACGAAGCGCTGGGCGTAATAATAAGAACGTCGCGGGGTTTGATATTTTCATTGTTATATAAAAGATAGCTTAAACGATGAAGCATAACCATCGTTTTGCCGCTCCCCGCGCAGCCCTGCAAGACAAAATTTTTATCTTCGGGCTGTGTAATAATCTCGTATTGCTTTTCCTGAATCGTTTCGATAATATCTTTTACCGAAGAATCTTCCTTTCTGTTTTTAATAATTTCTCGCAAAAACGGGTCGAGAATATTTTCTTCGTCCCTATCGGCTATTTCTTCCGCAGAAAGATAATCCCTTAAGGATAAATATTCGTTTTTAAAATCGAGAACTTTACCGTTTTTCGTACGCAAAGCACGGCGTAAAACCGTTTTATATTCATATTCTCCAAAAGAAAAGACGCTGCAACTCTTTTGATAGTATCTTCTGGCTACGGGCGCACGCCAATCCAAGATTTCCAGCTTGACGTCCCCTTTTTTGCCGATATAATAGCTGTTATAGCCTTCTTGGTTATCGATTAAATCCATACGTGCAAAGTACGGTTCGTCAAAAAGCGGACGGAAAGATTGAATTTTATTTCCTTCCTCTTCCATTTCCGCGAGTAAATTACGAATTTTTACGTAATTTTCCGCTGTATTTCCATCCTTTTCAAGCGCTCTTATTTCTTCCTGCGCTGCTTTGATTGCATTTTTATGCGGACGAATACGAAGAAAGCGCAACATACGCATCACCGCGTCAAGATGCGCTTCTTCATACGCCTTTTGCGTTTCGTCGTCCAAAAGAGATAAGAACCAAGCGTGGTCGCCCGATTTTTTCGGGTCTAATATCGCTATTAAATTTTCATAAGAAATTTTTTCCGCCATAGCTCTCTCCAATTAGGTTATACTTAATCATAACATATTTTTTTGAAAAATGGAATAGTTTAGACGAAAATTTTTTCAAGAAAATTTTTCGACGCTTTTCAACAAAAAAACGCCCGTGGCTACGAGCGTTTTTTTGATACAATTTTTTCATTACATTTTGTCGGGAATACCGATACCAAGCAAACCAAACGCATTTTTAAGCGTTTGCAAGGTTGCATTCGTTAAAGCAAGGCGGAAGTCTTTCGTCATTTCGTCTTCTGCTGCCAAAATTTTGCAGTTGAAATAGAATTTATTAAACTTTTGTGCTACGTCCACAGCAAAACGAGCCACGCAGGAAGGTTCGTATTTTTCAGCTGCAATTTGCACCGTTTCGGGGAAAGTAGCTAACGCTTTTACAAGGTCGATTTCTTCCAATGAAAGCTCGGGAATTTCATATTCCGTAACCATGCCACCCTTTTGCAAAACGGAGTTGGCTCTTGCGCAGGTATATTGTACGTAAACGCTTGTTTCGCCGTCGAAATTAAGCACTTTATCGTAAGAAAATACGATATCTTTAATTTTGCTGTTGTACAAAGCGCCAAAAATTACCGCGCCAACGCCTACTTTTTGCGCTACGTCTTCTTTATTTTCAAGCTCGGGGTTTTTCTCGTGTAAAATACCGTAGGCTTTTTCGATGCATTTCTTGATTACGTCTTCCAAGAAAACAACGTTACCTTTGCGTGTGGACATAACCCCTTCTTCCAAAGAAACCATACCG
>JBGVRC010000150.1:0-4719 GCA_045128055.1 Candidatus Scatosoma sp. | reverse complement strand
GGGCGAACCAATTTTGGCGCGGTACTGGCTGGTCAAAATAAGGAGGCAATTTTTGCGTTCAAGCTCGTCAACATGGTCGGCAAAAAATGCGGAAAGCGCCTTTTGCTTGCCCATGTTGTAAGAACCTTTGTTTACAACTTCCTTTCCTTGCACCAGTTTTGAAAGGCGTTCTTGCATTGCTTCCTCAGCCCCGGCGTCCTTTACGCTGTCGAGACTGTCTTGCGCATAAATTGCATATTCGTTTTCTTTAAGCCCCGAAAGGAAGAGCGAAACGTGCGCGTCCATTTCCTGAACTGTCGTGGAATGGTGGAAGTTGATTGTAACTGGCTTTAACGCACCTTTGTCGCCCTTAACAAACCCGGAAAGCGGTTTGCCTTCACTACTAATTTTAAGCCCGTAAAGTTTTTCACAATCAAACTTGTTTCCGTTTTCGCCATCGCTATCAATCCAGCGAAAATTTTCTTTGTTGCGGTAATAATTGGCGGCAATCATTTCGTTAATAACAAAACTTTTTCCCGAACCGCTGTCGCCCCAAATGCCCAAAATTGTTCCGGCTTCAATGCCATACGTTTCGCGCTTGCCACCAAGCAAAATGTCCAAAAGGTCGCACCCGGTTCTAATGCGCGGCGGTGCTGGCAATTCAACGGGCTTTTCGGTCAATGCGGCTTCCAGTTTTTTATCCTTCATTTTAAATTCCTTTTTAACAAAAATAAAAGGCGCCCGGCATGGCTGCACGGGTCGCCGTTGTTTTAATTTGTGTTAAGCGTTGCGCCTTGCCTTTGCACAAAGGTCGTAAGAGGTGCAGTTGCAGCACTTGCGGCTCGTTTCAAAGTCAATGCCCAAGCGCAAGCCAAAGGGGCAACCACCAGCGGCGGGCGCCGGGTTTGCGGGCGCGGCTTGTTCGCTGGGGAAGTTGCGCGTCGGTTGTGCGGCGGCATACGGGTCACGCGAAAAATCTTCGTCCATGAGCGGTCCGTTTGCCGGGCTGGTTTGGAAGCCTTGTGCGGGCTGGTTTACCGGGGAGCGCTGGAAGCCGTTTGGTGCAGCGTTTGCGGGCTGAAAACCATTGTTTACGGGCGGTTCTTGTGCCGGGGCGGTGTAGTGCGTGGCGGGCTGGCTTGCTTGCTGAAAACCAGCGGGCGCGGCGTTTGCGGGCTGGTTGTTGCGCAAGGATTGCTCGCAAGCACGTTCGAACTCGGCTTGCTTTTCTTCCTCGGTGTGTTCCGGGCTTGCATTGCTTGCAGCGGGTGCCGCCGTTGTGTACGGGTCGGGTTCGCCGCCGTTCATAACGCGTTCCATTTCTTCGTATGTGCCAAAGTTCAAAAGTTCGTTCCACGGCTTGCAGCGTTCATAAAGTTCGTCCACCGGAAGTTCGCGGCGCGGGAAAAAGTTTACGGCGCTTGCCGAATAGTATTCATGCCCGCCGAATGTGTCTTTAGCCGTGTTTACCTTAACAATTCGTCCGTCTTCGTTGGGGCTTGCAAAAGGTATCGGGAGGGAGCCTTCACTCATTGCGGTTGCTTGAGCCATCAAGCGCTGGGGGAAGGCGGCTTCGCCCTTTTGCTTTGCCGCGCATTCATGCACCAAAATGTCGTTCGTGTTTTCGGGGTTCATGTAGTACAAAACGCGGTCTTTAGGGATAAACGGCTTAATGCGTTCCCAGTTTTCACCGCCCTTGCTACCATCGTCGAGGTTTTCCTTGCGTTCGCAACACGGGCAAGGCTTGCCGATAATCTTGAGGCACGGATACTGATGCGGGTGCTTTGGGTCTGCAAGGTTGGGCAATTCATGCACAGGAACCGCCTTGTAAAACTTATAGCCAGTATCGTCCGGGTCGGTTGCGTTGTTCTTTGCAAGCAAAATGTTAAAACGTTCTTCCTTGTCCGTCCATTTGTGTCCCTTCATGCCCTTGGGAATATGGAAGTAAGAACGCGAGCGGTTGTTGTTTTCGCTGGCTTCGCCACGGCTAACGGCGGCGGCGAAGCTGAACTGGTTTCCGAGGTTTACGCTATTGCGATTAAATGCCATGTTTGGCTCCTTGTCTAGTCTAGGTTTTTGGTCTAGGTTTAAAGTAATAAAGCACACCGGGTTTTCCGGCGTGCTTTATTATAGCAAAATGCGTGCAAGTGCTATTTATTCATGCTTTTGTTTATTGCTTCTTCAACGGCGTTTGTTTGCATTTCCAACTTTGTGTCCGCGCTGCAATCGCCGTTCAAAAGCGTAAATTTGGAAAGCACCAAAGCGCGTTCGTTTTCAATGCTGTCACGCTTGTGCCGCATTGCTTCAACGGCGCTTTTGAGTTGCCCAAGGTATTCTTCCGCGTCCAAAATTTGCATTTCAATTCCGTGCAATTCGGGGTCGGTTGCAATCATGCACTCCACCTCGTCCAAAAGCAACTTCGCTTTTGTTGCGGCTGCATTTGCACGGATTTCGATTTTGCGTTGGGCGCTTTTGTACTTGAGTTCGTTTTTAAGGCGTGCAACCTTGCTTTCCTGTCGTGCCGCTTCGCTTGCATAGTATTCGAAAATGCTTGCTTGTTTAAGCACCGCTTCTTCAAGGTGTGCGCGGTCTAACAAAAAATGCGTTTTGTTGATTTCCATTTTGCCCGCCTTTATTCTTCGGTAAGAAGGTCTTTAATGCGGATGTTCAAGCAACTTTTATATTCTTGCATTGCCTTGAGCTGGCGGGTAAGAACCTCTTTAAGCGGAACGTCCTTTGTTGCTTCAATTTCGCTTTTTACGTCTGCAATGCGGTCGCAAATTGCGTCGCGTTCCTTTGCAAGCGAAACAACGCGTTCGCCGTTGGAAGGCTTTGCGTTCATGTGTCCCGCAATAACTTCCATGAAAGTTTTGGGGCTGAAGTTTTCTTTTGCGTTTGCCTTCTTTGCAGTGTTTTTCTTTTCGGTCTTGTTAGCCATTTTTAACTCCTTGAATTAGTTTGTTGTTTTTTGGCTGGTTTATTATAGCAAATTGCGTGCATTACGCCGCAATAAATTCCATTAGTTTTTCTTCCCGCTTGCGCTTGCGGTACTTCCTTTTCTTTTCCAAAAATGCAGCATATCGAACCGGGTCCGCTTTTAGGCGTTCTTTATATTGCCTTTGCTTTTCAACCCGGTGAGCACGCCATTCCGGGTCGTCCTTGTGTTTGTTGTAGTTGCGCCGACGCTTTTCCTTGCATTCTTCCGGGTGTTCCATGCGCCAACGTTTTTCGGCTGCATGGCACTTTTCCGGGTTTGCTTCACGATATGCCTTTTGCCTTGCCCGTTCTTTTTCGCGGTACTCGGCAACCTCCTCTTCCGTTTTTGCCTTTGGCTGGGGCTTTGGCGGAACAACCGGGGCAAACGGTCCTTCCGCAATACGCGCACGCAATGCAGCCCAATCAATTCCGTCAGCCATTTGTCACCGCCTTGCGTGCCTTGTAGGAACCGCGCTTTTTGTGGCGCCTATAATACGAGCGGTCTTCGTGGTTTGGGTGTATATGCCGAACGGAAACCGGGGCGCCATTTAACGCGTTCATCATTTCTTTAACTTGTTTAAAAGGTTCAACCATAATTTTCAAACGCCTTCTTTATTGTGTTTGCCGATAGCTGCACCACGCCCGGAATGTGCAACGTTGCAATAGCACGGCAAACTTCAACCGAAAGCGCATTTGTCGCACCGCTTTCGCTAAAATACCGGTCAACGTAAAACTCCAGCCGTTCAACGTATGCATCGTCCACCAGCGGCAAAAAGCCGACCTTTTGGTACGCCGCCAAAGTTTCATTCAATATGCTGCAAGCCTCGCCCCGGTTAAACGGCACGGCGCCAACGGCATATTCCAAAAGCCGCGTTTGTTTGTACGGCATTAAAGCGTCCGTTATAAATTGCGTGAACGAATATTGCATACTACAATTTTCCGATTCCAACGTTAAATTCTTTAACCAAAATTTCGTTAATGCGGTCTTTTAAACGCACAACGTCCCCGGCGGAAGGTTCCTCGCCCTTGTAGTTGCGAAGCAGCATTTCCGCCGCCGTTTCAGAATTTACTTTTGCCATTTTGTACCTCGTAAAATTTAGCCCGCCGGGCATTGTGTCAAACCTTGTGTGATAGGTTGTCCGGCGGGCTGGTTTATTATAGCATCATTTGCAAAGTTGCATCATCCGCAAGCACACGGCGATACATTGTGCAAGCTCTTGTCGGCAATGCGCTTTATCGCCTTGAAGCCATGCCGTTCGGGCTTCCGCAACTTCCTCCAACAAAATTCTATCCGCATAGTATGGCGGTTCCGAATTTTTCTTTTTTGCAAGGCGTTCTTCGTGCCGTGCGTGGATTATTGTGTGCGCCGTAAACTTGTCGCAAAATTTGGGGTGCTTGTTTACGGCTGCAACGTATTCGTCCAACGCCATTTCAACGTCGCCACCTATGTCCATTTGCAGTTCTTGCAAAGAAACTTTTATTTCATGTCCGGGCAATTTAGCCTCCTTTTAATTTGCTTGTTACAAATAAAATAATTGAACAAATCCAAATGACAACCGCTGCAAAGCCGAGGGCGGCGCAAGCAACGGCAACAAACCAAAGCCAAAGCCCAAGCAAGGTATCTTTAATTTTGTTTGCCATTTTAAACCCGTTTAAAGAATTTTTAAAACCATGTTTCCAACTTGTTCGCCAAACGTTGCAAGCGTCCAGTCTATAAGGCTGGTGTAAGTTGTTTTGTCATACGTTTGCGCCTTTTCCCCGCGC
>JBGVRC010000149.1:0-3382 GCA_045128055.1 Candidatus Scatosoma sp. | reverse complement strand
AACACAAAGGTTTCGGGGATATATTTGAGCCAAAGCTTGGTATGGGTAGATTTCCCCGTACCGCTCCTACCTAAAAATGCATACGCATTATCGCCGTATTGTAAAATCGAAGCGTGCAAAAGCATACGAGCATATTGCGGCATTTGCAAACAAAGACTGCGATACAAGCAAATATTTTCGATATATCCGTCCGAAAAACCGGGTGATTGCTCCTTTTCCGCGGCAAATTCTGCGTCGGATACGCTTGCAACAACATCAGGGGGCGAAGCTTGGTCTTCCGAAAGATATTTTTGACAGAATTTTTCCGTAAACGGATATTTATTATTCAGTTGTACGCGAAATCCTGCAATATCGTAAATCATAGATTAGTAATTACCCGTCCATTCGCCGTCTTCACCGCTTTGATAAGGCGCGCTATTATTTTTATCATCGTTAGAACAAGCTTTGATTGTAAGCGCGATTGAAGCCGAAAACATAGCTACGGCGCAAACGCAAAGCAATGCGATCACAATTTTTTTCATAATTTTCTCCTTAAATGCGTACCTCGCCTTTTGCGCCAAGCAAATCGGCGTGTTTATTCAAAATAGGCTGGATTTCATTTTCAATAAATTCCACCGTTTGAGAAGGCGCTCTGCCGATAAAGTTTTTCGCGTCAAGGATTTCGTCGATAGAATCCCAAACGGGCTTAAACATTTCGTCCTTTTTAATCAAATCGATAAGGTTATTTTCGCCGCCTTCCACTTTCACGTTTTTCCCTGCTTCCATAGATAAAACACGGATTCTTTCGTGCAATTCTTGACGGTTTCCGCCAGCTTTTACGCAGGCCATCATAATATTTTCCGTAGCCATAAAAGGAAGCTCTGCGCGGATATGCTTTGCGATAACTTTTTCGTATACCACAAGGTTTTCCGCTACGTCCATATATACGTTTAATACGGCGTCTACGGTTAAAAATGCTTGCGCGTTGACAATACGGCGGTTTGCCGAATCGTCCAACGTTCTTTCAAACCATTGTGTAGAAGCTGTAATCGCGCTATTCATAGGCAAAGAAATGGCGTATCTTGCCAAAGCCCCCATGCGTTCGCTACGCATAGGATTGCGCTTGTATGCCATCGCCGACGAACCGATTTGGCTCTTAGCGAACGGTTCTTCTATCTCTTTCATGTTTTGCAAAATACGAATATCGTTAGAGAATTTATAAGCGCTTTGCGCAATTTGCGAAAGTGCGCAAAGAATATTGTAATCCAGCTTTCTGGGATAGGTTTGCCCCGTTACGCCATATACTTTGTCGTAACCAAGCTTTTCAACGACTTTTTTTTCCAAAGCCTTTACCTTTTCTTCATCGCCGTCGAAAAGTTCCATAAAGCTTGCCTGTGTACCCGTCGTACCTTTTACGCCGCGAAGACGAATACAATCTTTTGCGTGAATAAGATTGTAATAATCCATTTCCAAATCCTGCAACCAAAGCGTAGCTCGTTTACCTACCGTGGTAAGCTGCGCGGGTTGTAAATGTGTAAAACCAAGCGTAGGCACGTCTTTATATTGCAAAGCAAACTTCTTTAATTTATCCATTACGTTGACAAGCTTTTTCAAAATAATATCCAAAGCTTCGTCGAGCATAATGGCTTCGGCGTTACAATCTACAAAGCAGCTGGTTGCGCCAAGGTGAATAATCGGCATTGCCTTTTTTGCATATGCCCCGTACGCTTTTACGTGCGCCATTACGTCGTGACGAACTTCCTTTTCAAACTTTGCCGCAAGTTCGTAATCGATATTTTCCGCATACGCTTTCAATTCGTCTATTTGTTCTTGGGTTATGTTTAAACCAAGCTCCATTTGCGACTGCGCAAGCGCAATCCAAAGCTTTCTCCAAAGTTTAAAACGCTTTTCATCGGAAAATGCGTGCTGCATTTCTTTGCTTGCGTAGCGCGTGGTAAGCGGATTGTGATAAATACTGTTATCCAACATAAATACTCCTATTATGCTTTAATGGGCTCTGCGTACGATACGCCAAAGGTTTCCACCGTTACCGATTTCATTTTTTGTTCTTCATAGGGACGGTCATACCAGTCGGTTTTGACGTTTGCGATTTCATCCACTACATCTATACCTTCAATGACTTTACCAAACGCAGCGTATTGCCCGTTGAGATAGTCCGCTTCGTCGTGCATAACAAAGAATTGCGAGCCCGCGGAATCGGGATGTTGCGCGCGGGCCATAGAAAGCACGCCGCGAACATGTTCGATATCGTTTTGTTTAAAGCCGTTGCTTGCAAATTCCCCTTTAATTCTATACCCGGGGCCGCCCGTACCTTTACCGTCGGGGTCGCCGCCTTGAATCATAAACCCTGCGATAATGCGGTGAAAAATAACGCCGTTATAAAAACCTTTGTTTACCAAAGACAAAAAGTTATTGACGGTGTTAGGAGCTTTTTCGGGATAAAGCTCCGCTTTAAAAGTTTTTCCATTTTCCATTTCAAAAGTTACGATAGGATTCATTGTATACTCTCCCTTTGATTATTCTTGATATTTTTCAACAAGTACGTTTGCTTCGTTAAAAAGTTGGATTGAAAATTCGTCCGGATACCCGTTTTTATACACGACGCGCGTAATACCTGCGTTGATAATCATTTTCGCGCAAATCACGCACGGTTGGTGGGTGCAAAACAATGTAGCGCCGCTGATATTGATACCGTATTTGGCTGCTTGAATGATAGCGTTTTGCTCCGCGTGAACGGCAAAGCAAAGTTCGTGCTGCGTACCGCTGGGGATATTGAGTTTTCTACGCAAACATTCCCCCTTTTCTTCACAGCTTGTTACCCCTGCGGGTGCGCCGTTATAGCCCGTTGTCATCACACGTTTATCTTTTACGATAATTGCGCCGACGTGACGGTTTTCTTGAAAACAGCTTGACCAAGTAGCCACCGTTTCCGTTAAATCCATAAAACGTTTGTCCCATTTGCTAATTGCCATACGAACTTTCTCCTTATAACATACTCTAACAGCATAATTATAGCACTTTTTTTTATGAAAATCAATATATTTTATCAGATTTTCTCTTTGAGAAAATGTTTTCGTATAAATATTGCAAAAAAAAATTGTTATTTTTTCTTTTTTTTGTTTGAAAAATATGGAAAAACGTTTATAATATACCTGTATAAAATATTGTCCCGATTTTATCGGGCGTTTTCGGAGGATTATTATGAATATTAAACCTTTATTCGACAAAGTAGTTGTTGAAAGCGTTTCGGTTGAAGAAAAGACCCAAAGCGGTTTTTACCTTCCTTCTTCCGCACAGGAAAAACCCCAGACCTGCCAAGTAGTGGCGGTTGGCCCCGGCGGCATTATCGATGGAAAAGAAATCGTTATGCAGGTTAAGGTTG
>JBGVRC010000148.1:0-4497 GCA_045128055.1 Candidatus Scatosoma sp. | reverse complement strand
TTACACCAACCGGGCTAAAACGAAAAACGTTGCAGGAAATTCGCCTTGAACTTGAAACCAGTTTCAAGGAAGTTTTTGGACCGGATTTTGAAACCAGCGTGGACAGCCCAAACGGGCTATTTGTTGGGCATTGCGCCCTCGCCCTTTCGAATATTTGGGAACTTGCCTATGAAGTTTTTATTAGCCGAGACCCAAACCAAGCCGAAGGCGTTGCCCTTGATTTTGCCGCCGCGCTGAACGGCATTTTGCGCAAAACCGCCCAAGCGTGCAGCGTGGAGGCGCTGGTGTTTACCGACAAGGCAAACGCAACTATCCCGGCGGGCTCCCAAGCCGTGCGCACCCGTGGCAACTTGTTTTTCAATCTTGATGCAGACGTTGCAATAAGCCGCGAGGGTTGCGAGTATTTGCTTATTTTGGACGATGGAAGTGCCAAAAATACCGAGTATGTTTTTCACTTTACGTTCGGCGACGTTACGCTAAACAACGACACACAAGCAAGCAATATCGAAAGGCTTCGCACACTAATTTCTTCGGCTGGTGGGCAATGCGAATTTTTGGACGGCACCGCTTCCGGCGGCTTGCTTGTTTGGGATGACGATTTGGTTGGCATTACTGGCACTTTGCCGGAAGATTGGGTTGTGCTTGCCGCAAATACTGGCAACTTTACCGCAACGGAAACCGGGGCGCAAACGTGCGAAATTGGCGAACTTGATGAAATTGCCCGCCCGGTTACTGGCTGGGAAAAGGTTTACAACATTATGACGGGCGTACCCGGTACAAATACCGAAAGCGACAACGCGTTCCGCGTGCGCCGTGAACAAAGCGCACTAGAAATTAAAAGCACGGGAACCGACCCGGCTATTGCCGCGCACCTTATGAACGAAGTAAACGGCGTAACAAATGCCGTTGTTATAAGCAATCGCACATTAGCAACCGACGCGGACGGGCGACCCGGCAAGTGTTTTGAAACGATGGTTGTTGGCGGCTCGGACGAAGAAGTTGCTTACAAGATTTGGGAAAACTTGCCGAGCGGAATGCAGCCTTACGGAACCACGGAGGTTCCTATTGTTGACGAAAACGGCGACCAGCAAATTGTCGCTTTTAGCCGCCCGGCGCCGAAGTACCTTTGGATTAAAGTTACATATAAACTTTATAACGAAGAAATTTTCCCCGGCGCCGCCGCATTAAAGCAATCCATTTTAGAATGGGGCGAAAAGGAATACGGCATGGGAAAGGATGTAATTCGCGACCGAATTTACTCCGCGCTTTACCCGCCTTTTATTAAAGGCGTTGGGGCTGCAACGATTGAAATTGCGGTTACAAATGAACCGAACGGGGCGCATTCCTATCAAACAAGCGACATTCCTATTGCCCGGTTTGAATACGCCGCCGTTGACCTTGACCGAATTATACTGGTGCAGCAACAAAGCTAAAGGGGGCAAACCATGACGCCGTTAATACCCTATAAAGATTTGTGCAGCAAGTACACGCCGGAGCAGTACAAACAAAGCTCCCGTCTTTTGGGCATAATTAACGCAATTTTAAAGCAATGCGATGACCTTGAAATTGCGTTTTTTGAAATTTTGCAAGCGTTAAGCCTTGCTGATGCAATGGGACCGGCGCTTGATTACTTGGGTGCCATTGTTGGCATTTCCCGCAACGTTGGGGAAGATGACGAAAGTTACCGGGTAAGAATTGGGATTGGGCGCTCCCTTGTAGGCTTGCCAACCCCGGAAGCATTGCGGCGCGTTTTGCAGTTTATAACCGGGAAGGAACGAATTGGGCTTTTCCCCGATTACCCCGCCGGGCTTTACTTTGTTGTGGATGGTTTTACCCCGGTTGATTTTACACCGCTTGAGGGTGAAAGCATGACAAGCGGCGCGTCGCTTGCACGAGGAACGTTTTTAATTGGCGAATATACCGGGGACGAACAAATTGCCGAGGCGTATTATGTTGTTAATGAAGATAATGGAATGCCCTTTGTAATTGATTGGCACCCGGTTTTCAGCGGGTACGAACTGACCACGGAAAACGATGTTGCACTTGCAACGGAAAACGATGAAATTTTAATTGTGGAGTAAAACATGGCAGAAGAAAACAAGGTTAAAATTTCGGCGCTTATGCAAGCCCACCGAAACCAAATTGAAGGCGGGTTTGTACCCGTTGCCATTCCAAACCAGCAAACGCTCAAGGTTCCTTTAGAGGACTTTACCGACCCGCCGGAAATTTTTGTTGCAACTTATGGCACAACCACCTCCGCCCAAATTGCGACGGCGCTTGAAACTAAACTTGTTTTTGCAGCGCGTGAAATATCGGGCGGCGTTGCCATTGCGCCTCTTTCCGAAACCCTTGCGGGCGGCGTTTTTCACTTCATTTATAGCGCCCCGGACGGCTCCCGTGAAATTTGGGAGGTTACGAGCAACGGCTGGACGGTGGACGATTTGCCCGGCGGCATTAGCGGCGTGTTTGTTGACGATACTTTGACCGGCACTGGCACGCAAGACGACCCGCTGGGAATAAACATTGAAGAAATTGAAGAAATTGCGTTGGGCGAAGCCGAAGACGTGGTTGATGCAGTGCGTTCTAAAATTGTTTATACGCTGGATTTGGGCGCAATTACTTCCGGGCAAACAATACAAGGAAACGGAAATTTGTTTGCAAAGGCGACCTTGTTTAATCCAAACATGGACCAGCCGCTAAACACGGCACACTCTAAAATCTTGTTTGCAACAAACCAAACGGACGGCAACGTAACAAGCGCGTATTTCGCTCTTTACCGATATGATATGCTAACCAACGAAATTCATTGGGTTGCAAATACCGATAATTTTGCTTCAATGCTGGCAACAACTGGGGTTCATATTGCACCAATAACGCACGTTGCTTTAGATGAGCAAGAAAACCCGGTGCAGCTAAAGAGCAACAAGATGTATTATCTTGTGCTAATTTCAAACATGAACGGCGGGAAGGTTGTTGGCAACGCAACCTCCGAAAACCTAAATTCCATTCCGCACGTTGCGTTTAAGGTTGACAACATGGACGCAAACAACTTATCCGCCGCAACAATCCAAACAAAGTTTCCAACGCTCACGCCGGAAAGCGAAATAAATTCCCGGTTGTTTGCCGCAATAACTAACGTTGCAGTAAGCGACCACGATTAAGGAGGGCTTAAACCATGCCGCAAAATTACGAACGCACAATCCCGGACGCACCGCTTCCGATTTCGATGCTCCCGCGTGCTGAACAACTGACGCTCCAGGACCTTTTCCTCCTAACCCAACCCGGCAACCCGCAAGGGCATCGCTCAAAGGCGCTCACCCTTCAGATGCTTGCCGCGTTTTTAGCAAATACAAATTTGCAGGAAATCACGCTTGCCGGACCAAACGGAAAAACGTTTGTTTTGAACGGCGAAGGTTCGACTTATACAAAGCCGCCAACCGCTGGAACGCTTGACCGCTTTACCATAACCGAAAACGACAACGGAATTGAAGTTGCAGTAAGGGGACCGCAAGTTTCCCGCGTGGTTAAAATGGCAACGGACGAAATTTCAATTAGCAAAACGCAAGGCGGGCTAGAATCTAAAGTAACGCTTACGGAATCGGGAATTGAAATTTCTTACCAAACCCGCGTCGAGGGTCAAGTTGTAACAACCACCAGCACGCTAAATTCCGGCGAACTTGACATTTCGTTGCTTAAAGTTTTGGGTGAAGATAATAGCGATTGGAAATTTGAAACATTCAAGCAGCAAAGCACCCAACAAATTTCAAAGAACGACTTGCTTATTGGTGAAGGGTTGCCGAGTTTGGCGGTTCACATTTTCAGCAAATTGAAAGTTTGGCGGCAAACATATTTCGACAAGGACGTTGAAATTAACGGCGACTTGAGCATTACGAATAACAAGACGCTAAAAGTTACCGGGCGAACAACACTTGCCGGGGTTGGTCTTGACGTTGTAACGCTTAACAATTCAACAGACGGCGGGGACGGTTGCTGGTTGTGCAGTGCGCACGGACCCGACTATTTATTCTACAACCAAAGCGCAAGCAATGGACAAATTTGGTACGTTATAAACGACACCGGGAACGACGTTTCGGTTGCTTACGATTACCATTCTTCCAGCGGCGGCGGCATTACCGCAATCACAAAAAATGTTCCCGCCAACGCGTGCGCGGCATTTTTGCGCCGTGGAACGAAATGGTTTCAAATGGTTTAAATTTAAAATTGGTGTAATTGATGGAGTATTAACTTGTTTTATATTTTCACCTTTTTGGAGGAAATTTGGTTTTGGATATAACTGGGATTGACATAGCTGCAATCGTGACCGGGTTTGGAAGCCTTGGGGGCTGCATTGCCGCCGGGGTAAAGGCAATCAAAAGCGGTAACGAGGCACGGGCTGCAAAGGCGCAAACCGAACTAATTCAGGAGCAGCGCAAGGCGCAAACCGAACTCCGCGACGAACAAGTGCAGGAACTAAAAACCGGGCTCGCGGTTGTGCAG
>JBGVRC010000147.1:0-7471 GCA_045128055.1 Candidatus Scatosoma sp. | reverse complement strand
TTTTTTAATGTCTTCGCCCACGGGCGCGTCTTTTGCCAAATCAAGCAAGCCGTCCACTTCCGCGCCTTCGTAATAATCGTCGTTGATACCAAGTTCTTCCCCAGAACAAAGCATACCGCACGATTCCACGCCGCGAAGTTTACCCTTTTTAATCTTCTTCACGCCGTCGGGGTTCTTTTCAAGTTGACGGGGGTCGCTCTCTACCACGGTAGAGCCGTCCAACGCGCAGGGCGTTTTCATGCCCACGTATACGTTGGGCGCGCCCGTAACGATTTGCAGCTCCGTCCCGTATTCTTCCCCGCAATCCACTACGCAAATTTGCATATGGTCGCTGTCGGGATGGGGCGTGAGCGCTTTGACTTCCCCGACTACGACACGGTTTATTTTTTCGCCGAGATAGGAAAGTTCTTCTACTTCAAAACCGCAAGAAAAGAGCTTTTCCGCAAGCTCTTGCGCGGTGACGTCTATATCTACGTAATCTTTTAACCAACTAAAAGGTGCTTTCATTTTATTTTCTCCTTAATTTTGCGACTGTCGTCGTTTAACCGCTTACGCGGTGAGTAACGCAAGCCAAGCTTGCTTTTCGTGGGGCTATTCAGCCTATCGGCTGCGCTTGACAGCGAGTCTTTAAGGCTCTGCCTTAAAAATCCGCAAGGGAATAATTCCCTTGACCTTACGTTTAATTCTCGAACTGTTCCAAGAAACGGGTATCGTTCTCAAACAACGTTTTGATGTTGTTGATGCCGTATTTAAGCATGGCGATACGTTCTACGCCCATACCGAACGCAAAGCCCGTGTATTCGTCGGGGTCTACACCGCAGTTTTCCAACACGCGACGGTTGACCATACCTGCGCCAAGCACTTCGATCCAGCCCGTACCCTTACAAAGACGGCAACCCTTGCCGCCGCATTCCGAACAGCTTAAATCCACTTCTACGCTGGGCTCGGTGAACGGGAAATAGGAAGGACGAAGACGAACCTTCGTCGAATCGGTGAACATTTTGCGCGCAAATTCCGCCAACATACCTTGCAAATCGCAAAGGGTGATGCCCTTGTCTACGACAAGCCCTTCCATTTGGTGGAACATAGGCGAGTGCGTTGCGTCGTCGTCCGAACGGAATACTCTGCCCGGGGACAAAATCTTAATAGGCGGCGCGTTCTTTTCCATAACGCGGATTTGACCTGCCGATGTCTGCGTACGAAGCAGTAAGTTTTCCGCAAGATAGAAGGTGTCCTGCATATCCCTTGCAGGGTGGTCCTTGGGGGTGTTGAGCGCCGTGAAATTGTAATAATCCGTTTCGATTTCAGGACCTTCGAATACTTTAAAGCCCATACCTGCGAAAATGTCGATAAGCTCGTTTTTCACAAGGGTGATGGGGTGCAACGCCCCTGCTTTGTACGCTTTGCCGGGCATCGTAATGTCGATGCGTTCGCTTGCGTATTTCTTTTCCATTTCCATTTGACGGACTTCGATTGCGCGCGCTTCAAACTTTTCTTCCATATCTTGCTTGAATTCGTTGACAACCTTACCGAACGTGGGGCGGTCTTCCTTGGCAAGGTCTTTCATACCGCTCATAATCCCTTTCAGCTCGGTTTGGAACTTTACTTTAAGCTCGTAAAGCGCTCTGCCCGTTTCCGTCTTGCCCATCGCTTGGGTAATTTCCAAGCGCAAGGCTTCGATTTTTTCTTTCATATCATTCCTCCGTATTTACTTACGATTTTTTTGTTTTTGTAGGCGCAGGAAAGAAAAACGCCCCGCGCGGCTCGGTTCCCCAAGCGCGCAGGGCGAAAATATCCGCTGTACCACCTGCTTTCACGCGAAATATTCGCGCCTTCGTCTACGCATAACGCTGCGTTTGCGGTTCTCCCTACCCCGAACAAACTCGGCTCAAAAGAACGGCTCCAAAGCGAAACGGTCGTTTTTGCCATCTTGCGTACCTTTCAGCCCACGGATACGCTCTCTTTCAAGACGGAGAGTTAAAAACGCCAACTTTTTCATTGCCTTTATTTGGCTTGTACTTGTATTATACCCTATTTCAAAAGGGCAAGTCAACTTATTTTTTTAGCTTTGCTTATTTGTTTTTCAACAAATCGCGGATTTCCGCCAAAAGAACGGTGTTTGCCATCGCTTTTTCTTCCGCCAAGCGCGCTTCTTCCGCAGCCGCTTCTTCCGCAAGACGAGCCGCTTCCGCTTCCGCTGCCTTCGCTTCTTCAATACGCTTTACGAAAATAGCTTCCGCTTCCGCTTTGGAAACCTTTTCTTCTTTGCGAATTTTCTTGATTTCTTTCTTTGCGTTTCTTTCGATAGCCGCGCTGTTTGCCGCTTCCGTCTTAGCAGCCGCAACTCTGTTTATCGTACGAACGATAAGGAAGAGAACGAGTGCAATAAGGAAGAAGTTGATGATTGCGCTAATAAAGGAACCCCAGTCAATATAGATTGTCTTGGTCAAATCCAATATCTGATTACCATTTGCGTCTACGGTATAGATTTTTTCACCAAGCGGAGTGATTGCCGCCGCCAATCCTTCCCCAGGCAACACCAACGAAAGAATCCAGTTGATGATAGGTTTTAAAATGAAATTCGACAGTCCGTTGACGATTGCCGTAAACGCGCCGCCTACGATAACGCCGACAGCCATGTCAAGCACGTTGCCACGAGTGATAAACTTCTTAAATTCGGCAAAGAAGCCTGTGCCTTTTTCTTTTTTAGCCATAATGTACCTCTTTTTACGCAACTTCGTTGCTGATTTTTGATTACATTATACTATTCCCTTTTTATTTTGTCAAATAAAAAACAGCCGAAATCCTGCATTTTCGATTTCGACTGTCTTGATTTTTTCCATTGTTTACGGCTCGTAGCAAATTTTTTTAATCACCTTTTCCAAACGCTGTATTTCCGCGCGCGTTTCGTCCGTCCTTTCCTTGCAAAGCCCTTTCATTTCCTTGATTTCCGTTTGCGCTCCGCAGCTTTCATACGTTTGCAATATAATTTTTTCCATATACAGCATATCCGTCACGCTGTCTTTTTCATTGAGCGTAATTTCTCGTTTTTCTAACTTCATTTTTAATTCACCCCGTACCTGCCCCTATCCTTTTGCCTTTTTCTCGTTGCCAAACAGCAGTTTTTCTATTTCCGCTTTTCGCTCGGCGTGTCTTGCAGACAAAGCTTCCATATCTTGCGCTTTGGCTACGTCCATAAGCAAACGAGAATAAATTTTTGCTTTCTTTTCCGCTAAATCTTCCAAGGTCAAAAGCTCTTGCAGGCGTTTTTTCTCCTTTTCTTCCATAAAAAATCCCCCTTACGCGCAGTATGCGACAAGGGGGAAGGTTTTATGCTTATTTTTTCTTCGCAAAGTCGCAAAGCGAGCGCAGGGTGCAATTTTCACAATCGGGGCGTTGCGAATGGCAAACTCGTCTGCCATGGTAAATAATCCAGTGATGCGCCTTTGACCAGTCGGATTTGGGAACGGCTTTATTCAAGCCCTTCTCCACTTCTTCGGGCGTTTTGCCTTTGGCAAGTCCCAAACGATTGCTCACGCGGAAAACGTGGGTATCCACGGCAATCGCCGCGCCGCCAAACGCCACCGAGTACACGACGTTTGCCGTTTTTTTGCCGACGCCTGCAAGGCTCATCAGCTCTTCTATCGTACTCGGCACTTCGCCGCCGAATTTTTCGATAATATCCCGCGTAGCGGACAAGATATGCTCCGCTTTCATACGGTAAAACCCACAAGAAAAGATATATTTTTCCAGCTCTTTTTGCGAAAGGGTGAGCATCGCTTGCGGCGTGGAATATTTTTCAAACAACACCGCCGTCACCTTATTTACCCGCTCGTCCGTGCATTGCGCAGACAAAACCACCGCCACGAGCAATTCGTACGGAGTGTTGTAACGCAAAGCAGGCTTTGCGTCGGGATATAATTTTGCAAGCTCGGCAAGCGCCGTTTTTTTATCCGTTTGTTTCATATCAAAATTAGTATAGCATACCTGCAAAGCTTTTGCAAGCTCTTACGTAAAACTTTTTACACACCGCCCCCTTTTTTTCGTCGTTTTTATTTCATCGCGTACCTGCCCCTATCGAAATGGCGTAACGGTCATCTTACCGCCAACGTAGTCGATTTTGTAAAACCCCTTAAAGGACGTGTAGTTGCCCGTTTTTAAAATGGCTTTGGCTCGGGCAAGCTGCTTTGCGTCGAAACGCGCGCACAAGCCGCAACCGATTTTTGTTTCCTTTGGCGCGGAAGCGACGGACGCTTCCACCCCGTATTTATATAAACGCTCCGCGTAATCCAAGGCGTGGGAACGGGAACGAAAAACCGCAAGAATAATCAAGTCATATCCCCCTTCTTTTTGGAATACTATATTTTATGAATATCCCAAAGGAGAAGTGCTATTATGATTTATTTTGACAATGCCGCAACGGGCGGCAGAAAACCCGACGAAGTTGTATCCGCCGTTACTTCCGCGACGCGTGTTTGCGCCAACCCCGGCAGGAGCGGACACAAGCTTTCCTTGTCCTGCGCCAACCTTGTACAAGTTGCCCGCAGCGTACTTTCCGATTATTTCAACGGCTACGGTTTTGAACGGGTCATTTTTACAAAAAATTGCACGGAAGCGTTAAACATCGCCATTTTCGGCGTATTACAGCCCGGTGACCACGTTGTCGCGACCTGTATGGAGCATAATTCCGTGCTCCGTCCTTTGGAATATTTACGCAAAACGGGGGTTATTACCTACGATATTTGTCCGCTCTCCACCCGCCCGAATGATGTGGGAAACATCAACCCAAGCGACGTCGCCGCTCTTATCAAACCCAACACGAGAATGGTGATTGTCACCACGGCGTCCAACGTTACGGGCGCAATCCCGCCCCTACAAGCCATCTACGAAGCTCTACCCAAAGACGTTTTACTGCTTTGCGACGGCGCGCAAGGCGCAGGACATTTGGATTTGGATATGCAACGTATGAAAATCGATTTGCTTACCGTTGCGGGACACAAGGGTATGCAGGGTATACAGGGCAGCGGCGCATTGCTCTTTTCCCCGCGGGTAAACCCCACTCCCATTTTATACGGCGGCACAGGCTCGATAAGCATTTCTTTGGATATGCCCGATTTTTATCCCGACGCATTAGAAGCGGGCACGCTCGCTTATCCCGCCATCATCTCTCTTTTGGAAGGCGCGCGGCATTTGACAGCGTACGGGAAACGCATACGCGCGCGTATTTATATGTTGACGGAAATACTTTGTTCGGAATTAAAAAAGCTGCCAAATTATAAGCTTTACTCCGCCCCCAACCCCTGCGGTATCGTAGCGTTTTCGCACAACAAGTACCCGTCCGACCAAGTCGCGGATATTTTATCCAACGAATACCACATTGCCTTGCGCGGCGGCTTGCATTGCGCGCCTTTGATGCACGAAGCGCTTTCCACGCTGGATAGCGGGTTGTTGCGAGCGTCCTTTTCCCATTTCAACAGCGAAACAGAAGTAACAGAGCTGCTTGCCGCGCTGAAAAAAATCGACAATATATAATTTCATCGCGGACATGGTACGCCCAAATTCCCATTTTTTGGAATTTGGGCTTTTATATTTCTTTGAGCTTATCGACAACGTTTCTCAACATTCGTTTTTGCATACCGTTTAGCATCGGCGCGAAGCTTTGGTAAAAGCTTTCTATCTCTTCGTTGGATAAAGTCCCCGCGCGTTTGCTTTTTTCCGCTTCTTCCAAAATATTTTTCAGCATAGCGGCGTTGCTTTTCCCGTGATACGCCGCCGCTATCTTTTTCGTCAGCTCTTCCGCGCTCGCGCCCTGCGCCTGCTCCGTCTGCATATCCATATTTTCCGCTTTTGTTTGCCGTGAAGAATACTGCTCGTTAAAACTTTTCATTGTCATCTCCTTTTGCAATTAGTATATTGTATTCATTCCCGCAATTTTCGGCTACTTTTTTTCATATATTAAAGTATGGAAATCATCGTTTTAATTCTTTTGTATTATCTTTCACAAAACCCCGACTTTGCGGACAGTGTCAAACCGCTGATGGATAAATTGAAAAATTCCGAGCAAATGCTTTGTTTTTTAAAGGATTTATCCAAGTTTTCGCAAACGTTTAGCTCCGTCCAAGGCACGCCTTGCGAGAAAAAGGAAGAAAAAAAGCCGCCCAAAGACAAAGCTTCCTGCGACGAAACGGAAAAGAAAAATCCGCAATCCCCCACCAAAGGCATTGCGGATGAATTTATCCAAAATATATTAGACAATTATTTTAAAAACCCGACTTAAACGATAGAAAAGCCGCCGTTGACGGGCAAGTCGATACCCGTTACGTATTCGTTTTCCGCCAGGTACATAACGGCATTTGCAACGTCGTCTCCGCCGCCGATACGCCCCATCGGAATTTCGTCGCAAAGCGCCTGCATTTCTTCCTTGGAAAAATGCGCGTTCATTTGCGTGGCTATCACCCCGGGCGAAACGCTGTTGACGCGGATTTTCGACCAGCCAAGTTCTTTGGCGAGCGCTTTGGTAAAACCCAACAGCGCCGCTTTGGACGCCGAATACACGCTTTCGCAGCTTCCGCCGACTTCTCCCCAAACGGAAGAAATATTGACGATAAGCCCGCCCTGTCTGTCAATCATACCCTTTGCCGCTTCGCGCGCGCACAAAAACGCGCCGCCCACGTTTACGTCCATAATACGCTTGTATTCTTCGTACGAAACGTCTTGAATTTGCTTGATGAGCGAAATCCCCGCGTTGTTGACAAGAATATCCACCTTGCCCACTTTGGCAAAGAGCTTTTTGACGTCTTCTTCCTTGGAAACGTCCGCTTTATAACATTCTACGCCAAGCGCGCGCAGTTCGTCCGCGCTTGCTTCATCACGCGCGTACACAGCGCAAACGCGATAGCCTTTTTTTAAAAACGCAAGGGAAATACTTTTGCCTATCCCACGCGTACCGCCCGTCACCAAAATCGTATTCATCTCGTACCTGCCTACCCCTTTTTCCTTTTTAACCAAGCTTTTCAAGCAATTCTTGCGCTATCTCGTCGGGTGTTTTGCTATCTACGTCCACCACCAAATCCGCCGCTTGTTCGTATATCGGCGAGCGCGCAGTTAAAAGCTGCGCAATTTTAGATTGCAAGTCTTCTTTTTCGTCCTGCAACAGCGGACGAGCCGTATCTCCCTGCAACCGCTCCGTCAAGGTATCAAGCGAAGCGCGCAAATAGACGATTTTTCCCGTTTTTTTCAATAGCTCGACGTTTTCTGCTCTTAAAACCAAGCCGCCGCCGACGGAAATTATCAAATTGTCCGCTTGGACAAGCTCTTTCACCGTTTGCGTTTCCAAATCCCGAAAATATTTTTCGCCAAATTGCGCGAAAATATCCGAAATTTTGCCGTGGCTTTTGACAATTTCTTCATCGGTATCCAAGCGTTTTCGCCCCGTGCGTCCCGCCAAAGCAAGGGCAACCGTCGTTTTGCC
>JBGVRC010000146.1:0-8836 GCA_045128055.1 Candidatus Scatosoma sp. | reverse complement strand
AGAAGTTTTCATTGCGATACCTTCCACGAAAAAGGCAAAGCAGCGCGAAGCCATACAAAAATGCAACGGCTGCGGCTGTCCCGTCCGTTTATTGACGGAAGTTGCGGGCTTGGATCAAGAAAAATTTTCCAAGGCGTATCTTCGTCCCGTAAGAATTGCCGACCTTTTGGGCAGAGAACAGGTCAGCGTCAATCTCGACGAAGTTATGGGGTATATCGAAAACAAAACGGTGCTCGTTACGGGCGGCGGCGGTTCTATCGGCAGCGAGCTTTGCCGTCAAATCGCGTTACATAACCCTAAGCTTCTCATCATTCTCGATATTTACGAAAACAACGCGTACGACATCGAACAAGAGCTTCGTCGTCATTATCCGACGCTCAATTTGTTGACCCTTATCGCGAGTGTTCGCGACGAGAAAAAAATGCGCGACGTCTTTGATAAATTCAGACCGCAAATCGTCTTTAACGCAGCGGCGCATAAGCACGTTCCCTTGATGGAAACAAGTCCCAACGAAGCGGTGAAAAACAACGTGTTCGGCACGTTGAACGTAGCCAAAGCGGCAGACGAATACGGCGTAGATACGTTCGTTCAAATTTCCACGGACAAAGCGGTAAATCCCACAAACATTATGGGGGCGACAAAGCGTATTTGCGAAATGATTATCCAAACGATAGGGAAGAATAGCAAGCATACCAAGTTTGTCGCCGTTCGTTTTGGTAACGTGCTCGGCTCAAACGGTTCAGTCATTCCGCTGTTTGAAAGACAGATTGCGGAAGGCGGACCCGTTACGATTACCCATAAAGACATCATTCGTTATTTTATGACCATACCCGAAGCGGTGTCCCTTGTCCTGCAAGCAGGCGCGTACGCCAAAGGGGGACAAATTTTTGTTTTGGATATGGGCGAGCCGGTAAAAATTTACGATTTGGCGTATAACCTTATCAAGCTTTCGGGTTTTGAACCCAACGTGGATATAGAAATTAAATGCACGGGGCTTCGTCCGGGGGAAAAGCTGTTTGAAGAACGGCTTATGGCGGAAGAAGGTTTGCAAAAGACTCCAAACGGGCTTATCAACATCGCGCAACCTATTTTCGTGGACGAAGAAAAATTCTGGCAGGATTTGAAGGCGTTGGATATCGAAGTGCATAACGAATCGGAAAAGATGAAAGAATGGGTGAAAAAGCTCGTTCCTACGTATACGATTGATAAGCGCGAGAGCGTAGCGACGCAGTTTTTAAAGAGCGTTCAAGAACAAAGCGAACAAAATTTAAGCAAGGCAGAATAACATAAAAAGTATGCTTACGAAAGAAATCTACGGACAATACGTCAAAATTTTAAAAGAAGAACTCGTACCTGCTATGGGCTGTACCGAACCGATTTCCATTGCCTACGCAACGGCAAGAGCGCGCGCGATATTGGGCGAGGCGCCCGTTTCCGCAAAGGTGGAAGTGAGCGGCAATATTCTTAAAAACGCCAAAAGCGTCACCGTACCGCATACGGGCGGTATGCGCGGTATCAAATCGGCGTTTGCGGCAGGTTTGGTGGCGGGAGACGCAGGCGCGGAATTAGAAGTAATCGCCCACGTAACGCCCGAACAAATTTTGGAAATTCAACGTGTAAAAGAAGATTTTGACGTGGAAATATGTACGCCGCAAGACGCGCGTATTTTCGACATCGGCATCACTTTGCGTTCAGGAAAACACGTGGCGTACGTGCGTATAGCGGACGCGCATACCAACGTGGTTTGTATCAAGCTTGACGGACAAACGCTGTACGAAAATTTGCCCAAGGAAGAAGAACGGACGGATAGGGGTTGTCTTTGCGTAGAAGACGTTGTCGCTTTTGCGGATGAAGTCAACGTAGCCGACGTGCAAGAAACCTTGGAAAGACAAATTTCTTACAATATGGCGATTGCGGAAGAAGGTTTGAAAAACGATTACGGCGCAAACGTAGGGAAGGTGTTGCTCCGCTCCTATCAACCCGACATCAAAATTACGGCAAAAGCGTACGCAGCGGCGGCAAGCGACGCAAGAATGAACGGTTGCGAATTGCCCGTCATCATCAATTCAGGCAGCGGAAACCAGGGTATTACCGCTTCCGTGCCCGTGATCGTATACGCAAGGGGTATGCACGTTTCCAAAGAAAAGCTGTATCGCGCGCTTTGCGTATCCAATCTAATCACAATTCACCTGAAAAGCGGTATAGGCGCTTTGTCCGCATATTGCGGCGTAGTATCCGCCGGCGCGGGCGCTGCCTGCGGAGTGGCGTATCTTTTAGGGGGGAGAAAACCCGAAATTTCACACGCGCTTGTCAATGCCTTGGCTATCGATTCGGGTATTATTTGCGACGGAGCGAAAGCAAGCTGCGCGGCAAAAATCGCCACCGCGGTTGAAAGCGGTTTGCTAGGCTTGAATATGTACTACAACGGCAACGAATTTTTCGCCGGCGACGGCATTGTAAAATCGGGCGTCGAAAACACCATTCAAAGCGTTTCCCGCTTGGCGCATCGCGGTATGCGCGAAACGGACAAGGAAATTATCCGTATTATGTTAGAAACAGATTAAACGGAATCAATAGCTATAAACCGGGGGGGAGAGAACGGGGCGTTTCTTCCCCGTTTGCGCCCTTGCAAGGGCTGTAACATTGAAAAATGTTAAAAAAGTAGAAAAAATCAAAATTTTTACCTTTGAAATCCTTGCAATTTGACTTTGACTTTGTTACAATAGAGTGTAATCAATTTAATTGATTAAAGCGGGTCACTTATTCGCTTTTTTTGTTTAAGAGAAAGACAAGTTAGGAGAGAATTATGGAAAGAGTGTTTAATTTTTCAGCAGGCCCTTCGATGTTGCCCGTATCCGTATTGGAGAAAGCTGCTGCGGAAATGCTTTGTCATGGAAACAGCGGTATGTCCGTTATGGAAATGAGCCATCGTTCATCTTCTTATGAAGAAATCATTACCCAAGCCGAAAGCTTATTGCGCGAAGTTATGAACATTCCTGACAATTACAAAGTATTGTTTTTGCAGGGCGGCGCTTCTACGCAATTTGCGGCAGCGCCGCTTAATTTTTTATCAAAAGGGGGAAAAGCGGATTACGTTTTATCCGGTCAGTTTTCCACCAAAGCGTATAAGGAAGCGCAAAAATACGGCGACGTAGCCGTAGCGGCAAGTACGAAAGAAGAAAACTTTACCCGCGTACCCAAAGCGGAAGAATTAAAGCTTCGCGCGGATGCGGATTACGTGCATATTTGCTTCAACAATACTATCTACGGCACGAAATTTCCGTACGTTCCCGATACGGGTGACGTGCCTTTGATTGCGGATATGTCGTCTTGTATATTGAGCGAACCCATCGACGTTTCCCGCTTTGGTATGATTTACGCGGGGGCGCAAAAAAACATGTCGGCGGCGGGCTTGACCGTTGTCATCGTTCGCGAAGACTTGCTTGGCAAAGCAAGGGAAGAAACGCCTACGATGCTTGATTATAAAGTGATGGCGGACAACTCTTCTATGTACAATACTCCGCCTACCTACTGCATTTATATCGCCAAGCTCGTCTACGAATGGATTTTGTCGCTTGGCGGTTTGGAAGCGATGCAAAAACACAACCAAGAAAAAGCGGCGATTTTGTACGATTATTTGGATAGCCAGGATTATTACGTTGCGCCCGTGGAAAAGGAAAGCCGTTCGATGATGAACGTAACTTTTGTGACGGGTGACGAAGCTTTGGATAAAAAGTTCGCGAAAGAAGCGGAACAGCAGGGTTTAGTAAGCTTAAAGGGCCACCGTTCCGTTGGCGGAATGCGCGCGTCTATCTACAACGCTATGCCCAAAGAAGGGGTAGAAAAACTCGTGGCGTTTATGAAAGAATTTGCCTTAAACAATCCCAAGGCGTAAAAAGGGAGAGAGAAAGATGTTGAAAGTAAAATTGATGAATAAAATAGCCAAAGTAGGTACGGACGTTTTATCGACGAGTAAATACGAAGTTGGGGAAGATATAACCAACGAAGACGCGATTATGGTGCGCTCGGCGGCTTTGCACGAAATTCCGTTTTCGCAAAATCTCCGCGCGATTGCCCGTTGCGGCGCAGGGGTAAACAATATCCCTGTGGATAAATGCACGGAAAAGGGCGTGGTGGTTTTCAATACCCCCGGCGCAAACGCGAATGCGGTAAAAGAATTAGTGATTGCCGCGCTCGTGCTCGTTTCTCGCGATATTATCGGCGGCGTGAAATGGGCGCAGGGCTTGCAGGGCAGTCAAGACGTAGCCAAAGCCGTTGAAAAGGGTAAGTCTGCGTTCGTCGGTCACGAATTAGCAGGAAAAACGCTTGGCGTCATCGGGCTTGGCGCGATAGGCGGTATGGTTGCCAACGCGGCGGTTTCTTTGGGTATGAGCGTTATGGGTTACGACCCGTATATCACGGCGAAAGCGGCTTGGAGTCTTGCTCCGTCCGTAAAACAAGCGTCCGATTACGCGGATATTTTTGCAAATTGCGATTATATCACGTTGCACGTTCCCGCAACGCCGCAAACGAAAAATATGATATGCGAAAAGACGATTGCGCAAATGAAGGACGGCGTAAGGATTTTAAATTTAGCAAGAGCGGATTTGGTCAACGCCGCGGACGTGAAAAAGGCGATACAGGACAAAAAAGTAGCGGCGTATCTCACCGACTTCCCCACGGACGAAACGGTGGGGGTAGACGGCATTATCACCATTCCACACCTTGGCGCGTCCACGATTGAATCAGAAGACCATTGTGCAATTATGGCGGCGCAGCAGTTGGATGAATTTTTGACCTGCGGCAATATTCGCAACAGCGTCAACTTCCCGACGGTGGGATTACCGCATTTGGAAAATCCGCGCGTTTGTATTATGAATAAAAATATTCCGAATATGCTTACGCAAATCACATCGGCATTTTCGGCGCAAAATATCAATATCGAACATCTTGCTAACGGTTCTAAGGGCGAAATTGCGTACACCATCGTAGAAACCAACGTAGAAGCGGGGGCGGATATTTTAAATACGCTTACCGCGATTGAAGGGGTATTTGGCGTTCGCACCTTTTCTTGATAGCAATCGCTTATGATAAGGAGAGTATTATGACGGAGATGATTTTAAAAGAAGAAGAACGCATTGCGTTTGCGCTTCGTTCTCTTTACAAAAAATACGGTTATTTGCCATATAAAATGAGCAAATTCGAAGAATACGATTTATACGTATCCAACAAAGAGTTTTTAATGGGTGAAGGTATGATTACCTTCAACGATACGGACGGAAAACTGCTGGCGTTAAAGCCCGACGTTACGCTGTCTATCATCAAAAACAGCGTGGACGGCGAAGCGAAAAGGAAGGTGTATTACCACGAAAACGTATACCGTATTTCGGGAAACACCAAGCAGTTTAAAGAAATCCCGCAGGCGGGGTTGGAATGTATCGGGGAAATCGGCGCGTACGACGTATTCGAAGCGGTGTATTTAGCCGCGGCGAGCTTGTCCGCTATTTCCAACGATTTCATTTTGGATATTTCGCACTTGGGCATTGTTTTCGCTGTCTTATCCGAAATCCACGCAGGGGAAAAATTCGACAAAGCGGTTATGCGCTGTCTTGCGGAAAAAAACGCGCCCGCGCTTGCAAAGCTTTGTCAGGATGAAGAAATCTCTGAAAAAAACACCCAAAAATTGCAAATTTTACTTTCCGCGTACGGAAAAACGGACGAAGTGCTTTGTAAAATCAAGCCGATATGCGTCGACGGCAAAGCCAAACTTGCCTACGACACATTGCAAGAGCTTTGCGCGCTTTTGTCTACAACGCAATTTGCGGATAAATACCGTTTGGACTTCTCCGTTGTCAACGATATGGCTTACTACGACGACGTAGTGTTTAAAGGCTTTATCGACGGCATAGCGGACGGGGTGCTTTCGGGCGGTAGATACGATAAATTGATGCGCCGTATGGGTAAAAAATCGGGCGCGATCGGCTTTGCGGTAAATATGGACGCTTTGGAAGGCTTTAAAGCGGAAAACAAAGCGAAAGACGTGGACGTTTTGGTTTTGTACGACGATAAAAATTCGGCGGCGGAAATTGCAACGGCGGTAAACGGTTGGGTAAGCCAAGGCAAGAGCGTCCGCGCGCAAAAAAAGACGGGGAACGTTCGCTATGAAACGCTCGTCGATATCACGGGGGGTGGCGTATGATTAACGTAGCTCTTCCCAAGGGTAGATTGGGAGAAAAAACGTACGATTTGTTTGAAAAGGCGGGATATGAATGTCCGTCTATCAAAGAACCGAATCGAAAACTCGTATTTGAAAACAAAGAAAAGGGCGTGCGTTATTTTTGGGTCAAGCCTTCGGACGTATCTATTTACGTAGAACGCGGGGCGGCGGATATCGGCGTTTGCGGCAAGGATATTTTGGAAGAATATTCGCCTGCCGTATATGAACTGCTCGATTTAAAAATGGGCGTTTGCAAAATGGCGGTTGCGGCGAAAAAGGACTTTTACGACGACGGACAAAGAACCCTTCGCGTAGCGACCAAGTTTGCCAACGCAGCCAAGCGCCACTATGCGGACAAGAGCCGCGCAATCGATATTATCCACTTAAACGGCTCAATTGAAATCGCGCCCATTTTAGGGCTTTCCGACGTGATTGTGGATATTGTAGAAACGGGGGCAACGCTTCGTGAAAACGATTTGGAAGTCATCGAAACGGTATTCCCCATCAGCGCAAGGCTTATCGCCAACAAGGCGGCTTTTAAGTTTAAAACGGAAGAAATTGAAAGACTTGTAAAAACAGTCGGCGAATTATTAGGTTAAGGTATGATAAAAATTTACAAATGGGGGGAAGTTTCCCCCGAAGAAATCTTTGAAAGAGCTATGCCTATGGCAAACGTCGAAGGGGCTGTGGCGGCGATTATTGCCGAAGTGATAGCCAAAAAGGACGCGGCTTTGTATGCGTATACCGAAAAATTCGACGGGGTGAAATTGACTTCGCTGGAAGTAACGCAAGATGAAATCGACGAAGCGTACAACTGCGCGGACAAAGAATTCGTCGCCATTTTAGAAGAAGCGGCGAAAAATATTCGCGAATTTCACGCAAAGCAAATCCGCGACGGGTTTCGTATCGAACGCGCGGACGGCGTAATCGTCGGGCAAAAAGTGACGGCAATCGAACGGGCCGGGCTTTACGTTCCAGGCGGTACGGCAGCATATCCGTCCACCGTGCTTATGGACGCGATTCCCGCTAAGCTTGCGGGGTGCAGCGAAGTGGTTATGGTAACGCCACCCGCAAAAAACGGGAAGGTAAACCCCGATATTTTGACGGCGGCGAAGGTAGCGGGCGTCACCCGAATTTTTAAAATCGGCGGCGCGCAGGCAATCGCGGCGCTTGCTTACGGCACGGAAAGCGTACCCAAGGTAGACAAAATCGTAGGCCCCGGCAACGCGTTCGTTGCGGAAGCGAAAAAACAGGTTTTCGGTAAGGTCGATATCGATATGATTGCAGGGCCGAGCGAAATTCTTATCGTCGCGGACGGAAAAAATAATCCCGAGCATATCGCGGCGGACTTGCTTTCGCAGGCGGAACACGATAAAAACGCAAGCGCGGTGCTCGTCACCGACGATTTGGACTTTGCAAACGCCGTTTCCGCGGCAATCGAAAGACAAATCGAGTTGTTGCCCAGAAAAGACATCGCGCGTGTTTCCGTGGATAATAACGGTAAAATTATCGTTGCGGAAGATTTGTTTGGCGCGATTGAAATTTCCAACGAGATTGCGCCCGAGCATTTAGAGCTTTGCGTGGACGAGCCTTTCTTCTATTTAGACAAAGTACGTCACGCGGGTTCGGTTTTCCTTGGCAGACATTGTCCCGAAGCGTTGGGGGATTATTTTGCTGGACCTAACCATACCTTGCCCACCAGCGGCACGGCAAAATTCTCGTCGCCGTTGTCCGTGGACGATTTCACCAAGAAAACGCAGTTTTGCTATTATACGCAAGAAGCGCTTGGCGCGGTAGCGAATAAAGTGGAATATTTTGCAAACAAAGAAGGGTTGCACGCGCACGCAAAAAGCGCGGTTATCCGTACGAAGAAAGAATAAAACGGAGTTTTTATGAGCAGATTTTTTAGTGAGAAGTATGCTTCGTTGACGCCCTACGTACCGGGCGAACAGCCTAAGCAGGCGAAATACGTAAAATTGAATACCAACGAATCGCCTTTTACGCCCCCGCAATCGGTGGTGGATGCGGTGGAAGAAGAAGGGAAAAGACTGCATTTGTACTCCGACCCCGAAAGCGCGCTTTTGACGGAAAAGACGGCGGAAATGCTTGGCGTGAAAAAGTCGCAGGTATTGATGACCAACGGCTCGGACGAAGCGCTCAATTTTGCGTTTATGGCGTTTTGCGACGAAAAACACCCCATTGTCTTTGCGGATATTACCTACGGTTTTTATCCCGTATTCGCCCAGCTTAATAACATTCCTTACGAGATTATTCCTTTAAAGAACGATTTTTCTATCGATTGCGACGATTACGTTGGGCTTGGTAAAAATATCGTAATTGCAAATCCCAACGCGCCGACGGGCAAAGCGTTGACGGTTGGAGAGATTGAAAAAATCGTAAAAAGCAATCCCGACAACGTGGTGATTATCGACGAAGCGTACGTAGATTTCGGCGGGGAAAGCGTTGTTCCGCTCGTGGATACATACGACAATTTACTCGTTACGCAAACCTTTTCCAAATCCCGCTCGCTTGCGGGCGGCAGACTTGGTTTTGCCGTAGGCAACGAGAAGCTGATTGCCGATTTGAATACGCTGAAATATTCGACGAATCCGTACAACG
>JBGVRC010000145.1:0-6463 GCA_045128055.1 Candidatus Scatosoma sp. | reverse complement strand
CTTTCTATCAAAACAAAATAATAGGCTTTTTGATAATATTATAAAAATTTTTAAATTTTTAAGCTTTATATATTTGTAAATTTGCAAAAAATTTGTTATAATACAATCAGTCGGGGTAACCGAACGAATTTTTTGAACGAGGATATGCAGATGGAAAAATTGTACACAGGAAAAACCAAAGACGTTTACAAGCTTGATAACGGCAACGTTATGTTGAAATTTAAAGACGATTGCACCGGCAAAGACGGCGTGTTCGATCCCGGCGAAAACACGGTTGGGCTTACCATTGAAGGCATCGGCAAAGCAAATTTGAAATCTTCCGTATATTATTTTGAACTTTTAAAACAAGCGGGTATCAAAACCCACTACGTTTCCGCTGACGTGGAAAACGCAACGATGGAAGTTCTCCCCGCAACCGTATTCGGCCACGGTTTGGAAGTAATTTGCCGCTTGGTAGCTACGGGCAGCTTTATCAGAAGATACGGCGAATACATCGAAAACGGCACTCGTTTGGAAGGCGGCTACGTAGAATGCACCTTTAAAAACGACGAAAAAGGCGATCCCCTTGTTACAGCGGAAGGTCTTGCCGCGCTTGGCGTTATGAGTATGGAAATGTTCAACAGTATGAAAGAACAAACCCTTAAAATCACCAAGGTAGTTGCGGACGATTTGAAAACGCTCGGCCTTGACCTTTGGGATATTAAGTTTGAATTTGGTTATAACAACGGCGAAGTAATCCTCATCGACGAAATCGCTTCGGGCAATATGCGCGTGTATAAAGGCGACCAAATCGTTGACCCCGTGGAATTGACCAAGCTCATCAACAACAGATAATTTTATAAAAAGCGACAACATATAACAGCGACGGAACGCTCCGCCGCTGTTTTTTATTCACTTTTCTTTTGTTTTGTCAAAAGTGTAACGCCACCGTATACTGCTCCGACAATCACGCAAAGTCCACACCCGAACAGCAATAAATAGAACACCGCATCCCAACCGCCTTGATCCGCCACAAAACCGAGCCCGTACGAGCTGATTGCGCTACCGATATAACAAAAACCGTTTAAAACGCCCGCTAATAACCCCGAATTGATTTTTTCTCTCCAATACAAGGGCGCCATACTTGTGATAACGTTATTGACGCTTGACATCACGCACGAAATACAAGCAAAGCTTGCTATGGTGACAGCTGCGCTCAAAGAAATAAAGCCTATTACTACGCCAACCAACGCCGTAGCCATTGCAAACAATACCGCGCACAATACCACCATATTTTTTATTGTTTTGTTCAATAACACGGCAACGGCTGTCCCAAAAATTGCAAAAATCGGCAAGATAACCGTCAAAGCTATACTGACGTAGCCGTCCATTGCAAATTTTTCTTTTAAAATGACGGGTACCCAAGTCGTCAATCCGTCCTTGGTAAGATTTGTAACGACAGCAAAGACCGCCAATAAAACAATCGGCAACCAAAGCACATGGGGCATACCAGAAGTTTTTTCTTCTCGTATGATTTTTTCTCCTTTTTCATTATGCAAAGAAACACTTATTTTTGAATAAGAAAACAACCAAATCAGCGCGATGCAAGGTAAAAGCAAGCCTGCCACATAAAAGATAAGATTAAACGCGTTAAAATAAGCAAAACAAGCGCTCAATCCGTACACAAGCAACGTACCCGTCGCCACCGTCGTCCCCATTACAACGACCGCTTTGCCTTGCTCCTTTTCCGATAGACTTTCCGATAAAAGCCGAATAAGCGTCGGCCATAAAGTTGCCAGCACAAAACCGTTGATAAGCCAAACGTATTTAAGAATAAAAAAAGCGGGTTTGAGCGCAACGATGAAATTACAAGCAGCGGAAACGCATAAGGTAATAAATACCACGTATTTGATATTGTACCATTTACACAAAACGCCGTTGAGTACTTGCCCCACCCCGTAAGCAAAAAAGAAGAAGGTGCTTACCGTACCCGCAGTAGCGTGTAACACGCCGTAAAAACTTTCTATCTCGCCTATCGTCGCCGAATACCCAAGCTTGCCTATATAGGAACAGCTATACACCAGCCAACATATCAATATCAGCCAAAACGACTTGTTTTTCATTTTTTGCAAGACTATCACCACCTTTACGCCATCTTTTTAATTGTAATATCTATGGTTACAGCGTAACCCCCGTTTTATAAAAGGCTATTTCACGGATATCTTCGCTCTTGCATTTATACTCGCCGTTGACGGTTTTTTGGAGCAACTCAAACAATCCGTCTTCGTCCATTGTATAGGCATTGAAATCAATCCAACCGTTTTTAAAAGACGAAATGTTGTTATTCGTACCGATTTTCATTGTCGGGACAAAGGTGGAAAACGGCGTGCCCCTACCCGTTGTGAAAAGTACAATTTGACAACCGCTTGCCGCCAAAGCCGTAGCCGCTATTAAATCGTTGCCGGGCGCGTTCAACGCGGACACACCCGTTTCTTTTACAGGTTCGCCATATGCAAGTACATCCACAATTTCCGTCGAACCCGCTTTTTCAATACAGCCCAAAGATTTTTCTTCCAGGGTGGTAATGCCGCCTTTTTTGTTTCCTGGGCTGGGATTTTCATACACGGGAAATCCTTGTTTGGTATAGTACGCCTTAAAATCTTCTATCATCTTTTTATATTTTTCAAAGACTTCTTGATTTTTGCACTTGTTCATCAAAAGCTGTTCCGCGCCGAACATTTCAGGCACTTCCGTCAAAATCGCGCTGCCGTTTAAGCCCACTACTTTGTCCGTAATTTTACCCACGAGCGGGTTTGCCGTCAAGCCCGAATATCCGTCGCTGCCACCGCATTTTAAACCGATACAAAGCTGAGAAAAATCCACTTCTTCTCGTTTGAAATCCTTAGCTTTATCGATGAAGCCTTTTAAAATATCCATACCGTAAGCGTGTTCGTCTTCCACGTCTTGACAGTTGAAATATTCGATATTTTTTCTTTCATACGGCGCAAGCTCGGCTTTTATTCCGTCCAAGCCGTTGTTTTCACAGCCCAAGCCCACAAACAAAACAAAGCTTGCGTTCGGATTTAACGCAATCGAACACAACAATTTTTTGATGTTTTCATTATCGTCGCCAAGCTGACTACACCCAAACTGATGGGTGAACGCGTACACGCCGTCAATACTGCCGCAAATCAGGCTTTGCGCTTCTTTGGCAAGGCGCATACATACGTTGTTGACGCAACCGACGGTAGGAATGATATAAATTTCATTTCGAATACCCGCTCTGCCTTTTTCGCGTTTATATCCTAAAAAAGTCGCCTTGCTTTTTTCGATATTTTTTGCATTGAACGCGTACCTGTATGCCACGTTTTCGTCTAAATGCGATTTTACGTTGTGCGTATGCACCCATTCGCCCTGAGCAATATCCTGCGTGGCTCTGCCGATAATTTCACCGTATTTTATTACGTATTCGCCCTTTGCGATCGCCCGCAAAGCATACTTATGCCCGGCAGGAATTTTTTCACTGCCGTCCAAGCATACGCCTACGTTGTCTTTTTGATTGATGATAACACTTTTCATTTTATAAATCCTTTTCCCAAGAAGTGAAGCCCTTTCCACGCACTTCCACCGAATCGTTGATGATAACAAACGCCTTGTCGTCAACGGAATGTACGATTTGTCGAAGCTGCGTCAACTGACGATTTTTTACGCAGGTAAACAAGACGTCCCTATCTTCGTGGCAGTACATACCTTCGCCGCTGAGCATCGTGACGCCGCGCGGGCTTTTTTCTATCAAAGCCTGCGAAATTTCTTTGCCCATGCCCTTGTTGCTGATGATAATACAAAGCTTGGATTTTTCAAGCCCCGTCAAA
This sequence comes from Candidatus Scatosoma sp., assembly GCA_045128055.1. Lineage (GTDB taxonomy): Bacteria > Bacillota > Clostridia > Christensenellales > Borkfalkiaceae > Scatosoma. The sequence goes on along the minus strand of JBGVRC010000145.1, from coordinate 2,612 downwards.
ATCAATTCGCTAAGCTTCGTGCTGACAAAAACCACGATTAAGGCGTACAAAATATTATCCGCCGAAGTTAAGGCGATTGCGCCCGTAATGACGATAATCGCATCGCAAAGCCCTACGCAAATGGGAATATTGATAATTTTCACCCATTTGGAAATCACGCGCCCCAACAGCTCCGTTCCGCCGCTGCTAAATTCAAAGCGAAGAAACAAACCGATACCCACGCCTTGCAACACGCCGCCGTATAAAGAAGCGAGCAACGCGTTACCCGTCATTTGTGGTAAAAAGGTAAGCGCGTCCGTGCATAAGCCCAAGATTGCAACCGTCAAAAAACAGCGCAAAATAAATTTCCAGCCCGTATATTTTAATCCCAACAAAAATATGGGTACGTTGATCGCGATGGAAATTAGCCCTATGGGGATTTTTCTGTTGAGCAAGTGCAAGAGTGTGGAAAGCCCCGAAACTCCGCCCGCCACGATACCGTTCGGTTCTAAAAAGAGTACGATACTCAGCGCGTAAAATACGCAGCCTATCACCATACCTATATAGCCCTTAATTTCCGTTACTATCTTTTGTTTATCCATATTGTTAAATAAGCGTTTCGCCTTTTTTAATCTTTTCTACATTCCCAAGCACCGCTTCTGCAAAGCCTGCGTACGCCGTCAAATCTTCGCCCCAAATTTCTGCGTTTTTCATAAACTCGACTACGTCCCCGCCGTTTGCAAAATATTCTAAATACGGCAAATCGTCTTTGAGCTCGATTTCTCTGTTCGGCACTTTTACCATATACTTTTCGCCTTGTTTTTCTATGGACGAATACATAGCCATTAAATACGAAAAGCCGATGGTTAAGCAGGGCGCGATTTCGCCGTACGCTTCGTAATAGTCCTTAAAGCTGGGCAATACTCTTGCGCGCCATTTGGAAATGGAGTTTAAGGAAATGCTGACAAGCTGGTGATTTAAAAACGGGTTCATAAATCTGTCCTTTACGCTGTCCGCAAACGCCGTCGTCGCCGCAATATCGTTGGAAACGTAAGGGATAATTTCCGCCTTTAAGGTGTCTTCCACAAACGCCGAAAGCTTTTTATCCACCATACAGTCGTACACCGTCACCGCGCCAAGCATCAACGCCGTCGGCACAAGGTTGGTGTGACTGCCGTTCAGCACGCGCACCTTTCTCTTTTTGTAATACCCGATGTCGTTCGTTAATACCACTTCGATATTATGTACGCCTTCCTTGATATAGTCGGCAATATTCCCTTTCTTTTCTACCGCCCAAAGCCCGAACGGCTCGCCGATGGACATTAATTCGTCCGTTTCACCGATAAGCTCGGTTAAATGCGCTTTGGTTTCTTCATCGCGCGGATATCCCGACACAATACGGTCAACGAGCGTATTGCAATAGAAGTTTTGCTCGTCGTTCCATTGTTTAAACGCTTCGGGCAAATCCCAAAGTTCAATATATTTATCCACGCATTTTTTCAACTCGTCCGCGTTGTTGTCGATAAGCTCGACGGGCAGCAAATACACCCCGTCCAAGCCTGCGTTAAAGCGTTCGTAAAGGAATTTAGTGAGTTTGGCAGGATAGGTAATCCCGTCAAAACCGTCTATTTCGTCCTTTTCGTTATAGCAAATCCCCGCTTCCGTCGTGTTGGATACGATAATTTTCAGTTCGGGGTCTTTTGCCAAAGCGATATAGCTTTCGTAATCCGCAAACGGGTCGATTGCTTTTTCCAAACTATCCACTTTGTAAACGTTTTCAACCGCTTTGCCGTTTTCCATACCGCGAAGGATAATATGGTACTTATTTTGCTGTTTTTCAAAGCGTTCCAAATTGCCAAACGTAATGGGCTTTACAACGTTCACCTCGTACCTGCCCCCGTCATTTTTGTTTAAAGTGTCAAAATACACGTCCACAAACGTGCGCAAAAAGTTCCCTTCCCCGTATTGCAAAACCTTAATCATTTTCTTCTCCTTATTTTACGTCGTCAAAGACGAAATTTTCTCGAATATCTTCGCGATAGCTCTCTACCGTTACGTTTTCCAACGTCAAGCCTTCAATATGTCTAAAATATATACCCTTAGCGGGTAAAATCCTACCGTACACGTACACTTCGGGATAATCCTGCGCATCTTCGGGTACGTTACGGTTGTACGATTGCACCCCGCCGTCCACCTTTAAATGTACGTTTCTAAGCGTAATATTTTCCAAGGGATAACCCTTTAATCCACACATATTGCTCGTCATTTGCCAGTCGCTTTCCGCTGTATTGCCCGCCTTTGTATCGTCAAAGCTTTCCGCTACGCCAAACACCCAAGGATATTGATAGGTGTCGTTGTCTTTAAAGCTAAAATAATTCCAAGCCACGATTTCATACGGTTCGTACGGACCTTCCGCCGTGATGTTTTCCAAGGTTACGTTTCTAATTTTACCTATATCCCTGCCTTGCGGTCCGCGCATACGCTTACCTACGTGAATAAAGAGCGGCGCGTTGACGTTGGTCATTTTTACGTTTTTGATATATACCCCGTCTACGACAGCTCCGTCTACGCTTTCAATACCTATCCCCGTAATACGCGTTTCGCGAATATCGATATTTTCAATGTGGATATCT
>JBGVRC010000144.1:0-7400 GCA_045128055.1 Candidatus Scatosoma sp. | reverse complement strand
TTTTGCCAAAGCTTTTGCAAATTCACTACAAAAAATACCGCCTGCGCCTGTGATGGCGATTACTTTGTCTTGTAATTTCATATGATACTCCCTTTAAAATGATTGATTTTTGTGAAACGCAGAGAAACGAGCAAGACAAGGCGCACAAGGCTTTCCGATGGGCGCGTACATATTCGTACGCAAGCAAGGAAAACGTAGGCAACGAAGTATTGCGACGCTTATATGCGTTTACTTGTTTTTTTCAAGTCGATTGAGCATATCCCATACGCCGAGCATATACATAATACCCAAAGCACGGTCGTAAAGCCCGTAACCAGGACGTACTTTCCCAGGTCCTTCGTCCCAAAGGTGTCTACCATGGTCGGGACGAATGTAACCCTTAAAGCCACAATCGTGGTACGCTTTAAGGATATTTAAGATGCCCGTATCCCCGTCGCAATCGCGATGGCTTGCTTCGGAAAAGTCGCCGTTTTCAAAGTGTTTTACATTGCGGATATGCGCAAACGCAATTCTATCGCAATGTTTTCTGACGATTGCCGCCACGTCGTTGTCGGGGTTTGCATTCAAGCTACCTGAACAAAGCGTCAAGCAGTTGTATTCGTCGTCCACCATTTTTAAGAACCTATCGATGCTCGGCTCGTCTACGAGAAGACGGGGCAAGCCGAAGATATCCCAAGGCGGATCGTCCATATGGATCGCCATTTTGATGTCGCATTCGCGGCAAGTGGGCATAATCGCTTCCAAGAAATATTTAAGATTTGCCCAAAGCTTTTCTTTATCCACGTCGGCGTAAGCCTTAAACAGCTCGTCTAATTTCGCCATACGTTCGGGTTCCCAACCGGGGAAGGTCATATTGTACTTTTCCGTGAAATCCAAGATATACTTCGCCATCGCGTTGTAATCGTCTTGAATCATACCCTTTTCGTAGAAAAGAGCCGTCGAACCGTCGCCGACTTCGTGGAATAAATTACTTCTCGTCCAGTCGAAAATAGGCATAAAATTATAGCAAATCACTTTTACGCCGAACTTGGAAAGATTGCGTATGGTTTGCTTATAATTTTCTATGTATTGATCCCTTGTAGGCAATCCGATTTTGATATCGTCGTGCACGTTTACGGACTCTACCACGTCAATGTTAAAGCCGTACTCGTCGCATTGCTTTTTCACTTCCGCAATTTCGTGCTCTTCCCAAATTTCGCCGGGCATTTTGTCGTGCAAAGCCCAAACAATACCTGTTACGCCTGGAATTTGCTTGATATCCGATAATTGAATACGGTCGTTACCCTTTCCGTACCAACGAAAGGTCATTTGCATATTTTTTTCTCCTATTTTCGCCATTATTTTGACGGATTTTTCAAGTTAAGCCTATTATAGCACACTTTTCTATGCTTTGCAAGCCCTAAACGAAAGAAAATCGGCTGTTCCCACAAAAAAATTAACCCCGCCAAAAAAAATTCAACGCGTACCTGGTATGCCTATTTTTATAAAAACGGCTATTTATAAACAAAAGCGTCTTTTGCAAAAACTGCAAAAGACGCTTCGTTTTACACCTTTAAAAGATAAATTATTCGGTTACTTCTTGCGTTTCCGTTGCGGGAGCGTTGTAGTTACCAACGTATTGGGGCGCAATGTTTTTATATGCTTTTGTACCCGTACCGGCAGGAATCAATTTACCGATGATTACGTTTTCTTTCAAGCCGACAAGGTAGTCTCTCTTGGTGCGGATAGCCGCTTCGGTGAGAACTCTCGACGTTTCTTGGAAGGACGCTGCGGACAAGAAGGAATCGGTTGCGAGCGCGGCTTTGGTGATACCCAAAAGCACACGTTTTGCAAGAGCGGGTCTGCCGCCGTTTGCCATTGCCTTCGCACTTTCGTCTTGGAACGTAACCATATCTACGAGTTCGCCAGGAAGAAGGTTGGTATCCCCTGCGTTTTCTACGCGGACCTTTTTAAGCATTTGACGAACGATGATTTCAACGTGCTTGTCGTTGATTTCAACGCCTTGCGAACGGTATACCGACTGTACTTGTTCAAGGATATAGTCTTGAACGCCCTTAACGCCTTGTACGTGCAAGATGTCTTGGGGATATACGCTACCTGCGTTAAGAAGGTCACCAGGGGCAACTTTCGCGCCGTCTTTTACCTTGATTTCCGCATTGAACGGCAAGGTGTATTCCTTCTTCACTTCGCCCGTTGCTTCGTCGCATACCTTGATATGCTTCGAACCGTCGGAGTCGTCGATGGAGATTACGCCTTCTACTTCGCAAATGGTTGCGCAACCCTTAGGTTTACGAACTTCGAACAATTCTTCGACACGGGGAAGACCTTGCGTGATGTCCCCCGTCGCTGCGATACCGCCCGTGTGGAAGGTACGCATGGTAAGCTGAGTACCAGGTTCACCGATGGACTGCGCCGCAATCGTACCGACTGCTTCGCCGACCTGAACGGGCAACGTAGTAGCCATATTTTTACCGTAGCACTTCGCGCAAACGCCGAATCTGGACGAACAAGCAAAGATGCTGCGGATTGCCACCTGCGTGATGCCTGCGTCAACGATTGCATTCGCTTCTTTTTCGTCGATAAATTGGTTCATACCAACGATTACTTCGCCCGTTTCGGGGTGAATGACGTCTTCTGCCGCAAATCTACCCAAAATTCTCGAACGCAAGTCTTCGATTACCTTGCCGATGGTGTCGTAAATTGCTTTTACTACCATACCTTGGGGCTTTCTGCCTGCGCAACAATCGTCTTCGCGAACGATGATTTCGTGGGATACGTCTACAAGACGACGGGTAAGATAACCAGAGTCAGCCGTCTTCAATGCGGTATCCGTCAAACCTTTACGGCCGCCGTGCGAAGAAATGAAGTATTCGAGAACGGACAAGCCGTTACGGAAACAGGATTTTACGGGGACTTCGATCTTTTTACCTTGGGGGTTAACCATTAGACCACGCATACCTGCGAGCTGCTTAATTTGGTCGATAGAACCACGGGCACCGGAGTCAGCCATCATCCAAATAGGATTGAACTTGTCTTCTTCACCCTGCTTCTTCAAAAGCCCTGCAACCTTGTCGGTCGCTGCGTCCCATTGCGCGATAACCGCGGTGTAGCGTTCGTCTTCGTTCAACAAACCACGCGCGTATTTCTTCGCGATCTTGGATACTTCTTTTTCTGCGTTTTCAATGATTTCCTGCTTTTCTGCGGGAATCTTCATATCGAATACCGACGTCGTCAAAGCGGCAAGCGTCGAGTATTTGTAACCCCTTTCCTTCATTGCGTCCAAAACGTAGCTTGCCTTAGGCGCTTTGCCCGTTCTAAACGATGCTTCAACGATTTTGGAAAGGTGCTTTTTGCCGATAGCTCTTGCGCTGCCGATGAACTCGGTGTCGAGTTCCAAACGAAGGAAGGATTCGGGAGTGGTTCTCTTCACGAAGCCCAAGTCTTGGGGCAAACCGTCGTTGTAAATCAATCTACCGATGGTCGTCTTGATAACGCCCGATACTTCAAGCTTGCCCGTCTTTTCGTTGCGTCTAACTTCCGCGTACTTGATAGGCGTTTCGCCCGCTTTGTTTTCAACGGGACATCTATAAGGCAAGGGCAGGTCTTCAAACATACCTTCGGGAAGCTCAACCGTTCTCTTCAAGTACATTTCGTCCTGTTCGTGCGCAATCTTGTTTTGGTAAGCAAGGATTGCTTCGTTTTCGCTTGCGTATACGGGGGGGATATATACTTCCCCATTTTCGTCGGGTCTACCCTGCGAATCGTACTTCTTGCCTTCTTCTTGACGCTTAATCGTCAAGCAGTACGCGCCGATAATCATATCTTGCGTAGGCGACATGACGGACTTACCGTCGGCAAGCTTCAAAATGTTGTTTGCGGACAACATCAAGAATCTTGCTTCTGCTTGCGCTTCCACGCTCAAAGGAAGGTGCACTGCCATTTGGTCGCCGTCGAAGTCGGCGTTGAAAGGTCCGCAGACAAGGGGCGAAATTTTAATCGCTCTGCCTTCGATCAATACGGGTTCGAACGCTTGAATGGACAAACGGTGCAACGTAGGAGCACGGTTCAAAAGTACGGGATGGTCTTTGATTACGTCTTCAAGAACGTTCCAAACCATATCCTTTGCTTTTTCAACAGCGCGTTTTGCCGTTTTAATGTTGTGGCATTGACCGCTTTCTACCAATCTCTTCATAATGAAGGGCTTGAAAAGCTCGATTGCCATTTCCTTGGGCAAACCGCATTGATAAATTTTAAGCTCGGGACCAACGACGATAACCGAACGACCGGAATAGTCTACACGTTTACCGAGCAAGTTTTGACGGAAACGACCCTGCTTACCGCGAAGCATTGCGGAAAGGGATTTCAAATCGCGGTTGGAAGGACCGGACAATGCCTTTCCCCTTCTGCCGTTGTCGATAAGAGCGTCTACCGCTTCTTGCAACATACGCTTTTCGTTTTTGATAATCATATCGGGCGCGCCGATTTCCATCATCTTCTTCAAGCGGTTGTTACGGTTGATAACGCGGCGGTACAAGTCGTTTAAGTCGGACGTAGCAAATCTACCGCCGTCGAGCTGTACCATAGGACGGATATCGGGGGGAATAACGGGAAGTACCGTCAAAATCATCCATTCGGGGCGGTTGCCGCTCTTTCTGAACGATTCGATAACTTCCAAACGCTTAATCGCCTTAATCGCCTTTTGACCAGGCGCTTTTTGGCTGTTTACGTCGCCAAGGTCCGCTTTACATTCCGCGCTTTCCTTGTCTAAATCCACCGCCATCAAAAGTTCGCGAATGGATTCTGCACCCATACCTACTTTAAGACCGGTTACGGACGCGTCACCGTACGTTTCTTCGATTTCGCGAAGCTGTTTATCGGTGATAACTTGCTTATATTTGAGTTCAGTTACGCTGCCGGGGTCAAGTACGACGTAGGAAGCGAAATAGATAACCTGTTCGAGCTGTTTAGGTCCCATATTCAAGAGCAAACCGATTTTGGAAGGTACGCCCTTGAAATACCAAATGTGGGAAACGGGAGCAGCGAGCTCGATATGCCCCATTCTTTCACGACGTACCTTAGAGCGGGTGATTTCAACGCCGCACTTTTCGCACACGTGACCTTTATACTTTACTCTCTTGTATTTACCGCAATGACATTCCCAGTCTTTCATCGGCCCAAAGATCTTTTCGCAGAAAAGACCGTCTTTTTCGGGCTTTTGGGTGCGGTAGTTGATGGTTTCGGGCTTGGTTACTTCGCCGTACGACCATTCTCTTACTTTTTCGGGAGAAGCAACGCTGATTTGAATAGAATGAAAATCGTTTAATTCGTACATAGTAATATCTCCTCCTTAATTATTCTTCATCGTCGAATGCGTCGTCGAAAAGTTTGTCAAAGCCAAACGTATCGTCTTCGTCATCGAAATCGTCGTCATCGTCCGATTCGCTGATATTGAAACCGTCTTCATCGTCGCCTTCTTCTTCGAAGATAGACTTAACGTCAAATTCGTCTTCGTCGTCTTCATCATCGTCCACGCTGAAGTCGATTTCGTCAAGTTCTTCTTGTTTAGCAGCGTCTCTGCGACTTGCTGCAGTATCCATATTGTCTTCTTCCTCTTCCACTTCGCGAATAACAAGTTCGTCGCCTTGTTCCGTCAAGACTTTTACGTCGAGAGCGAGCGCTTGCAATTCCTTCAATAGAACCTTAAACGCTTCGGGAATACCGGGTTCGGAAATGTTTTCGCCGCGAACGATGGATTCGTACGTCTTTACACGACCCACGATGTCGTCCGACTTAACGGTAAGGATTTCTTGCAAGATGTGCGCCGCGCCGTAAGCTTCGAGCGCCCAAACTTCCATTTCCCCGAAACGCTGACCGCCGAATTGCGCTTTACCGCCCAAGGGCTGTTGCGTAACCAAGCTGTAAGGACCGATTGCACGCGCGTGGATCTTGTCGTCAACAAGGTGGATAAGTTTAATCATATATTGAACGCCGATGGTTACGCGGTTTTCGAAAGGTTCGCCCGTTCTGCCGTCGAATACTTGGAATTTACCGTCTACCTTGCCGTCGGGGTTCAAAAGGTTGTTTTCGCGGAACATCTTTTCAAGGTCTTTTTCCGTTGCGCCGTCGAATACGGGCGTCGCAATCTTCCAACCGAGCTGTTTACATACGTAGCCAAGGTGCACTTCGAGAACCTGACCGATGTTCATACGCGAAGGAACGCCCAAGGGATTGAGCAAGATTTGAAGGGGCGTACCGTCTGCAAGGAAAGGCATATCCGCCTGCGAAAGCACGCGGGAGATGACGCCCTTGTTACCGTGACGACCTGCCATCTTGTCGCCGACTTGGATTTTTCTCTTTTGCGCGATATATACGCGAACGAGTTTGTTGACGCCGGGGTCAAGCTCGTCCTTGTTTTCTCTGGTGAATACCTTAACGTCAACGACTACGCCGCCTTCGCCGTGGGGTACTTTCAAGGACGTATCGCGCATTTCTCTCGATTTTTCACCGAAAATTGCGCGGAGCAATCTTTCTTCGGGCGTGAGCTCTGCTTCGCCCTTAGGGGATACTTTACCTACGAGAATGTCGCCGCTTTGTACTTCCGCGCCGATACGAATGATACCGTCTTCGTCCAAATCTTTGAGCGCGTCGTCGCCTACGTTGGGGATATCGCGCGTAATTTCTTCGGGACCAAGCTTGGTATCTCTCGCTTCCATTTCGTGCTTTTCAATATGCACGGAAGTGAATACGTCGTCTTGAACGAGTTTTTCGGAGAGCAAGATAGCGTCTTCGTAGTTGTAGCCTTCCCATTCCATATAGCCGACGAGAATGTTTTTACCAAGTGCAAGTTCACCGTTGTTGGTCGAAGGACCATCTGCGATGATTTCGCCCTTGAATACTCTGTCGCCCGTGGAAACGATGGGACGTTGGTTCAAGCTGGTGCCTGCGTTGGAGCGTTCGAATTTCTTTAAGGGATATTCGCGTACCGTGCCGTCTTCTTCGCGAATCTTAATCATATTCGACGCGCAGTATACGACTACGCCCGCTTCTTTCGCGGTTACGATTACGCCCGAATATTTTGCAATGGAGCTTTCGATACCCGTTGCAACGATTGCGGATTCCGTTTTAAGAAGAGGAACTGCTTGACGTTGCATGTTCGAGCCCATGAGGGCACGGTTGGTATCGTCGTTTTCAAGGAAAGGAATAAGCGCCGCTGCGACGGAAACGAGCTGTTTGGGCGAAACGTCCATATAGTCCATTTTTTCGCGGGGCATTTCGGTGATATCGTTCTTGTGACGGCAACCAACGCGTTCGTTTACGAACTTGCCTTCTTCGTCAAGGGGTTCGTTTGCCTGCGCTACGATATATTTATCTTCTTCGTCAGCGGTGAGGTAGTCGACATG
>JBGVRC010000143.1:0-15343 GCA_045128055.1 Candidatus Scatosoma sp. | reverse complement strand
CGGGCCGCCGGTCGTATCCGTCCATTCTACGACGTTGTTGCCTTTTCCGTAGAAGGTATTCCAAGCGCCCTTGGTAATCACGGCGTCGTTCCAAGCCGCTTCGTGATAAGTAAACGTAGCGTCGGAATCCGCGGGAATATAAATATCTACCGCGTAATAGCCCGTCTTGGTAACAATCGTGGTGTAACCTTTCTTATCCGAAGGGAAATTAAGCTGCGCTTTTCCTGCCGCTTTCGTAAACTGGAACGCGCGGTTGCCGTCCGTACCGTTTTCTACGTAGCCAACGTTGGTAAATGCCTTACCATCTTCTAACAGCATACCAAACGTTCTATCTGCAACCGAAGTCAAAGGCGAATAGAAGAACAATTCTTTATCCGAATACTGACGAACACCGCCGCTGCCGAAGCTGTACATCATAAGCTCGCACTCTTCTTGCGTTGCAGGTCTAATATTATCCACGTAAACGCTGTCGCCGCCTGCTACGCCTTGCGCGTAGATGAGCGCATCCACCGTTTTGTTGTTCGCTACCCAATAATTATAGTCCGCTCTCGAGAAGAAGAAGGTCTTATAGGTAGTATCGATACCGTTGAAGCCGTTATCGTTTTCATACGGTTCATAACCCCAGCCCGACGATCTCATCGTCGAACGGCGGAAGTTGCCTATTTTCGACGAACCCGTCTTGGCGTCAAACGCGATATAATCCACGTCCGTTCCTTCGAAGAAGGAAGCCAAAAACTCTATCGTTACGTTCATTATAGGATTGTACGTACCCGAGCTCGCTTTGATTTGCAATGCGTTGCTGCCGTCTACTTCTACGATAGAAAGGGATTCCGTAGAACCTGCTTTCGTCATATACGTAGGCAGTACGCCGTCGTCAAAAGACAACGTATCGGCATATTTTGCCGTCAAAGTAACGTTTCCGTCAAGATTCCAAGTCCCCGACATAGGCACAAGCTCTTCGCCGTTGTACCAACCAAGGAAATCGCGATATGCCGTAGGCGTTGCAAGCGTGTACTGTTCGCCCGCCAAAACGGCTTGCGTGTCCGAATCCACCGTACCGAGCTCGCCTGCGTCATAGGTTATCGTACTCGTTTTAAGCGGCTCAAAATCGTCGAAATAAATCGCACCTGCCGTATTGCCTTGCAAAATCAAGAAACGACCGGCAGTAGAATGAATGTCGGCAGCCGTTAAGGTAACTTTCGTCCAAGTATTTGCGGGAATGGTAATACCGCTGCCGCCGTTGAGCTTGCCGTTTACGCCGTTGATAAACTGGCTATCGCTTGTACCGTTCATTTCCACCGTGCTGTAAATCCAGAAGGTAAAGCCGTTCTTCATAAACGAATACATAGTGGAGTCTGCCGCCATATGCAAGCTTATATAACCCGCTTTCTTATCAAACGCCAACGAATACGCGCCGCTGTGCGTCTTTTCGGTTGCAAAGCGTACGTTGGAAAGGGTTGCTACGTCGTTTGCGCCCGTTCCTTCCGAAATACCGACTGAACATTTATTGTTCATCTTATCCGCGCCTGCGTAATAATACATCCAGCCGCCGTTTGCCGTAGCGTTGTTCGAATTGTTGTCACGAAGTACGCCGCCAGCTTCAAAGCCGAACATAGCTTGGTTATATTCATCTTCCGTCAAAAGGCGGAAATTGTCGATTACGTACGTGCTTGCCGTCGTATCCACAAATCGAATCACATTATTATCCGTTGCGTGCACTTTTTCGTAAATGGTGTTCCAACCCTGCTTTAACGCGCCGTACCACGCTTGATTATGATGCTTAATTTTCGCATCCGAGCCTTCGGGTACGTACAAATCAAAGGAAATATAGCCCGCTTCACGCATTGCAAGCTTTATTTCGGTGTCCGTAGTATTAAACATAAGGACAGATTCACCGCTGGTTTTGGTAAACGTAATTGCGCGCATACCGTCGGTTACATTCTCATTCGTGAACTTTGCCGTCGAAGCGTCAACACCCGTAATTCTCAAATGGAATTGGTTGTAGCTCGGGCTGCAATATCCGATTTCCGTGGTCATATTTCTCAAAGACCCCGTTTCAAAACTATATAAGCCCGCCGTGTATTCGTCCGCCGTTACGGCGCGGATATTATCGATCCAATAGCTTGCGCCGTAGGTAATACCCGCTTGCACGTTAAGGAAGCGCCCTTCCGTTTTGCCGTTGGCTACCCAAGTTTCGTAAACCGATCTCGATAAATAATACCCCTTAAATGCGTCCGTAGGCGCAGTATCAAATTGACTGCCCGATTCGTAAGCAGTATAGTTGGTTTGATCAAGATTATGATACATAATGCTGCTTACACCCGTCGTCGCTCCTTCGGGAAGCTTCAAATCAAACGCCATATATTGTACAGTAGGGTCTTCGAAGAACGCCCCAATATACGTAAGCGGCATCATAATACGTACGTTGCCTTGGTTGTTATTTTCCGACGTTGCCTGCAACATTTTGCCGCCGTTTCCGTCTACAATCGTAAGCGACGCTCTACCGCCGTTTTGGATATAAGTAGGCAATTTGCCGTCGTTAAAATCGATTACGCCCGAAATGACGTCGCAGGTCTGCGTAATTCCCGCAAATTCCGCCGTAATCGTCGCCGTACCGTTCTTCACCCAGGTCATCTTACCGTCTTTGTCCACCTTGACAACGCTTTCGTCGGACGAAGTATATACCGCGTGCGCGCCCGTGAAATTGACGTTATGGGTCGCGTCCATAATCGTTGCGTTAAGCTGTGCGACGCCCTTTTCTTTTATGTATTTGACAGATTTATCAAGCGTCAAAGTGTATTCGAAATTAGCAATCGCTGTTTTTGCTTCTTCCAAGGAATCGTAGGTAACGCCGCTGTATTTATATTTGTTTACGCCCCCTACTTCTACTTCCGTAACGCCCCAGTTTGTATACAACTGCGCGCCGTCAATATATTTTTCGAAAACGGAAAGAGCCGTCGTATTTTCGGCGTATTCGGAGTCCGCGTGCGCTTCGATGGCTACGTACGCAGAAGTACGCACGTTGTCTTCCTTGCAAATATCCGTGTACGTATACGTCGTTACACCGTTTTCCGTTTCCGCTATGTATGCGATACCGACAAACTCTTTGGCGTAATTTTGTAACTTCAAATTGGAAATGACGCCGTTTGCGCGATAATAGGTATCGCCGTTTTCGTCTTCATATTCGTATAATTTTTCTTCCGCAGAGCCGTCGCTGGAATAAAAAACGTAATCCAACTTGGTTTCTACGCTTGCATAATCCGTTGTCGTAAGCTCGTCATTTTCCGCAATATAACTCCAAGGCATAATAAACATACCCATCTTTTGGGTAACGCCGTCTTCTTGCGTTTTCAAATCGTTATATTCTTTTTGACCAAGCTCCGCAATAAAACGCAAACCCAAAGGCTCGCTATAACGGATAGACGCGCCGTCGACCATTTCAAAACGAGTCGTACTCGTCCCCGCCGATGCAATAAAAGGAATTTTATCCGTTACGCCCAACACCGTCGCCCCGACTGCCGTTATAGCCGTCGTACTGATCAACATTGAAATCAACGCTTTTCTTATATTTCTTTTCATGTCGCCGTCCACTCCTATTTATTAACTAAAAATATCGTCTTGGGTAATGTCTTTGTCCGCATTTGGAGCTACGGACGTCGTAACTATATCGCTTTCGTCAAGGGAATACGTTTCCAACAAAAACGAAACGTACTTTTTCTTCCCCCTTACGTCGTTTTCCACTTTTTTAATCATCGTCTTTTATCTCCCATTAGGCGCATTCGGCAGCCGCCGCAACATGCGGCGACTGCTATGCCTACTTTTAATCAATTATTCTGCGTTTGCCGCAGGCAACGGTTGGAAATCATCAAGGTAAATCGTACCTTCCGTAGCGCCTTGCAAAATCAAGAAACGACCGGTAGAGTTGATATCGGCAGCCGTCACCGTAATTTGCGTCCAGGTGTTCGCTTCGATTTTCACCCCTTCGCCACCGTTTAATTTTTGGTTGCTACCGTTGAAGAGAATATGGTCGAGCGTACCGTCGATTTCCGTCGTGCTGTAAATCCAGAAGGTAAAGCCGTTTTTCATCGCCGCATACATCGCAGAGTCAGCAGCCATACCCAAGGACATATATCCCGCTTCCTTATCAAACGCCAAAGAATATACGCCGCCGTGCGCTTGTTCAGTTGCGAAACGTACGTTGGAAAGGGTGGTCATATCGTTTTCCCCAGTACCTTCGTTTACTTGGATCGTCGCTTTGTTATTCGCCTTATCCCAGCCTGCATAATAGTACGCCCAACCGCCGCTTGTCGTGTCGTCGTTAGAGTTGTTATCACGGATAACGCCGCCTGCTTCGAAGCCAAACTTAGCCTTGTTGTATTCGTCTTCCGTCAAAAGGCGGAAATTGTCGATTACGTACGTGCTTGCCGTCGTGTCGGTAAATCTAATAAGCTCGTTATTCGTTGCGTCTACCTTTTCATAAATAGTATTCCAACCTTGTTGCAACGTACCATACCACGGCAGATTCACTTTTACAATCTTCGCGTCCGAGCCTTCGGGTACGTACAAATCAAAGGCAATATAGCCCGCTTCACGCATTGCAACTTCCAAAGAAGGATCTGCGAAATGGCACATCAAAATGGAAGTGTCACCGCTGTATTTCGTAAATTGCAAAGCGCGATTGCCGCTGGAAACGATTTCGCTGGTAAATTTCGCCGTCGCTTCATTTGCGTTGCTAAATCCCAACTGCCAGCCCGTCATATCGCTCGGCGCGTAAAACAACGGTTGATTAGGATTGTTCGTTCTAATTGCGCCGCTTTCAAAGTTCAATACGTCGGCAATATATTCGTCAGCCGTTACGGGACGAATATTGTCGATCCAATAGCTTGCGCCCTGCGTAATGCCCGCTTGCACGTTAAGGAAACGTCCTTCCGTCTTGCCGTTCGCGACCCAAGTTTCGTAAACCGATCTCGGCAAATAATAGCTCTTCGGCGCGTCCGTAGGCGGAGCGTCAAACTGCCCGTTTTCGTACGCCGTATAGTTGGTTTGGTCAAGATTATGATACATAATGCTGTTGATACCGGTCGTTGCGCCTTCGGGAAGCTTTAAGTCAAACGCCATATATTGTACCGAAGGGTCTTCAAAGAACTCAGCCATATAGCTAAGCGGCATCATAATGCGCACGTTGCCTTGATCGTTATTTTCCGACGTAGCCTGCAATACCTTGCCGCCGTTGCCGTCTACAATCGCAAGCGATGCTCTGCCGCCGTTTTGAAGATACGAAGGAACTTCCGTCATCGAATCAAACGTAATCGCGTTGCTGTAAATAGCTGTCAAGGTTACGTCCGAAGCGATTTTCCATTCGCCTTCCATATCGCAAACGTTACCGTTTTCGTCCTGCCAGCCAATAAATTCTTGATAGAATTTAGCTCCGCTCGCCGTTGCAAGCGCGTAAGCTCCGTCATAAGTAACCGTTTGTTCCACGGGTTCTACCGTACCGCCGTTTGCATCGTAGGTAATCGTGTATTCATTCGCAGTATAATTCACGCTTACCGTTTGATCTTCAAACGTAGTGAAGCTATACTCGTCCCAAGCACCCGTGTAACCCGTCTTTTCGGGAATAGACGGCGCGGACTTGTCGTTGTTTTCTACGTTGAAGGAAATTATTTCTACTTCTTCTTCGCCGTTAAGGAAAGTAATCGTATAGTCAACGGGCGTATATACCGCGTTGACGACCACGTCGCCCGTAGCCAAGATATATTCTTCCCAAGCGCCCGTATAATGCGCCTTGCCGGGTACTTCGGGAACGTTAATTTCTTTGTTTTCTACGCTGTATTTTTGCGCTTCGCCGACTTCTACGCCGTCCGCCTTAAACGTTACGTTGTATTCAATAGCCGTCTTGCTGTACGTCGCTTTGTACGTTACGTTTTCAGTCGCGGCTACGACTTCTTTATCCCAGCCTGCAAACGTATACGTATATTCTTCGTCCGCTTCTCTCGTCGGAGCGTCGGGAATGGCAACCGTTGCGCCTTCTTCATAGCTTTGCGCGCTGATCACTTCGT
Source organism: Candidatus Scatosoma sp. (assembly GCA_045128055.1). GTDB lineage: Bacteria > Bacillota > Clostridia > Christensenellales > Borkfalkiaceae > Scatosoma. Next base: position 9,284 of record JBGVRC010000143.1, on the reverse strand, counting down.
CGTTCCAATCAACGAACTGCACCGTGTATTGCGCAATTTCTTCCGAACTACCGTCTTCGCTACTTTCTACGCTGCTATCTTCGGATTCTTCCGTTTCGCTACTTTCTACGCTGCTGTCTTCGGATTCTTCCGCTTCGCTACTTTCTACGCCGCTTTCTTTGGATTCTTCCGCTTCGCTGGATTCTACGCCGCTTTCTTTGGATTCTTCCACTTCGCTGGATTCCACTCTACTTTCTTCGGATTCTTCCGCTTTGCTGGATTCCACGCTACTTTCGGAATATGGGCTGGACTGTTCGGGCTGACTTCCCGTATCTACGGGGTCGCCGCTATCTCCGCAGGCAATCCCTAATCCCATCGTACACAATACCGTCAAACACGCAATCAGTTTCTTCATTTTGCTATTCATAATTGTTTTCCTCCTTCATTTTTCGAGTTTTAATATAACGTCTGTTATTTTTTCCTTTAATAGGGCATTACGTAGGTTGCTTCGCCTGCTTTATGCTTTAACGTGAGCTTGCCTTTATCCAGTTTTACAAGCGTGCGTTCGCCCTTTACGTATACCGCCGCATATTTATACGCCGTATCAAACGTCAACTCCGTAGTTTGGTACGCTTTACTGCCCTTTTTGGTGGAATCGACTATGTTTTGTACCATATACATATAATTTTGCTTTTCGTCGTCGTACAGCTCGGTTACCAACGCAACTTCTTTATTGATGTTTACGTCTTTTAACGCAACAAAATCAGGCGTTTCTATGGTGCGCATTGCATAGGTACAGTCAAAGCTTGTCATTTCTAATCTGTAAACCTTACTGCTTCTATAATCGAAGTTTAAAACCGTCGGCGCGAGCTTTTGCTCTTCGGTCATAATTTGTTTCATCCAATGATAGATGTCCGTTTTTTCGCCGCGCCAAGTAAGGAACGAGTTACCGTCGATGAAATGTTCTCTATTGTTGTCCGCTTTGGTGAAGTAGGTAAAATAGGATATTTGTTTGATACCAAACCCTACCAACATATTGTTGAGCCAATACAAATCTTCCTGCGACAACATTCTGGGGTTTGTTATGTTGTCCGTCTGTCCGTACGTTTGCGTTACAAAATAGAATTCCGCGTCGTATTCCTGCGCCAACCTTGAAACCACCTGCAATCCAAGAATATAGTACAAATCTACCGTATCGGCGCGTCTAAAAGGATATTGGTCGTATTGGATATATTTCGCTCCCGTTGCGTCCAAGAATAAACGCAAATAGCTTTCGTAAGCTTGAACCATCTGTTCCGTTTGCGTCAGCCCTTCTTTGTCTTCTACGCCGGTAAAGTATATTTTACGGTTATCTTCGTCTTCCGTTGACGAAATCGGGTGCAGGTTATACTGGATATACGCTTCGGGACATACGCGCTTAATCGAACGATATACCTGTCCGTAGTTTTGCGCTTGATAGAAGTACGGTTCGTCGCCGAGCATAACCCCGTAAAACGCTTCGTGATCTTTATAAGGAGCCATACATTCCGCAACGTATGCGTCCAAATCCGCTTCCGTTGCAAACTGTTTGCCTTCGCCGATCAAACCCGCTTCGTTTAAAATCGTGCCGTTGTTGACTTTCTCCTTGATTTGCTTATCCGTCCCAAAGCTGGGTTTAGAAAGCGCTTGGATACGCGTATCCATTAAAATTACTTTGTCAATTCCTGCTTCTAACGAATAATCCAACGCTTTTTTGACGTCGCTGTTTTCAAAATCCTGCGCCGACGCATCCGTCACCAAGGCGCCTGCCTGCGGGAAATAGATGGTCATTCCCGCGTCCTTGTATTCTTTAATACGCTCTACCGAAAGATAGTCTTCGTCCGAGTCGTACGCTACGCCGTCGATATTCCAACCGTCAATGCACGCGGAATAGCCATAGAAATCATATTGCAAAGTAGACGCCGAATAGTCGGGGCCTTCGGGAATTTTCGCTTCATTCTCTCCGCAACCGCCAAATATCGGGGTGCATGCGGAAACGACAGCTAAGCACATTGCTATAAGTTTCTTCTTCATAGTCTTTCTCCTTTTACGCGCCAAGCGCTTCGGATACCTTGTCGATTTCGTAGATATTGCTTACGTCTTCGTAAATCGCATAGATTTTATCCAAGGTAATCGCCACGTTATATCTACCGTACATTACGATGTTACCGCTGATATAATCCGCCGTAATCCAACCGCCCGAGATTCTCGTTTCATAACGCACCGCTTCCGTATTCGTATCCAAATTTATCAAAAGTTGTTCCAACACGAAATTACCGCTTTGCGCGCTCTTGATACCGATAACGTATCTATAATGCGTACCGTCCGCCAAACCGTTGATGGAAAGCGGCGAAACGTCCGTTGCCGAACCGTATACCCCAAGTCGGCCTTGGTTGTTGACGTGGGCATACTCTATCTTTTTCGGACCAAAGAAGGTAACGCGATTGCCATCGTTGATGTCATTATAATCACCGTTCTCTTTGGACATACCTGTGTGCACGTAAATACCCGCTTTGCCGTCCAAGAGCGACGACGTAACTTCTTTTGCGAAGAAACAGAATTGCGGTACGTTTTTACCCGTGAAATCTACTACTACGTAATTGCCCGCGCCGTAGCTGCCGTTGTACGCAACGTAAGGAACGTCGTCGTTGCTCATTCGCTGCGAATCGTATTCAGGTCTTCCTTGATAATAAGCTGCTCTCAACGCTACGCTCATATCCGCGCTGATGGAATCGTATTCATAAGCCGTTATATTGTTTGCTTGCATAAACGTCTGCGCTTCGTTTGCAACTGCGCCTTCGCCGTCTATAACCAGCTGAATATTATCGATATATACGCACTCCGTTGCGCCAAAGCCGCCCGTCTTCTCTAACGCCAACGCAATGGAGTAGGCTTTGGATCGATACGTTTCAAAATTCTTCATCATCAACGCGCGCGATAAAACTACCGTCGTCCACGTTTCCGCGGGAATCGTACCCGTGTAATCTTCTCTAAGATACGCGTTGTTTTGGGGGTCGTCCGTCAACGTTTTCAGCCTATAACTGAGCGCTGTTTCCGAATAGATTTCAAAGCTTACGCCTTGTACCTTTCTGGAAAGGTATACGAAATCGGTAAACTCTTTCGAAACGAAGACGTTGAAATTATCCGTTGCGCTCACCGCGTAATATTTGATACTTCGCGTCCCTTCGCTAATGAAATTCGCATTCGTGTTGGGTACGGCAAGTATGCTTCCTTCGAACGGGTTAATCACCCCTTGCGTTTCTAAATAATCCGCCGCAAACGGAGTATCCAACTCATACAAAACCTTTACGGTTATCGAGCTTTGACGGATATTCCCGTCGTTGGGCGCATAGTACAATCTATACGTACCGCTCTTGACAAACGTGAAATTGCCGTCATCATCAATGGTTACGGGCAACCCGTCGGGATCTACCACGCGGAATTCGTAATCCACCGTAGGAATCGTGATATAGTCGGCTACGTTTGCCGTATCGCCCAAATTACAATGCTTTTTATAATCGTCCTTAAATTCCGCCGCTTGATCCAGCTCGTAAATGTCGTTGACCCCCGTTACAGGCATATATACCTTATCAAAGGTCGCGTCGTAGCCGTAAAGTCCATACAAAACGATACTGCCCGTATAATAGCTGTCGTCCAAATTAAGGGGTTCTGAGCAGCCGCCGTTCGTATGCGGACAAGGTTCGAGCGAGCACTGTGTTACCGTATATCCAGACAGCTTTTGCGAAAAATCCCATACCCTTTCGCAAGTCGTCAGGTTAATCAAAAGGATACGCGCCGTCATAGACGTTGCCGTCGCCTTTTCAATACCGATTATATATCTGTACTGACAGTTTTCATCCAAACTATTCCAACTTGCAGGGCAAGGAGACGTGGCAGAGCCGATTGCTACAAAGCGACCCTTATTGTCAAGCTCGCCATAGCTTGCCTTATTCGGCCCGAAAACTACCATACGGCTGATTTGGGGTTCTACGTTCGTTCGTCCGTATGCAAAACCGTTGAAGAAAAGCATCCCCTTTCCCCCGTCGGTGTAGCTGGGCTTTACTTCGTCGCAGAAGAATGCGACTTGGGGAAGGTTCTTGCCCGTGAAATCTACTGTTACGTAAGTATTTGCGCCGTAGCCGTTCTCGCCGTCTTTACCGTTGAACGCGATATAAGGCACATAGTCTTTAAAATACGAGCCGTTAATATAGCCTGCGTCTAATTCTACGTATCCGTCGGAAGATATGTAAGTATAACCTTCCGGGTCTACGGAAATATTATTTTCCGCCATCCATTCTTCCGCGCCGTCTGCAAGCACCTGTTGTTTGCGTACGGTTACTTCATGCTGCGCTTTTAAAATTTGCCCATCGTTCGTTTCCACGCAGAAGGTAAAAGAAAATTCGCCGTGTTCAGGGAACGTGTAAGACGTTTCCCCTTTCAACTGCTCTTCTTTACCGTTATACGTTACTTTTTCTACGTAAAATTCGTAATCGTAATAGGAATTCACAGCAATATTCAGCTGACGTTTAAAAAGATTGATACTCATCGTATCGCCTGCGCGATATACAAGCGTAGGCGTGGAATATTTCCACGTTGCTTTGGAAACGACCACTTCGATTTTCGCACTGATTTTTCCTTTATATTCTCCTGATTTTACCGTATACGTCAACGTGTACGTACCAGGTTTATCCGTCGTCCATTGAACAAGCTCTTTTAAGTCCCGTTCTTGACCCGTTTCGTCACAGGTCAAAATCGCCGTATAATCATCCGTCAACGACGGGTCGATATACTCGTCGAGCATAATAGGCTCGCCTAATACAATTTGTTCCAAATAGCCTTCGTTAAACGCGAGCTTTGCTTTGTCGCCATCTGAACAAGCTGCGCCAAGCGCTATACAAACGAAGGATATACAAGCCAAAAATGCCATCCACAGTTTTTTCATGATTTATCACCTTTGATTTTATGGTTTTAATAATATGCTTAGCCTTTTAACCCACCCGTCGTCATATTGTTCAAAATAAGATTTTGCGAACAAGTATACAATACGATAATGGGAATACAGGAAACAACCGCCGCCGCGAAATAGATGGGCATAGAATCCTTTACAAGAAAGGTGCTGTCCTTAAAGATATACATACCGTAAGCAAGATTAGGATAATCGCGCATATAGAGCATGGATATCGAATAGTTGTTCCATACGCTCGTCGCCTGCGTAATGGAAATAGCGACGATGCACGGCGTAACCTGGGGAAGAATAACTTTGATAAAGATCGTCAAATTGTTTGCGCCATCCATCTTCGCCGATTCGGAGTAAGAGCGACTGACGCCCTTAAAGTAGCCGTAAAGCACGATAAACGCGAAGTCGAAGCCGCCTGCCCACATCAGCCAAATACTTGCAGGATTATTGATCATATTTAACGACATCGCCAACTTGTACTGCGCAGGTCCCGCGCCGATGATGGGAATGGTATTTGCAAAAATGACCACCGCGTATAAGAATTTGCTGCCCGGAAAGCGGAAGCGAGCCAAGGCGTATGCCAACAACGCGCTGGACGCAACGTTTACGAACACGTTTACGACCAATATCCACAAAGAATTTAACAGCATATCGAAATATCGAAACGGTTCGCCTCCTGAAAGCGGTACGGCTTGAAACTCTGTAAATACGTCTAAATAATGTTGAAATATCCACTTCTTAGGCAACGACAGACTGTCCGTTGCGTACTCTTTCATCGTCTTTAAGGAGTTAAGCATTGCCCAAACAAGCGGATACAAATACATAACTGCGAACAACACGAACGCGATGAAAAAACATACGTATATGATTTTTACACTAACGGGAGCGTTTTTGAATTTTAACTTCGTCATATCAAACCTCCACGTTTTCCGACATTTTTTCCAACAAGTGTTTACCCGTCAATACCACGGGCAACGTAAGCAACGTCAATACTACGCCGAGCGCCGCGGGATAGCCGTATCCCGTTGAACCCGTACCCGTAGACAGTCGATAGGTTAAGTTAAATAACTGGAAGCCAATCGTTGACGTTTCGTAGCGCCCCGTTCCGTCCGTAAACAACCATACGTTATAATCGCAGGTGAAGATACTACACAGCGCAAACGTCAACAGGGTACAAATCGTTCCCCAAATACAAGGAATCGCAATCTTGAACATTTGCGTAAAAAATCCCGCGCCGTCTAATTCCGCTGACTCAAAAAGTTCGTCCGGAACACGCGTATACGCGCCTGTCAAAACCGCGTTATTGCCTACGATGCCCATAACCGAGCGCACCGTCACAAGGGTTACAAACGCCGTATTCTCGTGCCGTAAAAGCCCATTCTTTTTCGCCCCCAAAGGCAAATCCGCCCCAAAAGACAACAATATTTTGGTGATAGGACCGGAATACGATACCATTTCCTTAATGAGCAACGTCCAAATAATCGCGCCCATCAAACCGGGTATGTAGTAAATAACACGAAATACGTAATGTCCCGCAATTTTTTTCGTCAACACGTACGTGGTAATCAGCGTGATGGGAAAGATAACGCCTTCCCCAACAATCCATAAGATAAGAGAACGCACCAACGAATCCCACAGGTTGATACCCAACATATCTTTATCGACAAAGCCGTTGTACACCATTTTGAAATTCGCCCAAGTAAACTCGCCAAGAGCGTCTTTAAAAGCAAGGCCGATAGACGACGCGTTTACGAAAAACCAGAAAATCAAAAATTGCGTTACGGGAAAGAGCACGAATAGATACGCAAACAAGAAATCTCGCCTTTCCAGTCTTGAATAGTTTTTCTTAATATCGTTAAGTATCTTCATAATGTATTATAATCCCGCGGAATTTAAATAATCTTTCCAATTCTTGATTACGTTCGCTTTTTCATCTGCCAAAAACTTTTCCGCCGCCGTATTATATACGCTCTCCGTCAACCCGTTTCTCGTTCCTAACGCCGTGTACATACTCGCCGTACTTTCCGCCGTAATGTAATCGGGAATATGAGATTGCGTCGTAAACAAACCGAGAAGGCTGCTGCCAAGCTGTCCCCTATATCCCTTTAAGCTACCAAACCGCGAAACCAGCGAGAAATATCGATTTGCGGGGATTTTCGACGCATTGCGCACAAAGACGTATTCGGACGTCGTATTTTCTTTCGCGCAGTAAGGGCTGGTGCCGTTTGCTACTCGACTGAACGTTTCCCCGAAATCATCGCTACTCATCATTCTAAGGAACAAGCTCGCAACGTCTTTTTTAGGCGTACCTTTCGTGATATACGCCACGTGTTCGGGGCCGCGAGCGTAAGTAACGCCCCTTGCGCGAGCCACTTCCTTAGCGTCCGCTTCTGCAATGTCCACGTTCTTTTCCGCTTTTACAGCCGCAATAATCTCGTTGATCGTCTTGTTTTCGTCCACCAAACCAACGATATAGGACAACAATTCTTCACATTTTGCGTCGTCGAAATTATAGGCAGTACCCGCGCCAAACACTTTCTTACCAACCGCAGAGATAACGGGGAAGTTAATGAAATCGATATCGCCTAATTCTTCTTCGTAATTCAATTTTACTTCGTTGAGCATCCAGTCGCCGTTAAACATAAATACCGCGCCGTCCGTGTCGCCCATAATCTTCGCTTGGGCTTGGTCTACGCCCTGCGCCGCGCTGCCGGGAGCGGAAATATTTAAATCGAAGGTTCTATAAGCGACCTTCATCATTTCGAGCAACATAGGGTCGTCGTATAATTCTTGACAAGCTTCGTCCGACAATTTTATAGACGCGCCCGCTTCGTCCGTCGTCATAAACGACCAAAATTTGTTATACTCATCAATATCGTACTGCGCCATCAAAGCGTATAAGAAAACCAAACCGTAACCGCTACCGCCGGAAACGTACGTAATGGGATACGTACCCGATTCTATCGAATTTTCTATGCCGTTATAACCGCAATAAATCTTATCGAAGCAATCGAACATTTCGTTGGTCGTTTTCGGCAAATCCAAGCCGTAAGCCGCTAATTTTCTGGTATTCACAACCAAGCCTGCGGAAGTTTGCGCCCAGCTGTAACCGTACAATTCGCCATTCGTATCCGTCATATAGGAAATGGTTTCCGATCTTATCTTTTCGCGTACCGTCTTTGCTTCTTCCGTACCATCGTACGAAATAGCGGGCTGATTATAAACGCTTTCTTCGATATTTTCTACCAAAACGCCGTAATTTCCCAAAGCGCCTACCGCGTCGGGATTTGCGTCGGTACTAATATACAAATCGACCTTTGTCGTATCGTAGCCAAGCGCCAACTCTTTGACAAGCGTATCGCCTTTGATGGCGTTGTCGGGCGTTCTAATCATTACTTTATAGCCTTCTTCGGCATATGCAGCTTCAAATTTCCCCTTCAATTCGTACAGCCAGTCCGTACCGAAACCCGCTCGTCTGGTTTTGACAACAATCGTCTTTTCGTCCACCTTCGAGTCGCCGCCACCGCCACAAGCAGTCAAGCTCCCTACAACGCCAAACGTCATCAAGGTGCTTAACAATAATGCTATTGCCTTTTGGGTTTTCTTCATCTTAAAATCCTCCTATGAATATAGTGCTATATGATTTTCTTTTGTTTTTATATTGAATTATGAAGCCTAATTTTATTTTTACGACTGGTTTAAACCGTTTACTTGGTCAAAAACAAAATTTTCTCTCGCATCTTCGCGATAGCTTTCCACGGTTACGTTTTCCAAAGCCAGACCTTCAATATGTCTAAAATATATACCCTTAGCGGGTAAAATCCTACCGTACACGTACACTTCGGGATAATCCTGCGCGTCTTCGGGTACGTTGCGCTCGTACGATTGCACCCCGCCGTCCACCTTTAAATGCACGTTTCTAAGCGTAATATTTTCCAAGGGATAACCCTTTAAACCGCACATATTGCTCGTCATTTGCCAGTCGTCCAACGGTTTTGTACCGTCAAACCCAGCCGCTCTGCCAAAAACTTTCGGGTCTTGATAAAAATCGTTCGCTTTAAAGCTAAAATAATTCCAAGCCACGATTTCATACGGTTCGTACGGACCTTCCGCCGTGATGTTTTCCAAGGTTACGTTTCTAATTTTACCTATATCCCTGCCTTGCGGTCCGCGCATACGCTTGCCTATATGAATAAAGAGCGGCGCGTTGACGTTGGTCATTTTTACGTTTTTGATATATACCCCGTCTACGACAGCTCCGTCTACGCTTTCAATACCTATCCCCGTAATACGCGTTTCGCGAATATCGATATTTTCAATGTGGATATCT
>JBGVRC010000142.1:0-4638 GCA_045128055.1 Candidatus Scatosoma sp. | reverse complement strand
TTTAATCTTCTCTTTCCGAACCACAGTTCGGGCTGACCACTCTCGCGGCGACAGCTTGTATATAATACCACAACCTATTTCCCTTTGTCAAACATTTTTCACCACTTTTTTAAACTTTTTTTAATTTTTTTAAAAAATTTTAGAAGTTTTTAAAAGTTTTTCTCGAAAAACGCTTGTCACGCGGACAGCTTGTACATATTACCACTTTATTTTGGCTTTGTCAAACATTTTTTAGTAGTTTTTTAAACTTTTTTTAATTTTTCGACAAAAATTTTGAAATTGTAAGCGTTACGGGCTCGCCGTTGACGTCTACGACCTTGGTAAACCCTTCCGCATCCGCTTTTTCAACGACTTCCACCGCCAAAACGTCTTCTTTAAACGCAGCTTGTTCCAGCGCAGCCTTCGCTTTGCCTTCCGCTATATAATATATTGTAATACGGTCGGTGATTTGGAAATCGGCTTCCTTTCTCATAGATTGCACTTTAGAAACGATTTCTCTTTCGATGCCTTCCATGATCAATTCTTCCGTCAAAGCCGTGTTGAGCGCAACCGTTACGCCGTTATCGCTCGCAGAAATAAACCCTGCTTTGCTTTCGGTAAAGATTTGCAAATCTTCTTCCGTCAAAACGACTTCGCTGTCGGTAGGCAATACGAACTGCCCGCCGCCGCGCACCGCGTCTACCACCTGCTTACCGTCGCACGTTGCCAAGAACGCGGAAATCGCGCCAAGCTTTTTACCGTATTTAGGACCAAGCGTTTTGAGCTGCGGTTTCAATTTATAAGAAATGAATTCGCTTGCGTCTTCCGCCGATTTATAAGCCTTGATGTTCAACTCGTCAAGAGCAATCGCTTTTAAGCCTTCATCCAAATCCCCTGCTCTTGCCGTTACAACATACATTTCCGCAAGGGGCTGACGATTTTTCACGTTGCCCGTGTTACGAGCCGCTCTGCCAAGATTTACAACATCGAGAACGGTATCCATACCCTTTTCCAAATCTACGTCCACAAACGAATCATCATATATAGGGAATTCGCAAAGGTGCACAGACTTGGGCGCGTCCTTGAAGAAGTTGGGAACAAGGTTGAGATACATTTGTTCCGCAACGAACGGCGTGTAGGGAGCGGTGAGCTTTGCAAAGGTCGTCAACACGTACCAAAGCGTCGTATAAGCCGCCGCCTTATCTTCCGTCATTTCGCTACCCCAATATCTATCTCTGCCACGGCGAACGTACCAGTTGGAAAGGATATCCGAGAAGTCTTGTAACGCGCGCGCGCTATCTATTATATTGTAGACTTCCAAATTTTTGTCAACCGTATCAATCAACGTGTTGAGCTTGGACAAAATCCACTTATCCATCAAGGAGAGTTTGCACTTCTTCAAATCGTAATCAGCGGGATTGTAATTATCCACGTCCGCATACAAGCAGAAGAACGCGTAGGTATTCCAAAGCGTACCCATATACTTTCTTTGCGCTTCGCTTACCGCTTCGGGATAGAATCTCGAAGGCAACCAAGGAGCGGAAGACGTATAGAAATACCAACGAACTGCGTCAGCGCCCTGTTTATCCAACACCGACCAAGGATCGACTACGTTGCCCTTATGTTTACTCATCTTAATACCGTTTTTGTCGTTTACGTGACCGAGCACGATACAATTTTTAAACGGCGCTTTATCAAAGAGCAAGGTAGAGATTACGAGCAAGGTATAGAACCAGCCGCGCGTTTGGTCAACAGCTTCGGAAATGAAATCCGCGGGGAAGGTTTGATGGAACAAATCCTTATTTTCAAACGGGTAGTGATATTGCGCGAACGGCATCGAACCGGAGTCGAACCAACAGTCGATAACTTCGGGCGTACGGCTCATCTTGCTGCCGCACTTACCGCATTTACAGGTAAGCTCGTCCAAATACGGACGGTGCAATTCGATATCCTTGGGCGCGCCGCATTTTTCAACCAGCTCTTCACGAGAACCGATTACGTCGATTTCGCCGCAATCGGGACATACCCAAACGGGCAAAGGCGTACCCCAATATCTGTCACGGGACAAGCCCCAGTCGATTACGTTTTCAAGGAAGTTGCCCATACGGCCTTCCTTGATGGTTTCGGGCATCCAGTTTACCGAACGGTTGGTTTCGATAAGTCTATCTTTAATCGCCGTTACCTTGATAAACCAGCTGGAACGCGCGTAATAGATAAGCGGAGTGTCGCAACGCCAACAGAAAGGATAGTTGTGCATCATTTCGAGCGTTTTCAAGAGCAAACCGCGTTCTTTTAAGTCTTTTACAACCGAAGGGTCCGCCGCTTGCGCGCCCACACCCGTAAACTGACCGCAGCCTTCGGGGAATTTTCCTTCTTCGTTGATGAGCTGTACAACGGGCAAATTATAACGTTTACCAACCTTGTAGTCGTCTTCACCGAACGCGGGGGCGATATGAACGACGCCCGTACCGTCGGAGAGCGTTACGTACGTATCGCAGGTTACGAAATGCGCTTTTTCGCGGTAGTTGAATTTTTCTTTGCCGAAAGGATACAAGCTTTCGTATTCGGTGTATTCGTATTCGATACCCTTTTTGGTGGAAAGGATCTTATACCCTTCTTCGCCAAGCACGCTGACGCGCAAGCCGTCCGCAAGGATATACCTTTCGCCGCTTTCGTCCATTTCTACCATTACGTAGTCGTAATCGGGGTGCATACAAAGCGCTACGTTGGAAGGCAACGTCCAAGGCGTCGTCGTCCAAGCCAAAATATAAGTATTGTCAGCGTTCTTTACTTTAAACTTAACAAACGCCGTCAACTGTTTTACATCCTTATAGCCTTGCGCTACTTCGTGGGAAGAAAGCGCCGTCCCGCAACGGGGGCAATACGGTACAATTTTATGTCCTTTGTACAAAAGACCTTTCTTGTGGATTTCCTTAAGTGCCCACCATTCCGATTCGATATAATCGTCGTGATAGGTTACGTAAGGATTATCCATATCGCACCAGTACCCAACGCGGTCGGACATCTTTTTCCACTCATTGGAGTATTGCCAAACGGATTCTTTACATTGTTTAATGAAGGGTTCGATACCATACCCTTCAATACCCGTTTTACTTTCCAACCCGAGCTTTTTTTCTACTTCTAATTCCACGGGAAGACCGTGCGTATCCCAACCCGCCTTTCTTAAAACGTGCTTACCTTTCATCGTCTTATAACCGGGAACAATATCCTTCATAACACGGGTCAAAATATGACCGATGTGGGGTTTACCATTCGCCGTGGGAGGGCCGTCGTAGAAGGAAAATTCTGCATTGCCTTCCGTAGCGCGCATACTTTCTTCGAAAATTTTATTCTCGTTCCAGTAATCGACGATTTCCTTTTCCCTGTCCACAAAGTTGAGTGACGTGTCCACTTTCTTGTACATAGACATATATTTTTTCTCCTTTGGAGTGTTTTTATAAAATAAACGGCCGTCGTGCTTTGGAAAACACAACGACCGTACATAAGTCGGGTAAATAACCACCAAAACAAACTATCATTTGCCGCGTAGGATAACGGGCCGCGAACCCGTACGCAATTACTCGCCTTTCGGCTTTGACCGCGTCAGCTATAAAGGTGATACCCTTTATCTTCCCCTTCTTCCTTTCACCAAAACGGAATTTCTCTTTGCGGGGCGACAATAAAGGACGTGTCCTTCGTCAAGCGCTTTTTTATTCTATTTTACATTATTATATAATTATTTTTACTTTTTGTAAAGCAAATTTCCCTGCTTTTTTGCAAGTTTCTCTTACAACAGCGTTTCCTTATTCGTGCCGTAGAAAATATCCGCTTTCCCAGAAAGCTTTTTGCAAAGCGCTTCAAACTTCGTCCAACGCGCTTCGTCCAAATCCAATTCGTAAGAATGTCCCCAGATATACAAAAGCTTCGGTTTCTCCGTTTCCATAGCCAAAAATTTATCTACCACTTCGTCCGTTTGCGGATTTAAAAAATGCAAGGTGGGATTAAAACGGAGTAAACTCCCCTTTTGTAACTCGTAGGAAAGGGTGGACGTAATCGTGCGAGCATAACGAATAGGCGTATTTTCAGCGATTAGCCCAGCAACACGCTCGTCGTTGTTTACGCCGCCACAAGGATACGCCATACCGACTACGGGGTAGCCGCAAAGTTTTTCCAAAGCCTGTCTGTCTTCATCGACCTGACGGATAACTTCCGCGTCGTCTAACGTCGTTAAATTAGGGTGCGTCAGCGTATGCACGGCAATTTCGTGCCCAGCGTAAATAGCGCAAACTTGCGAAGCGTCAACCATTCGACGAACAACCGTTTTATGCTCCGTCACCCAATCGTCTCCGGGCGTACCAAGCCTTGCGGAATTTAAGTTAAACGTCCCTTTCAAACCATATTTATTGAGAATTTCGATAAGGCGAATATCTTGCGTTACGCCGTCGTCAAAGCTAAAAGTAATCGCCTTTTTTTTGCCATTCCACATCATTACACCTGCTTTTTTCTACTTTAAAACGCCGTCTTTTATTTTATGGACTTACGCGGTTGATGTCGCGAGGGAACATCGTCGCTTCACGCACGTTTTTCGCGCCGAGAAGATGCATGGTCAATCTTTCAAGACCTAAACCCAAACCGCCGTGGGGGGGAGCACCATATTTA
>JBGVRC010000141.1:0-27840 GCA_045128055.1 Candidatus Scatosoma sp. | reverse complement strand
TTCGCCGACGAAGACTATGATAAACTCGTTACGGCGATTCTTGTCGGTAATAACATCGTCAACTTGACGGCGTCTGCGCTCGGTACAACTTTGTTTGGGTATTTAATTATCAACCAAGCTTACGCCGATATCGTATCTACGGCAGTTTTAACCGTCGTCGTGCTTTTATTCGGCGAAATTACGCCCAAATATTTGGCGAGTGTTTATCCTGAAAAGATGTGCTTTTTCTTCTATCCGCTTATGCAGCTCTTTTACTGGATTTTGTGGCCTATTTGCAAAATCTTCGACGGCTATAAGTGGTTGTTGACAAAAATTTTCAAGTTAAAAAAGGACGAAACAGTCACCGACGAAGAGCTTTTGTCTTTGGTGGAAGAAGCGGAAGAAAGCGGTACGCTTAAAGAAGACGAATCCGAACTCGTCCGCTCCGCTTTGGAATTTGACGATTTGAAAGTGGAAGACATACTCGTTCCCCGCGTCAGCGTGTACGCGGTGGAAGAAGATTTCACAATGGACGAAATCCGCGACGTATTCGAAAGTACGGGGTATTCCCGTTTGCCCGTTTACCAAGGCACGATCGACAACGTCGTAGGGCTTATCCACGAACGTGATTTTTACGGCGCGTACATTCGCGGCGAACAAAACATTAAAAATTTGGTGCAAGATATCGTGTTTACCAGCGAATACACCCGTATTTCCGCGCTGATGAAACAGCTCCAAAAACAAAAAATCCACATGGCGGCGGTTTCCGACGAATACGGCGGCTTGGTGGGTATCGTTACGTTGGAAGACATTTTGGAAGAGCTGGTCGGCGAAATTTGGGACGAACACGACGAAGAAGTGGTTTTGCACGGCGAAATCGCGGAAGGGGAATACTGGGTAGACGGTAAATGCTCCTTGGAAGAATTTTTCGAATTGTACGATATGGAACGCGAAGAAGACGGGTTCGAGTCCAACACCGTCGGCGGCTGGGTAACCGAAGAATGCGGCGAAATCCCTCGCAACGGCACTACTTTGCAATTTAAGGGCTTGGAAATCAAAATCGTAAAAGCGACCAAGCAAAAGGTGTTAAAAGTTCGTTCTCGCCGTATCGAAGGCTGGGTAGACGAAGAAGACGAAGATTAAAACACTCAAACGCTTATAAAATCAAAAACGGAGAAAAAAAATATGGCAATTTTGGTTACGGGCGGTTGCGGCTATATCGGTTCGCATACCACGTTAGAACTTTTAAACAAGGGCTATGACGTCGTAGTCGTAGACAATTTCAGTAATTCCAGCTTCGAAAGCCTTCGCCGCGTACAAGAAATTACGGGCAAGCAAGTCACCTTCTACGAAGCGGACATTCGCGACAGCGCGAAAATGGACGAAATTTTCAGCGCGCATACAATCCAAGCGGTCATTCACTTCGCGGCGTTTAAAGCGGTTGGCGAAAGCTGCCGTTTGCCCTTGAAGTATTACGAAAACAACATCAGCGGCACGGTATCGCTTTTGCAAGTGATGGAAAAGCACAACGTAAAGAAAATTATTTTCTCGTCGTCCGCTACGGTGTACGGCGAACCCGAACGCTTGCCCTTGGACGAAACCTGTCGCCTTTCGACGACCAACCCCTACGGCAGTACCAAGCTGATGATGGAAATGATTATGCAAGACTTGCATAAAGCGGATAAGGAATGGAATATCATTCTCCTTCGCTATTTCAACCCCGTCGGCGCGCACGAAAGCGGCAAAATCGGCGAAGACCCCAAGGGTATTCCCAACAACTTAATGCCTTACGTAGCGCAGGTTGCCAGCGGTAAGCTCGCTTGTATCAACGTCTTTGGCAACGATTACGACACCCCCGACGGAACGGGCGTACGCGATTATATCCACGTAGTCGACTTGGCGCTCGGTCACATCGCGGCAATCGAACAATGCAAGGATGCAGGCGTGCATATCTACAACCTTGGCACGGGCAGGGGCTATTCCGTTTTAGAAATGATTAAAGCCTTTGAAAAGGCTTGCGGCAAAACCCTTCCCTACAAAATTTGTCCCCGCCGCGACGGCGATATCGCTACTTGCTACGCTGCGCCCGATAAGGCAAAAGCAGAGTTGAAATGGGAAGCAAAATTCGGCATCGAAGAAATGTGTGCTTCGCAATGGAAATGGCAAAGCGGCAACCCGATGGGCTACGAAGAATAACGCGTAAACGATGATTTATCCCGACGAAATTATCCGTTCCAATCGCAAAACGCTCTCGATTTGTATCGACCCGTTCGGACGGCTCATCGTCCGCGCGCCCAAGCGTTGCGGTGACGAACGGATTTTTGCGTTTATACGGGAAAAAGAAAGCTGGATTTTAAGAAAAAAAGCGGAAAAGCAGGGGGCAGGTATCGATTTACCGGGCGAAAGCTTACACGGCTACGCCTTGCCGCTGCTGGGCGAAAAATATACAATTTTTCTTGCGGACCAAGCGCGGATAACGCTGGACACGGATGAAAAACGGCTGTATTTACCCCAAAAAAACACGGAAAAACGCCTTGTGCAATGGTGTAAGGATAACGCCGAGCGCATTTTGACGCAAGCGAGCGAGAAATACGCCGAAACGATGGGCGTTCGCTATCAAAAAATCACCGTTACGTCCGCGCGCAGCCGTTGGGGCTGTTGTACGCGGGACAATCGGCTTCGCTATTCCTATCGGCTGATTTTTACGCCGAAAGAGATTATCGAATACGTGGTCGTACACGAGCTTGCGCATATTGTACAAAAAAATCATTCCCCCGCATTTTGGGCGGTGGTGGAATCGCAAATCCCCGACTGGAAGCAAAAACGCAAATGGCTACGGCAAAACAGCGCCCTGATGGAGCTTTTTTAAGAGAAAAAGCGGCAAAAAAACGTTTAGAAAATCGGGTTTTGTGGTATAAAAAAGTAAAAGAAATATTCCAAATGAGGAAAATATGTTAGAACTGAAAAATATCGGCTATCGCGTGCAGGACGAGCAGGGCGAAAAGCAGATACTCCAAAACATAAACTTAACGCTTGACGAACGCTTCGTGGCGTTCACGGGTCCGAACGGCGGCGGTAAATCCACGCTCGCCAAGGTGATTGCTGGGATCATCAAACCCACGGAAGGAAGAATCTACTTCGACGGGCAGGATATCACCGATTTATCCATCACCGAGCGCGCGCATTTAGGCATTTCTTACGCCTTTCAGCAGCCCGTTCGCTTCAAGGGCTTGACGGTACGCGACCTTATCAACATAGCGGCAGGGAAAAACATCAAGGTTTCCGACGCTTGCGCCTATCTTTCCGAAGTGGGTATGTGCGCCAGAGATTATATCAACCGCGAAGTCAACGCTTCCCTTTCCGGCGGCGAATTAAAGCGTATTGAAATAGCAACCATTCTCGCCCGCGGCACAAAGCTTTCCGTCTTTGACGAACCCGAAGCGGGGATTGACCTTTGGAGCTTTGGCAACCTTATCAAAGTCTTTGAAAATATGTACCAAAAAACGCAGGGGAGCATTTTGATTATCTCCCACCAAGAACGTATTTTGAACATAGCGGACAAAATCGTAGTGATTGCCAACGGTCAAATCCAAAACCAAGGCGCAAAGGAAGAAGTTTTGCCCAAATTACTCGGCGTGGAAACCTGCAAAGCGCTCGCGGACAAGCTGTAAGGGGGTGTGACTATGAACGCAATCGAAAAAGATTTATTGTTACAAATCGCCGACCTTCACGGCGTACCCGAAGGCGCGTACAACATTCGCGGCAACGGCGAAACGACGGGTAGAAACACGACGGCAAATATAGACATCGTCACCAAAACGGACGGCAAAGCAGGGATTGATATTTATATCAAGCCCAACACCAAAAACGAAAGTATGCATATCCCCGTCATCATCAGCAAAGCGGGCTTACAAGAAGTGGTATACAACGATTTCCACATCGGTGAAAACGCAGACGTGACCATCGTAGCGGGCTGCGGTATCCACAACAGCGGCGGCGACAACGCAACGTCCCGTCACGACGGCGTGCATACCTTCTACGTAGGCAAAAACGCGCGCGTTAAGTACGTAGAAAAACACTACGGCTCAGGGGACGGCAACGGCAAAAACGTGATGAACCCGACGACGGTGGTGCATTTGGCGGAAGGGGCGTATTTAGAGATGGAAACCACCCAAATCAAGGGCGTGGACTCCACCAACCGCAAAACGCAAGCGACGATGGAAGCGGGCGCGGAATTTATCGTAAAAGAAAAGCTGTACACCCACGGCGAGCAGGTGGCGGACACCGATTTCGTAGTGGATATGAACGGCGAAGGCTGTCGCGCGGACATAATTTCCCGTTCGGTGGCGGCGGACAATTCCAAGCAAAACTTTATTTCGACGATGAACGGCAACGCGCCTTGCTACGGGCATACCGAATGCGACGCGATTATTATGGACAAAGCCCGTGTCAAAGCCGCGCCCTGTTTGTCGGCAAACGACGTAGACGCAGAGCTTATCCACGAAGCGGCAATCGGTAAAATCGCAGGCGAACAGCTTATCAAGCTGATGACGCTTGGGCTTTCGGAAAAGGAAGCGGAAGAACAGATCATCAAAGGATTCTTACACTAAAATAAAGGTCAAGGGAATTATTCCCTTGCGAATTTTTAAGGCAGAGCCTTAAAGACCCGCTGTCAAGCGCAGTCGATAGGCTGTTAAGCCCCCATGAAAGCAAAACGAAGTTTTGCGCAATTTACCGCAAAGCGGTTGATTAAAACACGAGAAAAACAATTAGGAGATATACAATTATGAGCGAACTTGCATACAAAAGAACAAACGTATATGAAGTAGCGGACGAAAAGCTGATGAAAGCTATTTTCGATTACGCGGAAGGCTACAAAACCTTCCTTGACGAAGGCAAAACCGAACGCGAAGCGTCCGCATACGTAGTAGAAGCGGCGAAAGCGCAGGGCTATAAGCCTTTCGAATTTGGTATGAAATTAAAGGCTGGCGACAAGCTTTACTACAACAACCGCGGCAAAAACGTATTCTTGATCAAAATCGGTACGGGCGACGTAGCAAAAGACGGTATCCGTATTATTGCTTCGCATATCGACAGCCCCAGAGTGGACTTAAAACAAGTCCCCTTGTACGAAAGCGACAACATCGCGTTCGGGAAGACCCATTACTACGGCGGGATTAGAAAGTATCAATGGACGGCAATCCCCCTTGCTTTGCACGGCACGGTAGCGTTGGCGAACGGCGAAACCATCGACGTAAAAATCGGTGAAGACGAAAACGACCCCGTATTCTACATCAGCGATTTGTTGCCCCACTTGGCGGCGAAGCAAAACGAAAAACCCCTTGCGAAAGGTATCGAAGGGGAACAGCTCAACATTTGGTTTGGCAATATCCCTTACGTAGCGGCTGAAAACGACAAGGACAAAACGGTTAAGGAAAACGTTTTAAAAATTCTCAACGAAAAATTCGGTATCAAGGAAGAAGACTTCCTTTGCGCCGAGCTTTCTCTCGTCCCCGCATTTAAGGCAAAGGACGTCGGGTTCGACCGCGCTCTTATCGGCGCGTACGGCCACGACGATAGAGTATGCTCCTATCCCGCATACACCGCGCTTTTTGACGAAGCGGCAGACGACAAAACGGTTGTCGTAATCCTTGCGGACAAGGAAGAAATCGGCAGCGAAGGCACGACGGGTATGCAATGCAGACTGTTTATGGATATCGTAGACGAAATCGCGGCTTCCTTCGGCGTATCCGCGGCGGCGGTTCGCGCAAAATCTATGTGCCTTTCCGCGGACGTAAACGCAGGCTACGACCCCAACTTCCCCGAAGTATGCGAAAAATTAAACAGCGCGTATCTTTCCCACGGCGCAGGCGTGACGAAGTTCACGGGCGCGCGCGGCAAGAGCGGTTCTAACGACGCCAACGCGGAATTTGTTGGATATTTGCGTAAATTATTTGCGGATAACAACGTTATTTGGCAAACGGGCGAAATGGGCAAGGTAGACGTAGGCGGCGGCGGTACGGTAGCGAAGTATATCGCGAATTTGAACATTGAAACGATAGACATCGGCGTACCCGTAATTTCTATGCACTCTCCTTACGAGCTGATTTCCAAAGCCGACCTGTATCAAAACTATTTGGCGTTCAAAGCCTTCATCAAAGGCTAAAAACGACGCATATGCGTCGCATTTCAGCGTTGTAGCTCCGTGCCCACTCAGTCACGTACGTCTATGTACGCTCCTTCGTGGGTACTCGCTACGCCTTGAACTGCTCGCATCTCCGCCGTTTTCCCGTTCCAAACGAGCAACTTAAAGTTGCATCTAGTTGGTGTATCATTCACCCGTTTTTTAAGTTAGCTTCGCATTAGGATAAAGGTCAAGGGAATTATTCCCTTGCGGGGTTTTAAGGGCGAGCAGCCCTTAACAGGTATGGGCAGAGCCCATAGGTGATTAGCCCCACAAAAGCAAAACAAAGTTTTGCGTACACCACCGCGCAAGCGGTCAATGCGCGATAGCGCAATAAAAATCAAACCAAAAGACGGCTTTTCAGCCGTCTTTTTTGGTGTATAATTGCGCGAATGTCAAGTTTGTCGCTTTTGCTATTTTTATAAACGTTTTTGCGTATATTATTTTTCTTTCACGCATCATTTTATCAAATATATAACGACTAATTCCGCACAATTTACAAAATTCTTTCTTACATAAACCATGCTCACTCATAAAATTTTCAATAACCTGTGTGTTGATTTTTTCTTCCATCTCTACTCCTTTTCTATATAATACCATTCCTGTTTAGGAATGTCAAGTACTTTATTCCTAAAATGGAATATAATAATAAAAAAGGGGATAAAAATGAGTAAATTTGCGGAACGCTTAAAAGAATTAAGGGAAGAAAAAGGGTTATCCATTCAAAAATTGAGTAAAGAAGTGAAACTTGGCGCAGCTTCGCTTTGCCGTTGGGAAAACAACCAAGCGGACGTCAAAGGGGAACAGTTGATAATACTCGCCCAATATTTTGACGTTAGCGTAGATTATTTGCTTGGTCTTATCGATTAAAAAAAAGCTCTCTCATATCGAGAGAGCTTTTATCTTGTAAAACAAGAAAAATCTTACCGAATTTCCACGTCGTTGCCGTTGATGGAAATGGCGGAAGCGTAATACGCTTTCAAGCCCTTTTCCAAGGCTTCGTAATCGGTGTAGGCGATACATTCGCAAGCGGAATGCATAGCAAGCTGCGGAAGTCCGATATCCACGCCGGGTACGCCCACGTGACGAACGGCTACGCCCGCAAGGGTACTGCCGCTGGCTACGTCCGAACGGTTATAAAACGCCGTGTGGGGTACGTCCGCCTTTTCGAAAATCGTCTTCAATACCGCCGCGGAAAGGGCTTCGGTGATATACGCGCCGCAAGCGTGCGCCTTAATCAACACCCCGCTGCCCATGCAAGGGCGGTTGGTCGGGTCGCATTTTTCAGGGTGGTTGGGGTGCAAAGCGTGCGCGTTGTCCGCCGATACCAAGAAAGAGCTCGCCAAGGCTTTGTAATATTCATTGTCGTCAAAACGCAAAGCGTACGCGATACGGCGAAGCACGTTGTTCAAAAAGTCGCAATCCGCGCCGTCAAAGGCGTTGTTGCCGATTTCTTCGTGGTTCAAAAGGGCGGCTACGCAAATGCCGCGGCTTGCTTCGTGGGAAATAAGCGATTGCAAAGTGGCAAATCCGCTCGCCAAATTATCGATACGGGGCGCAGCCAAAAATTCGTTGTTTGCGCCGAATTCATAAGCGTTTTCCGCGCTGCATAAGAACAAATCGTAGGCTACGGCGCTTTCGCCAACCACCTTTTCATACAAATCCTGTGTGGAAAAATCTTCGCCCATCAACGCGCATAAGGGTTGCATATCCGTTTGTACGTTGATGGAAAAGCCTTCGTTTGCGTTGCGGTTTTGATGGATAGCCACGGACGGAATGGTGACAAGGAAAGGCGCTTCCACCGTTTCCGCACGCACGCCGTTTTCCGTCTTTCTCATTACCCGCCCCGCAATTTTTAAGGGTCTGTCTAAAAAGCTGTACCAAAGCCCGCCGCCGTATCTTTCCACGTTCAGCTTGCCGTATTTTTCCGTAAGCGTCACGGGCTTTTCTTTCAATTTCAGACAAGGCGAATCGTTATGCGCCGTCGCAATTTTATAGGTGAATTCGTCCAACGAATCGACGGTAAACGCAATCAAAGCCCCACCGCGCGTAACGAAATACTTTCCGCCTTCTTCAATGCACCAATCTTCCGTTTCAGGCAAAGCGGTAAACCCGTTTTCCAACAAAAGATTTTTTTCGTTTTCGCAAGCGTGATAGGTCGTAAGCGAGTTATTCAAAAAGGAAATCAAATGATTTTTCATATTTTTTGCTCCTAAATTTTACGCTATTTATTGTAACACTTTTTTCGCCGTTTGACAAGTGTATATAGAAAAAAACTTGCAAATAACCCAGAAATTACCTTGCTTTAACAAAATTTTTATCGTTTCGTCACATTTATATGCTAAAATGCATATAATTTCCGTAAGAATCGTCAAAAAAACCGTTTAACCGACAAGAAAAAAACTGTTGACTACTTGACAAAAATACGGAAATGGGTTTATAATACTAACAAGGTGAGCGCCCTTTAAGGGGAATAGGTGAAAAAAATGAAAAGCGAACGAAACGAAAGAAAACCGGCAAAAAAAATGAACGCGAACGAAAAATACTTGCATCAATGTTTTTGTTTATTGAAAAAGAGTGAAAACATCGTCATAGCAGCTAAAAAGGGCGCGTTTAACGACACCGAGCTACGCTTGATAGGCGCGGTTTTAACCGCCAAAGCCCACGGCGAGCGTCTTATTTCTACCCGTCTTGCAGACATACTTGGGATAACCCGTTCGGCAGTTTCGCAAATCGTCAACCGCTTGGAAGAACGCGGCGTGGTAAAGCGCGTAGCGGACAAAGTAGACAGAAAAATCGCCTATATCGAAGCCAGCGAAGACGTTTTAGAAAAATACCAGCAAGAAATGAAAATTTACGCAACGTTTATGGGCAACGTCGTCAAAAAATACGGCGCGGAAAAGTTCCAAGCCCTTTGTGAAATGGCGGACGAGTTTTTCGAGCTTTTAGAAACGGAAAAAAAGGACGCTTCGTTTAAGAAAAAGAACAAATAATTATCTATCAAACAAAACCAAATTTGCGGGGAAGCTTCTTTCCCGCAAGCTTTTTCCTATTGTAAGAATAAATAACGAGAGAATATAAAAATAAAATAAGGAGAAGAGATATGTTACAGCTTATCGACGTAAAAAAAGATTATAAGACGGCAAGCCAAACGGTGCAGGCGCTCAAAGGCGTCAATCTTTGTTTCCGTAAAAACGAATTTGTATCCATATTAGGCGCGTCGGGCTGCGGCAAAACGACGCTGCTTAATATCATCGGCGGGCTTGACCACTACACGTCGGGCGACCTTGTCATCAACGGCAAATCTACCAAAGCTTACAAAGACCACGACTGGGACGTGTATCGAAACCACCGCATCGGCTTCGTCTTTCAATCCTACAATCTCATTCCCCACCAAACGGTGCTGGGCAACGTCGAAATCGCCTTGACGATTGCGGGGCTTTCCAAAGCCGAACGCAAAGCGCGCGCAATAGAAGCCTTGACAAGGGTAGGGCTGGAAAAGGAATTGCACAAACGCCCCAACCAGCTTTCAGGCGGGCAAATGCAACGCGTAGCGATTGCCAGAGCGCTCGTAAACAACCCCGAAATTTTGCTTGCGGACGAACCCACGGGCGCGCTTGACACCGTCACCAGCGTTCAAATTATGGATTTGATTCGCGAAATCGCGGGCGAACGCTTGGTCATTATGGTTACGCACAATCCCGAACTCGCGGAAGAATATTCTTCCCGTATCGTCCGTTTGCAGGACGGCTTGGTCATCTCCGATTCCAACCCCTGCTCGGTAGAAGAATTGCAAGCGGAAGCCCAAGCCCAAATAACAACGCCCGCAACCGCGGACGAAGCGGACGATTTGCCTGCGGTAGAAGTGATACAAAACCAGCCGACAAAGCCCCAAAAGCTCAAAAAAGAACGCTCGGCAATGTCGTACGGTACTTCGCTTGGGTTAAGCGCAAGAAATTTGGCGACGAAAAAGGGCAGGACGACGCTCACTTCGGTGGCGGGCAGTATCGGCATCATCAGCGTTTGCTTGGTGCTTGCGCTCTCCAACGGCTTCAACAATTACATCTTGGGTATGGAAGAAGATATGCTTTCGTACTATCCCATCACCGTTTCGCAAACGACGATGGACGTCAACGCCATTATGCTGGGTATGACCGACCTTTCCGATATGCCCGATATGAAAAAAATCGGGGACAGAGTCTACGTCAATTCCTTCTTGACGAATATCGCCAAGGGTATGACGGTTACCAACAACATTTCCGACGAATATCTCGATTATCTTCAAGGTATGGACGAAGAGCTGTACGAAGCCATTCAGTACGGCTACGGCGAAGATTTGATGAGCAATCTATACACCGATGCGTCCTTTAATATTACGATGAACCAAACGACCTTTAAGCAGGCGGGTACGTATTCCTTATCAGCGTTAAAGAGCACGTATACCGAGCTTCTCGGTCAGTTAGACCAAAACAGCGAAACCAACTACGCCCAGCTTTCTACGCTCGTCACCTATTTAGGCAGCGTCGTCAACAAAATGCCCGGCACAGCGGATTTTGCGGACGAACGGTTTAGCAATTACGTACTTTCGCAATACGACCTTATCGACGGCGACTTCCCCAAAACCGCCAACGAAGCCGTTTTGGTTGTCGGCGGTCACAACGACGTCACGGACATCACGCTCGTACAGCTTGGGCTGTTGGACAGCGAACAGTTTTTGGTAAACTTGTATAAGGACAAGGAAGAAGCGGACAAGGAAGTGTATCTCGATTATCAAACGATACGCGAAAAAGAATATTATCTTTGCACCAACGACGAAGTGTATCGCCGTAATACGGAGCAAAGCCAAAACGACCCCTATTTCTTCAAGTACACTTCGGCGTACAATATCAAAGTCGGCGGCGGCGAAGCAAACACACCGCGTGAAGAAAAGGGTGAAAAAATCAAAATTTCGGGCATTTTGCGATTAAAGGACGGGCTTTCCTACGGCTGTTTAAAGGCAGGGCTGAACCTGACGGAAAAAGCGGTGGATACGTGGATTGCGAAAAATATGCAATCGGAGCTTTCCAAATGGGTAAACGACGAAGCCAACGCGGCGTATTTGTCGGTAACTTCGCCAAACTTAATGGCGTACACGATGCAGGCTTCGCAAACGGGCGATTACACGCAGATGAAGCGCGCGATCGGCGCGATAGACACCGTCAACAAAGTTTCTATTTACACGGCGAATTTTGAAACTAAGCAAGGCTTGCTTGCGCATTTGGACGCGTGGAACGACACGCACACGGAAGAGAGCGGCGACCAAATCAAATACGACGACACCGTCGGCACGATGATGACGATGATGCAAACGATGTTGGACGCAATCACCTACATTTTGGTGGCGTTCACGTCCATATCCTTGGTGGTATCTTCGGTTATGATAGGGATAATCACCTACGTATCCGTTGTCGAGCGGGTCAAGGAAATCGGCGTTTTGCGTTCGCTCGGCGCGCGGAAAAAGGACATCAAAAACCTATTCAACGCCGAAACGTTTATTATCGGGCTTGCTTCGGGCTTGATAGGGGTGGCGGTCACCTATCTCTTGTCCTTGGGGATCAACGCGATATTCATCTCCCTTGCAGGCATCTACGGCATAGCCGACCTGCCTATCAGCCAAGCGATTTTGATGATTCTCATCAGCATTACCTTAACGCTTATCAGCGGTCTTATCCCGGCTTCGGCGGCGGCGAAGAAGGACCCCGTTGTCGCTTTGAGAACGGAATAATGCCAAGGGAATGATTCCCTTGTAAATTTTTAAGACACAGTCTTAAAGACCCGCTGTCAAGCGCCGCCGTAAGGCGGGGAGCCCACAAAAAGCAAGCTTTGCTTGCGTAATCACCGCGTAAGCGGTCAGTTCTATGCAGAAACGGAGCGGTTTACCGCTCCGTCTTTGTATATAAATTTGCGTGTTTACCCATACTGAAATCAGGAGGGAAAACACTATGCGTATAGCGAACATTATTGCTTATATTTTGGTCATCGTCGGCGCAATCAACTGGGGCTTGTTCGGTTTGTTTGACTTGAACCTTGTTTCCACGGTATTCTCCGGCGCGCGCGCAGTAGGCTCTGTCATCGTATACACGATCATAGCGCTTGCGGCGTTGTGGCTTATTCTCTCGCCCTTTATCACGGGCGGCGTACTCTGGCTTAAAAACAGACGCGCAGACTAATTGCGAAAACATTTTCGCACAATAAAAGACGGACTTTTGCAATCCAAAAGCCCGTCTTTTTCTTTACAAATTATTCTTTTCTAATCACAGCCGCCGTTTCCGCGTCCGTCAACACGGGCGACGAAAGGGCAAAACGCTTGATGGAGTCAATGGCGTTGTTGCAAAGGGTACGGCTCTTATAATGCTCGCCAAGACAAAGCAGCTGCCCGTTTCCGTTCAAAAGCTTGACGATATAATCTCCGCGCTTGGTCAAGGAAATGCGGAAATTTCCGATTTCAATATTCTTTTTATGGGTAGTTACGCCGTTGATCGCGCCGATATACGTCGTGTATTCTTCGCTGGATAAAAGCTTTTCGCCGTTGTTGGCGTACAAATCAAAGAAGAACACCGTTTCGCCGTCCGCGCCCGCCTTACTGCCGATCAACCACTTACCGCTCACGCCGTCGGGGAAGTCGGGCAAAGTAGAATTATCTTCGGGCGGAAGCTTGACAAGCAGCTCTTGCAAATCTTCGTCGATAACGGCGGTTTCCGCAAACCGTTTCGCCGATTCGATCGCGCTTTCACAGCGCGCTTTGGTCGGGTAGTTTTCCCCCATGCAAAGCAAGGAATTTTTCCCCGATAAAAGCTTGAAAATATACGTGCCTTTCTTGGTGAGAGTAATGCGGAAATTATTATGTAAAATATTCAGCTTATGCGTTTGAATACCCTTCAAAGCCCCCGAATAGGACGAATATTCTTCGCTGGTCAAAAGCTTTTCGCCGTTGGACGCGCGTAGCTCGAAGAAGTAGGATTCGTCGTCCGTATCCACGTCGGTATAAACGCGATACAATACCCATTTTCCTGCGTATTTCACGGCTTTGCTTACGCCCAGCTCTTCTTCTACTTGCTTTACCATCTCCCGCGCCGCTTGTTTTTTCTCGCGGTCGGATTCCATGCGTTCCTTTCTTTCGAAATAATCCTTTAAAGTCCCAAACTCTTTGCCTGCGCATTCTTCGCAAAACTCCTCGTGCGCCGCGTTCAGCGTTCCGCAAAATAAACAACATTTTTTCGGGGCGGTCTTATCCGCTTCCGCAATCTGTTTCTTTTGCTGGTTGCGTTCTTCCTTGCGGCGTTTTTCTTCTTCCGCCTTGGCTTGTTCTTCCTGCAAAGCCTTTTCCCGCGCGGCGTGCTCTTTTTCCATAGCGTCCAAAAATGCGTTTGCGCTTTCCGCTTCCTTTCTAACCGCCGACATTTTCACGCTTTGTCTAAGCAGTAAAAGGACGGCTACGATACAAAGCAGTACGCAAACCGCCGATACGATGGTAAAGAATAAATGCGTTTTGCAATACGCCCAGCAGCTTTCCAAAAACGCCGAAAACTGCCCTGCGCAAATTGTATATAGATTGAACATAACGACTCCTTGTTTTCGCTCGCCCGTAAGGGCTGATAATAGGGGGTGCTAATATTGTACGTATATTGTAATATAAAAAGACGAAAAAGTCAATCAAAAGTTTTTGAAATTGATCGAAAATACGCCGCCAACGCCCACAGACAAGAAAAATATAATGTTTTTCATAAAAAAATTGACATTTGTCGGCAAATAAGCTACAATATAGCTATGAAAAATATGCAAACTTATAAAACGATTATCATAGGCGCAGGCGCGGCAGGGTTATTTTTAGTAAACACCCTGCTCCAACGCGGAGAAAAACCAAGCAATATTTTGCTCATCGACCGTATGGAACGGGTGGGTAGGAAGCTTTCCGCTACGGGCAACGGGCAGGGCAACGTCACCAATCTTTCGGTCACGGAAGAAGGGTATTTTTCCGTGCAGGGCAAGGCGAGCGCGCAAAGGGCGCAGGCAATCGTCCGCGAATACTCCAACGCGCAGTTGACGGCGTTTTTTGCCGATTTGGGCGTGTTGCTTCTCCCCGACGATAGGGGCAGAGTATATCCTGCTTCCCGCCAAGCTTCCGCGCTCACCGACGCCCTTCGTTTCGGCGTGCAAAACGCGCCTACGCTCTTGTCCACTACGGTTACAAACATAAAAAAGGACGGGGGCAGGTACGCGATCACCGCAAAAACCGCGGACGGCGAGCAAGTATTTTTCGCGGAAAACGTAGCCCTTTGTACGGGCGGCAAGGCAGCCAAAAATTTTGGTACGGACGGCGGCGCGTACGCGCTGGCAACCGCTTTTTCGCATACGCTTACGCCGTTGTACCCGTCTTTGGTACAGTTGAAAACGGAAACGGCGCATACCAAGACCTTGAAAGGTATTCGCGTTACGGACGGCAAAGCAACCGTGCGCTTCGCAGGCGAAGAAATTTCCTTGACGGGGGATATCATTTTCACCGATTACGGCGTTTCGGGGGACGCCATTTTCCGTCTTTCCGCCTATTTTGCCGACAAAATCGACGGCGCAACTATCTCTATCGACTTTTTACCGAATGTTTCCAAAGCCGAGCTGTTGTTTGGTATCGTCAACAACCAAATCGGCAGGGCGATTTTCCGCCGCGCCGACGGGGATATAGACCGCGCAATTTCTCTTGTCAAAGACTTTCCCTTAAAAATTACGGGCAGCTTGGGCTTTGACTACGCGCAGGTCACAAAAGGGGGGATACCCCTTGCGGAAACGGACGAAAACCTGCAAAGCAAATACGCCAAGGGCTTGTATTTCGCAGGCGAAATTTTGGACGTGGACGGAGCCTGCGGCGGCTTTAATTTACAATGGGCGTACGCTTCGGCTTGTAAGGTAGCGGACGGAATTTTACAAAAATGATGGGGGTAGGTATGCGTTTACTTACAATTTCCGATATAAAGCTCCCCGTTACGGCAAACGAGAGCGAGCTTGTAAAAATCGCGCAAAAAAAGCTTGGTTGCAAGCCGAATTATTTTGCCATCAAGAAAAAATCTTTGGACGCGCGCGATAAAAACAATTTGCGCTACGTGTATACGGTAGAATGTAGCAAGGATGCTTATAAGGAAGAAAATCCTGTTTTGGAAAAACTGCCCAAGGCAAAACAACCCGAAAATAAGGTGCTTGTCGTCGGCGCAGGGCCCGCGGGGCTATTTTGCGCCCTGCAACTGCTTGCGCGCGGGATTACGCCGCTCGTTATCGAGCGCGGCGACCCCGTGGAAATACGGGAAAAACGGGTAAACGGCTTTTTCCAAACGAAAATTTTGGACACGGAAAGCAATATCCAGTTCGGCGAAGGGGGAGCGGGCACTTTTTCGGACGGAAAATTAAACACCCAAACGCACAGCCCGTTAAATAGGCAGGTGTTGCGTACCTTCGCGCAGTTTGGCGCGCCTGAAGAAATTTTATGGCTCGCAAAGCCCCATATCGGCAGCGATAAATTAAAAACCGTCGTCAAAAATATGCGCGAATATATTTTATCGCAGGGCGGCGAAGTAAAATTCCGTACCCGTTTGCAGGATATTCGTGTCGAAAACGGCAAGGTCGTTTCCGCGACGGTAAAAACGTTCAACGCGGACATGGTGGGCGCAAATTCTGAAAATAAAGAAGAGATTATCCCCGTTTCTGCGGTGGTGCTTGCCATCGGCCACAGCGCGCGCGACACCTTCGAAACCCTTTACGCCCGCGGCGTGCAAATGCAAGCCAAAGATTTCGCAGTCGGGGTACGTATCGAGCATTTGCAGGACAAAATCGGCTTTTCCCAGTACGGCAAAAATTATAACTTGCTCCCTGCCGCCGATTACAAGCTCGTTTCCCATGCGCAGGATAGAGCGGTGTTCACCTTTTGTATGTGCCCGGGCGGCTACGTAATGCCCGCAACCAGCGAAGAAGGGGGCGTCGTCACCAACGGTATGAGCAATTACGCCCGCGACGGTAAAAATGCCAACTCGGCGTTGATCGCGCAGGTTACGCGCGCCGATTTCGGCTCGGAACACCCCTTGGCAGGCGTGGAATTTCAACGTAAAATAGAACGCGCCGCTTATATAGCGGGCGGAAAAACCTACGCCGCGCCCGTGCAAAAGGTAGGGGATTTTTTACAGGACAAAGCAGGCGCAAGCTTTGGCGAAGTCCTGCCCACCTACGCGGCGGGAACGGTGTTTGCCGACCTTCGCGAAGCCTTGCCCCAAGCGGTGATTTCCGCCTTAAAGCACGCCGTTGTCGATATGGATAGACGGCTTCGCGGTTTCGCCCACCCCGACGCGCTTTTGACGGGCGTGGAATCCCGCACCAGCTCTCCCATTCGCATCGACCGCGACGAAACCTGTCAATCGGTATCCGTCAAGGGCTTGTTCCCTTGCGGCGAAGGCGCAGGCTACGCAGGCGGTATCACTTCGTCCGCAGCCGACGGAATCCGCGTCGCGGAAAGCGTCTATAACAGCTTTTTATAATGCGCTCCAACTTTACGGACACATTTTTATAAGCAACTTTGAAAAAATAAATCGAAATAGAATGGTAAAAAATGCAAATTATAAACATTTTTTGTTAATTATTTATTATTTTCACTCTTCTATCACAAACCTATCACAATATAAACACAAAAAAAGAGTAAAATACAAGTTGCAAAAAGGGTAAGTGCGCCTATTTGCGATAGAGCGAAAGCTCCCCGCGCCGCGTAGTAAGCGGATAGATTGTCGGAAAAGATAATCTTCGCGGTACATACGAGAGTTTTTAAAGAAGTACCAAAACAGACTATACTAACTTTTTTCATATTCTCTCACTAAAAGGTATGCGGTACGCGTGTAAAACGCGTACCGTATATCTTTTTTATAAGGCTTCTATCCCAACATTCGGTTGATTTTTAACGGAAAAATCCTGTAAAATTCTACGCTTTTCGCTCGGTTGCAGACCGCTGGGGGTATGCGCCCTTGCGAAAAGCTTGTCTTTCTTGTATTTTTTCGTAAAAACGTGGCAAGCCGCTAATCAACCGTCTATTCTGACAGAGCCTTTTGTAAAAAACTCCCCGCCCAAAGCTTTGGGCGGGGAGCTTCATATCCAAAGGGTATCGTTATACGTAACGCATCGTCACGGTGGCAAGGCGCGCTTTTTCGCTTTCCACAGTCACCGCCTTGATGGCGTTATAATAAATATCGCTCATCACACGGATTTGTTCAAAAGTAACGTATTCGTTGGCTTGGTGAATGGTGGCTTCGTCGCCGGGCATTTCAGGGCCGAACGCGCAACCGCACTTCAAAGCCCGCGCGTACGTACCGCCGCCGATGGCGATAGGGGTAGCGTTTTTGCCCGTCGCGGAATTATATACGCCCATCAAGGTTTTGATAAGCTTGCCGTTTGGGTCGTTGTACAAAGGCGGTTGGTAATTATCCACCGTGTACGCAACGCCGCGCGCGTCCAAAATATCGGTGATTTCTTGCAAAGCGTGGGTGGACGGGAAACGAATATCCGTCGTAATTTTCAAAACGCCGTTGGCATACGAAGCCAAGTCGGGGGACATCGTCAAAAAGCCCGTTTCGTCTTGCATCGTTTTCAAACCCGCAACGTCCGTAAACAACAAATCGTACGCCGCCTTGCACTCTTCGTTCAGGGTAGACAAAAACGCCAAAATCGCCTGCAAAGCGTTCGCGCCCTTGTCGGGGGTAGACCCGTGCGCCGACTTACCCACCGCGCGCAAAATATTCGTCGTGTTATCGTAGGACAAAGCCGTACCGACGATAGGATTGTTATAGCCAACCAAGCCTTCCGCGGCCTTTCTCGTGAGCGTAGCCTGCGCTTCCGCGCATACCATATTCACCCGTTCGCCCGCTTTCAACGCGGACATGGGTGCTTCCTTTATCGGGAAAGAGCAGCTAAAATGCAAAATTCCCTTCTCTGCGTAGATAACGGGGAAGTCCGCGTCAGGGGTAAACCCTTCTTCGGGCATAACGGCAACTTGATTGTAATAATCTATGCACTTCCAGCCCGCTTCTTCGTTGCAACCAACGATAAGCTTGATCGTTCTATTCGGGCAAATTCCTTCGTCTTTTAACGCCTTCAAGGCATACAAGCACACGATAGCGGGCGTTTTGTCGTCCATAGCCCCGCGTCCCCAAATTTTTTTGCCCGTAACGCCGCCGTCGGAAACTTCGTTGTTGATTACGCCGTCAAAGGGCGGATATTTCCAGCCGCTTCCCGCAGGCACGACGTCCAAATGCGCCAAAATCGCAAAATCCTTGCCTTTCCCGAAAACGACTTCGCCTACGTAATTGTCGTAGTTATGCGTTTCGAAGCCCATACCGTCCGCAAGGCTTAAAAAATATTGCAAACAATCCGCCGCGCCCTTGCCAAAGGGACAATTTTCCACGGCTTCCTGCAAGGAAGAATCAAATTTCAAAATTCCCACGGTAGAAGCTACGATTTCGTCAAAATATTTCGTCATTACGCTGTTCATAAAATCACGTCCTTATAAAATTCGTCGAAGCTCGACATTATTATTATACACGAAAAAAAGCTTTTGGTAAACAAAATAAAGGCAATATATAAAAAAATAATATTTTTTTAAAGTCTGTCTTTGACATTTTTCGTAAAGTATGTTACAATATACGAAAATATGTAAAATAACCTTTCTTCCGCCTTATAAACGGGAAATATGAGAAAAAAATGAAAGATACGCAAGACAAAGCTTTGCCGCACAGCGGACATAGACGCCGCTTGATAGAAAAAGCAAAGCGGGAAGATTTAACCGAATACGAGTATTTAGAAATTTTATTGTTCAACGCAATGCCCCGCCGCAACACCAGCGACTTGGCGCACCGCCTTTTGTCCCGTTTCGGCACGTTGCAAAACCTGCTTTTGGCAACGCGGGCAGAGCTATTATCCGTGGAAGGCGTAGGCGAAAACGTAGCCATTTATCTGTACGCGCTCGGTCAGCTTTGCAATTCCTACGCCCGCTCGATGAGTAAAGGCTATCACGGAAAATACGATTACGAAAAATTTATCCATTATTTAAAAAACTTACCCGAATACCCGCAAGAAGAAACGTTGGACGTGTTTTTGTTGGACGAAAACGGCTATATTATCGAACGAAAGAAATTTGACGGCGGGGTGGAAAAGGTGATTATCCATCCAGAATGCTTTACCAAGCTTTTGATAGAGTATAAGCCGTCCGGAGTAGTCATCGTCCACAATCATCCGTCGGGCAATCCCGCACCGTCGGTAAAGGACGAAGAAATGACAAGGAAATGCCAAATGCTTTGTTCGGCGCATAACGTAATTTTATGCGACCATATCATCTACGGAGCAAACGGCGCGTACAGCTATTACAACGTGGGCGAGCTGAAAAACATCAGCGAAGATTACACCCCCGACAACGTAATCAAAATCTTACGATAATCCAAACGCAAACGAAGCCTTAGGCTTAGCCTAACCAAAAGGAAAAAATATGTCGAAAGCGAAAAAGGAACAACTGCATACCAAAAGCAAAGCGCAGGAAAAAGGGGAAGAAAAACGCTTCCGCAACTATTTCTTGCGTTTGTTTGGCCACTACGATTTTAGAAACGAACGGCAATTCGTCCTTTTTTTTAAGGTGCTTTTATACGTCCTGCTCGTCTTGGTCGAAGTCTTGATGCTTTGGCAACAAATGCGGTTTTGGGAGAAGTCCTACGGCGGAATTTTATATATCGCGCTGTTAGCTTGTTCAGGCGGGCTCGCGCTTTCCAAAAGCTTGCAGCTGTTCGCGTTTAGACAAAGCGGCAAGGACGTAATTTTTTCCGTTATCAATATGCTTTGTTCGTGCTGTATCCTATTCATAGCCGACGGCACGCATCCCATCACCATCTATATCATCATTTTAAGCGAATTATACATCGGCGCGCCCAACCTTCGGGCTTCGTTTACCATTTTCGGCGCGGTCGTACCCTTATACGCAGGCTGTTACACGGCAAAGCAACTTGTCATTTCCGAAGCAGGCTTGACGGAAATTTTACAGGACGCGTTCGGCGCGGCGCTCGCGCTTTTTATGCACTTTATTATTTTACACATAACGCTTGCGTTCTATCGTCAATATCTTCGCTTGCATAGAACGCTGCAAGAGCTGGACGAAAGCAAAAAAGAGCTGGAAAAAGCGTACGCGGTCGTAGCGGAAGTGACCGCTTTGGAAGAACGCCAACGCATAGCCAAGGACATCCACGACACCGCGGGACATTCGCTCACCACCGTTATTATGCAAACGGAAGCGGCAAAGCGGATCGTGGAAGAGAACCCCGCCGAAGCCAAATCCAAAATCGTCGCGGCGAATTTGCAAGCCAAGCACGCCTTGGAAGAATTGCGCGACAGCGTGCATTTGCTTTCGGGCAATACCGCCAAAGCTTCGCTAAAAACAGCCTTTGAAAAGATTATTCACGAATCCACGGACGGCACGGGTATCGCCATTCGTTCGGCAATCGAAGACGTAACGCTTTCAGACGCCAAGTTTCGTTTCCTTTGCAATACGCTCAAAGAAGGCATTTCCAACAGCTTGCGCCACGGCGGCGCTACGGCGTTTTGGTTCGAGTTTAAAAAAGAAAACGAAAGCTTGCACTTCTTGCTCTCCGACAACGGTAAGGGCGTAAAAGGGGAAATCAAGTTCGGCTTCGGCTTGACGTCTATGCAGGACAGAGCAAGAGCCTTCGGCGGCGAAATAGCGCTTGACTATGAAGAAAACGAAGGCGTAGAGCTGCGCGTTACGCTGCCTGCGGATAATGAAAAATAAGAAAAGGGGATAGATATGGCTACAATCAAGGTAATGGTCGTAGACGACCAAACGGAGCTCGCCCAAGAAATCGCAAACGTGTTGGCCACGGACGAAAGCTTGGAAGTCGTGGCTTTGGCTGCGGACGGCGTAGAAGCCCTTGCGAAAATGCAACAAAAGGCGGCGGACGTCGTTTTGCTCGATATCCGTATGCCGAATATGAACGGCGTCGTCGCAACCCAGCGTATCAAAACGGAATATCCCGCCTGCAAAGTGATTATTTTGACGACGTTTGACGACAGCGACTATATTTTAAACGCTATCAACAACGGAGCAAGCGGCTATTTATTAAAAGACATCGGCGGCAACGCATTGATTGACGCCGTCAAAAACGCCTACGCAGGGGACACCATTCTCCCTGCGAAGATCGCGCGAAGAATAGCGGACGCAGCGACGCGCGTGGCGGCGGATAGAGAAATTCGTCTAACCCGCGCCTTTTCCCTTTCGGACAGAGAAGTGGAAATTGCCTTGATGATGTACGAAGGTTTTACCAACCGCCAAATTTCATCGGCGTTGAAGCTTTCCGAAGGCACGACGAGAAATTACGTTTCGTCCATTTACGTCAAAACGGGCAGCGACAACCGCGCGGAAGCCGTAGAGAGAATTCGCGAGATTTTGCAATAAACGGGGTTACCATGTACGAGACTATTGTATTTGATTTAGACGGAACGCTGCTCGACACCTTGGCGGATTTGCACGCCGCGGTCAACTTCGCTTTGGGAAAATACGGCTTTCCCAAGCGTACCAAGGACGAAGTGCGCTCTTTTGTCGGCAACGGGATCGCAATGCTGATAAAGCGGGCAATCGGTAAAGAAACGCCCCTTTTCGAAGCCGTTTTGCAGGCGTTTAAGGAATATTACGCGGCGCATTGCGCGGACGAAACGCGGGCTTACGCAGGCATTTTGCCCTTGCTGAAAAACCTGCAAGCGAAAGGGATAAAAACGGCGGTGGTATCCAACAAAGCGGATTTTGCGGTGAAAAAGCTCGCGGAAGAATACTTCGGCGGCTTGCTTTTGGCGGCGGTGGGAGAAGACGAAGCAAACGGCGTACGCAAAAAGCCCGCCCCCGATTCCCTGCTTGCCGTGATGGAAAAGCTGGGCGCGGACAAGCAAAAAACGGCGTACGTGGGGGACAGCGAAGTGGATATCCAAACGGCGCAAAACGCAGGCGTGGCTTGCATTTCCGTCACTTGGGGCTTTAAGGATAAAGATTTCTTGATAGAAAACGGAGCGACCGTTTTGATAGACGATCCCGACGAAATTTTACAATATTGCATACAATAAAGAGAACGATATGGACGAAATAATCAAGATAGGCAATACGCGGCTCGCGCGGTTGCAAAATATCGAAAAAATCTACAATTTAAAAGCGGCTTTGTACGCCAAAGTGGAAAGCGAAAACGCGGGCGGGTCTATCAAGGATAGGGTTGCCCTTGCGATTATCGACCAAGCGGAAAAGGACGGCAAATTGCAAAATGGCGGCACCATGGTCGAAGCTACGTCGGGAAACACGGGCGTGGGTTTGGCTCTCGTCGGCAAAAAACGCGGCTATAAAACGATTATCGTTATGCCCGATAGCATGAGCGTAGAACGGATAGCGCTCATCAAAAGCTACGGCGGCGAAGTCGAGCTGACCGACGGCAAAAAAGGGATGCAAGGCGCGGTGGAACGGGCGTTGGAAATCGTAAACAACACGCAAAACAGCGTGCTTGCCGATCAGTTCAACAATCCCGCCTGCGCGGCGGCGCACTACCAAACGACCGCGCCGGAAATTTGGTCGCAAACGGACGGAAAAACGGATATTTTCGTCGCGGCGGTCGGCACGGGCGGCACGTTGACGGGGATAGGTAAATTTTTAAAGGAGAAAAATGCGGCTATTCGCGTTGTGGCGGTAGAACCGCAAAAATCTCCGCTGTTGTCGGGGGGCAAGGCGGCGGCGCACGGTATTCAAGGGATAGGCGCAAATTTCGTGCCTGCCGTGCTGGATAGAAATATCTACGACGAAGTGCTGACGGTGACGGACGAAGAAGCGTTTGCGACGGCGAAGCTTTTGCGAAAACAAGAAAATTTATACGTGGGCATTTCTTCGGGTGCAAACGTAGCGGCGGCAATCGCGCTTGCCAAACGGGAAGAAAACGCAGGCAAAAACATCGTGACGGTTTTGCCCGACGACGGGGGCAGGTACGCGTCCATTCCACAATTTAACGATTAAACGCAAACGAAAAGGCTTTGGGAAATTTCCAAAGCCTTTTAAAATGCAAATTTGTTTTACGGCAAAATGCCGATGGATAAATAACAGAACAAAATCACCGAAACGGCGTCCACGATGGTGGTGATGAAAGGGTTTGCAACCACCGCAGGGTCAAGGCGGCAAAGCTTTGCTAAAATAGGCAAAATCGCGCCGACGAGCTTGGCTACGACCACCGTGCAAAGCAGGGCAAGTGATACTACCAGGCAAACTTCGTAGGTATAGCCGTCAAACCCAAGCAACATTCCGTCCAGCAAAACGAGCTTTGCAAAGCAAGCGATTGCAAGGGTGACGCCAAGCAAAAGGGAAGTGAGCAGTTCCTTTATAATCACCTTTCCCACGTCCTTGGTTTGGATTTCGCCAAGGGAAAGGGCGCGAATGACGGTTACGGAAGCCTGCGAACCGGAGTTCCCGCCCGTACCCATAATCATAGGCACGCAAGCCACCAAGCAGGTGGAAAGCTGGGCTTCGTAATTGTTTAAAATCAAGCCCGTAAAGGTTGCGCCCAGCATAAGGATTAAAAGCCACAAAAAACGGTTTTTCCAAAGGGTGAACGCGCTCGTTTTCAAATAGGGCTTGTCGGTAGGCGCCATAGCCGCCATTTTTGCGATATCTTCGGTGTTTTCTTCTTCGATGACGTCCATTGCGTCGTCGACGGTGACGATCCCCACCAAGCGGCGTTCTCTATCTACGATAGGCAACGCCAAAAACCCGTAATCGGAAATGGTGCGCGCTACTTCTTCCTTGTCGTCTTCGGTGTAGGCGTAGATGACGTTTTCTTCCATAATTTCGGAAATCAGCTCGTCCTTTTGCGCCAACATCAAACGTTTCGCCGTCACCAAACCGATGATTTTGTTCGTTTCGTCAATGACGTAGCAGGTGTAGATGGTTTCCTTGTCGATTGCCGTTCGGCGTATGCGTTCAAACGCGTCGTCCACCGTCATATCGGGGCGCAGGGAAACGAACTCGATGGTCATAATGCTGCCTGCGCTGTCTTTCGGATATTTCAAAATATCGTTGATATAGGCGCGGGTTTCGCTGTCGCTTTGCGCCAAAACACGCTTGACGACGCTGGCGGGCATTTCTTCAATCAAGTCTACCGTGTCGTCCAAAAACAGCTCGTCTAAGACTTCTTTAAGCTCTCTGTCGCTCAGCTTTACAATCAAGCGTTTTTGCACGTCGGAATCCATTTCAACAAAGGTTTCCGCCGCCAAATCCTTGGGCAAGATGCGGAACAAAATCAATAGGTCCTTGTCCTGTTCCGTTTCTTCAAAAACTTCGGCAAGGTCCTTGGCGTTCATATCCGAAAGCAAGGGCTTTAACACGGCGTAGTTTCTATCTTCCAGCAAAGACAAAATATCGTCCGTTTCCGCGATACGGCGGATAATTTCCTGCGGCATATCTTCGATGATTTCCACCGTGTCGTCCACGGAAACTTCGTCCATAACCTTTTCCAAGGCTTCGTCTTGCAAACAGCCAAGGATTTTTTCTTGCAGGGAAGGCTCTAATAAAACCAGAGCTTCCGCCAAAAAGTCGCTGTCCAAAGCGTGACAAAACGCCGAAAGCGCGTCGTCGTCTAATTCTTGTAAAAGGGCAATAAGCTCGCTCGGTTCGTATTTGTTTGCGATTTCCGCAGCTTGCGAAAAATCGGCTTGTTGTAATAATGCAAAAATTTCTTTTTCCATACTCTATCTCCAAAAATATTCGTCGAAATCTTGGGTAGCGTACCGTCAAAGAAACGCCGATAAGACGGCTTTATTTCAAATTGCAGGAGAAAAAAAGCGTTTTATCAACGAAACTTAGCGGGGTAACGCTTGTACTTGGATAACCGTCTGACATATTTTTTCTCCTTTTATTTATTTTTTAGGCTCTATCTCAACATTCGGCTGCGACAGCGCCTTATTTTATTATAGCTTGCGTGGCGATATTTTGACGAAATCAATCGTCGTTTTTGCGCTTTTTCAAAATCAATACGTCCACTAAAATCGCAACCACGCCAAAGCCCAAAACGAGATAGATACTGCGCCAAAGCATATCCATACCGTCCGTGCTGTTTTCCGCCGTCACCTGTTGCACCGTGGGGGGCGCGCCGTTAAAGGGGGTGACGTAATTGACGGGTACGTAGCCGCTTATCACCGCTCCGTCTGCGGTTTCGTAGGCTACGTGGTAATATTTATAATCCAGCTTTTCCACTTCTCCAAGCAAGGTGACCTGCTTGCCGCCGTCCATTTTATCCACGGTGAGAAGGTCGGTTAAATAGGGGAATTTATACATCTGCACGTCGTTGGTCAAATACCCGATGGTTTGCGTTTCGTATTCCTTGCAGTATGCGTCTGCGCTTTGGCAAAAATCGCTCAACGCAAGGCAGGTGAAATATTCTTCCTTTTCTTCATCGTACACCGCCAAGACGTCGTACTGCCCGCTTTCGCCCAACTTCAAGGCGATAAAGGGCTCGCTCCGTCTTTCGTAGGAAAGATAGGGGAAAAGCTCCGCGCCCGATAATTTTTCCATATCAAAGCGCACGGTGAGCGTGTTGGGCTTGGTTTCTACCACTTGGAAGCTTGCGCTTTCCTTGGCGAAAATGCTTTCGTCCGCGCCGTTCACCGCTATTTTTTGCACGGTGGGCAAATCCAAAAGGGTGGTTGTCGCCAAATAATCTTCGTCGTATAAAAGATAGGTGATATTTTCTTCAATGCCGAACGCAAACGAACGGAGCTGCGCCGTTTGGGTGTAGACGAGCGGCGTGTTCAAGGCATAGCTTTCGCCGCCGAGCTTTTGTAATGCACCTTCCTTTAAGGCGTACAAATTGCCTGCGTAGTCCACGAGCATTTTGTCCGCGCCCGTCGGGAACTCTTCGCAAACCTTTTCCCGTTCCGCGTCCAAGAAAAACTGTTCTTCGCTGTATTTATACACGCTGCCGCCGCCTGCTACGTACAAATATCCGTAGGCGTCCGCCGTCAGTAGGGTAGCGGATACGTTGGCAAGGCTGGGAGCGGAGAGCGTCCAAGCTTCTTCCGATTTTTCCGCGACGTAGCGATAGTCGGGGGTGACGAAATAATACTTGCCGTATACGCCGACGACGCCTTTCAAAACGGAGTCGAAGCTGTTGAATACGGCTAATTTTTGTCCGTAGTTTTCCGCTTGTAAATCGTAGAGTATCGCCAAATTATCGTTTGCGACCATCACCGTTTCGCCGTCGGAAGCCAAATATTTTGCCGCCAAGCTGATGGTGATGGGCTGGCGGTAGGTTTTTTCTTTTACGTCGTAAACGCTGATACGCTCGTTGCCGTTGTCGGCAATCAGGAGCAAATCCCCAACCAAGCAGGTTTCCGCGCCGTCGTTTAAGCGGTGCAGGGAATCGGACGTATCGCAAATTTCAAAGCTTGTGAAGGCGTTGGCGTGGACGTCGTATTGCTTTACGGCGTTGTTTTTTACCGCGTAGACGTAGCCGCCGTGCTGGGATAAGGCTACGTAGCCCCCTTCTTCGTCGGTGGGAAGCTCTGTCGCTTTGGTAGAGCTGCTCGTTTCCAACAGTTCGGTAAGGGAATAGGCGAACAGGTTTTGGCTGTTTTGCGTTTTGCCTTCTTCCGTGTTGGAGCATACCAAGATGACGCCGTCTAAAATGGTGGTGGCGGTGATTTTGGAAATATGGGGGAAAATGGCGACGAATTGCTTGTCGTTATATTGCCCGTCGTACGTCCAAAGCTCTCTGCCTGACGTATAGTAAATTTTTTCGTTATAATACGTAAGCGTAGGACCGGGGGTGACGGCTTCGACCAGGGTCGTACTCGTTTCCCCAAGAGAAGCTAAATCGGTCTTGCTGATTTTGGCGTTGCCGCCCGATTCTACGGTGTAGTACAAATCGTTTTCTTGGATTAAAAAAGTGGTACAGGAAAGCTCCGTTTTGACAGCGGCGTTTTCCGTTTGCGCGCTTTGCGGGTCGAGTGTGTACAGCCGCATATCTTCGTCTAAAAAGTACAGCGTTTCCGAAAGGTCGAATTGCAGCTTGGTGACCTTGGATTTATGTTCGTAAGCAAAATACGCGTTTTCGTCGCGGTCGAAAAGGTAAATGGTCGTTTCGTCCGCAATCGCCGTATAATTGCCCGCCACCGCCGCGTCGGAAGGTGTGTTTAAGCGCAGGTATTCTTCGTACGAGCTTGGCGAAAGTAACTGGGTGGGCAGGGACGAAGCCGCCGAAAGCGCGGCAGGCTGACCTTCCCTTGCTTCCGCTTGGTAATTTTGCGTACGCAAAAGTGCCGCCCCCGATAAAAGAAGGGCGCTGCAACCAAGCCAAGATGCAATTTTCACCGTGATTTTTTTCATACGGAATTATTATACCACGAATTTATGAAAAAATCAATGGATTTGCAAAAAAAATACGGCAAAATCCCATCGGCTTTCGCTTCGCTACGTTTTTTTCATCGCCGTCGCTTTTTGCGTTCGTGTTCCGTTTGCGTTTTGTTCGTGTTTTTTGACCGTAAAAAGCAATTTTATGGGAAAAAAGCTTGAATTTTGTATTATACAGGCATACATATGTCATATT
>JBGVRC010000140.1:0-1667 GCA_045128055.1 Candidatus Scatosoma sp. | reverse complement strand
TCGACGGCGAATACGGCGCGAAAATCTTTTGTCTTGCGCCCAAACTGGAACAAGCCGACCTTGTATTCGACGCGTTCTATCAAATCGTACAGAGCGACCCCGAATTAAGCGACCCTGATTTAACGAAAAAGCGGCGATCGGATATATATATCGCCGACTTAAATACAAGTATCCGTCGACTTGCTTTTAATAGCAAGAAATCCGACGGCTTCAACCCGCATTTGACCGTATGCGACGAAATAGAAGCGTGGCTGGGCGAACCGGGCTTGAAGCAATATGAAGTTATGAAGTCAGCGCTTGGCGCACGTCGCCAGCCGCTTATACTTTCCATATCCACCGCCGGTTATCTTGATAACGGAATTTACGACGAACTGATAAAGCGTTCAACCGCCTTTTTGCTGGGCGGTGATGAAGCCCGTCTGCTTCCGTTTTTGTATATGATCGACGACGTGGAAAAGTGGGATTCGATCGAAGAATTAAAGAAAGCGAATCCGAATCTTGGCGTTTCTGTTTCGGTCGATTTTTACCTTGAAGAAATAAAAATCGCGCGAAATTCGCTATCAAAACGCGCCGAATTTCTGTGTAAATACTGCAATATTAAGCAAAATTCCGCCGTTGCGTGGCTATCTTACCCCGACGTCGACAAGATTTCAAACGAAGAACTTTCGATCGAAGATTTCGCCGGGTGTTATTGCGTGGCGGGTATCGACGCTTCACAAACAACCGACTTGACGGCGGCTTCGGTCGTCATTGAGCGGGAAGAAAAATTGTACGTAATTACACAATTCTTTATGCCGGCCGACCGTATCGAGCGGGCGACCGAAGAAGAAGGCGTACCGTATAAAACGTTCGTCGAACGTGGATTTATTACCGTATCCGGCGATCATTTTATCGACTATCACGATATTTATAACTGGCTGATAATGCTTTTACGACAATACAAAATACGTCCGCTTCAAGTGGGATACGACCGTTATTCGATTCAATACTTGATACAAGATTTGAATAAAGCAGGATTCCATACCGACGACGTTTTTCAGGGTACGAACCTTTCCCCCGTCTTAAAGGAATTCGAAGGAACGGTGAAAGACCGGAAAATCGAGATCGGACAAAATCAACTTTTGAAATCGCATTTTTTGAACGTTGCCGTTCAAATAAATAGCGGCGACGGAAGAATGAAGCCCGTAAAAATCGAGCCGCGAAAGCATATCGACGGTTTTATGTCAGTTATCGACGCGCTGACGGTACGCAGCAAGTATTACGCGAAACTGGCGAAACAGTTAAAAAACGACAAGCGGAAGGAGGTTAAGAAGTAGTGAATATATTTCAAAAGTTTTTATCGCGCTTCACGTGGAAAATGCACATTTTCTTTAACCGAAGCGAATATGCGACGTCCGGAAACTTGCGCGAAAACGCCACGGTCGCAGGAATCGCAAACGCGATCGCGAC
The DNA here is from genome assembly GCA_045128055.1 of Candidatus Scatosoma sp. Lineage (GTDB taxonomy): Bacteria > Bacillota > Clostridia > Christensenellales > Borkfalkiaceae > Scatosoma. Next base: position 218 of record JBGVRC010000140.1, on the reverse strand, counting down.
AAACGTTGCGAAATTGTCGCCGCAAGTGATACGAAAAGACGCGCGCGGAATAACCGTCAAAAACGACAGACTTTCCCGCTTGCTAAATATTCGCCCTTGCCCGGAAGCGTCAACGTTCGATTTCCTTTATCGTTTGGCGGCCGACGCGGTGTTCAATTCAAACGGATTTGCCGTGATTTTCTATAACGACGACTTTACCGAAGTATTACGCATTCAAC
>JBGVRC010000139.1:0-9726 GCA_045128055.1 Candidatus Scatosoma sp. | reverse complement strand
TGCATACGCTTGCAAAAACTATCCCGATATGCACGTCGGCGCAGGCACGGTTATCGACGCAAAGCAATGCAACGCCGCTTTGAAAGCGGGCGCGCAGTTTATCGTATCCCCGGGGCTTTCGCCTGCGGTTGCGAAAATTTGTAAAAAGAAAAACGTACCGTATTATCCCGGTTGCGTAACGCCCACCGAAATTATGGCGGCGTTGGAACTTGGTATTACGACGGTAAAATTTTTCCCCGCAAACGTGTACGGCGGTTTGAAAGCGATGAAGGCTTTGGCTGCGCCCTTCCCCCAAATCAAATTTATTCCTACGGGCGGCGTGGATAGAAGCAATATCGACGAGTTTTTGGCTTGGGATAAAATCGAAGCCATCGGCGGCAGCTTTTTCGTAAAAGAATCTTTGGATAAAATGGAGATAAAACAATGAAAAAAATCGTAACTTTTGGTGAATTGATGTTAAGACTTGCGCCCGAAGGCTATCTTCGCTTCGTACAAAGCGAAAAATACCAAGCGACCTTTGGCGGCGCGGAAGCAAACGTAGCGGTATCCCTTGCTAACTACGGTATGGACGTAGCGTTCGTATCCAAGCTCCCCGCCCACGAAATCGGGCAATCGGCGGTAAATTCCTTGCGTAAATTCGGCGTGGATACCAGCAAAATCGTCCGCGGCGGCGAAAGAGTGGGGATTTATTATTGCGAAAAGGGGGCAAGCCAACGCCCGTCCAAGGTTATCTACGACAGAGCCTATTCTTCCATTGCAATGGCGGAAAAATCCGACTTCGACTGGGATAAAATCTTCGACGGCGTAGAATGGTTCCACTTCACGGGTATTACTCCCGCTTTGTCCGACGGTATGGCGGAAATTTGCGTGGAAGCCTGCAAAAAAGCAAAGGAAAAGAATATTACCGTTTCTTGCGACCTTAATTTCCGCAAAAAGCTTTGGAGCAAGGAAAAAGCAGGGCAAGTGATGGGCGAGCTTTGTCAGTATATCGATTATTGCATCGCCAACGAAGAAGACGCGAAGGACGTATTCGGTATCGAAGCGGACAACACGGATATCTACGGCGGCAAGCTGGATAGAGAAGGCTATATTTCCGTTGCGAAAAAGCTGACGGATAGATTTAATTTCAAGGGCGTAGCGATTACGCTCCGCGAAAGCAAATCCGCAAACGACAACGACTGGTCGGGTATGCTTTATACGGACGGCAAAGCGGTGTTCTCCAAGAAATATTCGATGCATATCGTAGACAGAGTAGGCGGCGGCGACAGCTTTGGCGGCGGCTTGATTTACTCCCTTGTCAACGGCTACGACGCGCAAAGCGCAATCGAGTTTGCGGTGGCGGCAAGCTGCTTGAAGCACTCCATCGAAGGGGATTATAATATGGTTTCCCTTGCGGAAGTAAAAAATCTTGCAGGCGGCGACGCAAGCGGCAGAGTGCAAAGATAATTTTTTCTCGACGTAGCAAAACGGAGCAAGAATCAAGGGTTTTCCTTTTTCTTGCTCTTTTTTTGTGTAAAAAAGGGCTTATTTTTTAAGGGGTTTATGCAAAAAATGCATAATACACAAAACTTTCACACGCATTTGTGATAGTAAACTATCACACTTACAAAAAAAACTTGACAAAATAGGGGAATGGGTGTACAATAATAGGGTAAAACTAAAATGGGCTATTATGCGAACGGCACAAATGCCCATAGACGCTATTTTCAAACAGGTAAAATGAGAAAACCGATTTTTCGGTTGGGAGGTTATATGACGAAACTCACCAAACGCATTGCTTGCGGCATATTATCGACGATGATGCTTTCTACGCTCGCCGTAGAAGGCTTTGTCCGTAGTGACGCAGACGCGCTTGCAAACTCCGCGCTTCAATCCACCGCAGCGGCAGACGGGGTTGCTTTCAAAAACGTGACGGGTAAATACGACACGTCCAAGCTGATGGAAGAAAACTTCAACTCATCGGTCATCAAGGCGGAAAACGTTGCGCCCAAGTACGAAACCCGCACGGTTATCGTTACGTTGGATAAAGCGCCTTTGACGGACAGAGCGAAGGGCGAACCCGTCGCTTCGTATTTGGATTCCTTTTCGGGCAATCTTGCGCAGGCGGAAATCAAAAGCGAGCAAAACGCATTTTTGAAAAAATTGTCCAAAATGGGCATTTCCTATTCCTACAAAGGGGGCTATGACACAGTACTCAACGGCGTGGCGATTGAAATCAACACCAAGCACGTTTCCGAAATCAAAAAGATAGCGGGCGTGGAAAGCGTAGTCATCACCACGGCGTACGCAGAACCCAAAACGGCGGAAGTAGACACTTCGGGTGTTACGACCAACGAAACGGAAGTGTATAAAACGGGTATTTACGATTCGTCCGAATTTGTAGACGCGTATGGCGAAGGGCAGGTCGTTGCCGTGCTCGATACGGGCTTGGATTACACCCACGCTGCGTTCCAAGGCTTTTCCAAGGACGGCGTAGAGCTTGCTTGGGATCAAGCGTACGTAAAGAGCGTATTAGACAGTTCTTCCTTTGAATTGTCCGCGGAAATGCGCACTTCGGGCAAGCTGAGCGCAAAAGACGTATACGTCAGCGACAAAGTGCCTTTCGCGTTCGACTACGCGGACGACGATCCCGACGTATATCCGTCCTATTCCAACCACGGTACGCACGTAGCGGGTATCATCGGCGGCTATGACGTCGGCGGCTATACCGACAAGGACGGCAATCCCGTTGCGGAAACCTTTAAAGGGGTAGTTCCCGATTGCCAGCTTGTCATTTGTAAAGTGTTCACCGACGATTTGGACGATCCCGACCTTGGCGGCGCGGTTTCGGAAGACATCGTGGCGGCTTTGGACGACTGCGTAAAGCTCGGCGTTGACGTCATCAATATGTCCCTGGGTACGTCCTGCGGGTTTACTTCCACCAACGACGGCGACGACGAAGGGGAAATGCTCAACGAAGTGTACAACCGTATCAAGCAAGCGGGCATTTCGCTCATTTGCGCGGCGAGCAACGATTACAGCGCGGGCTACGGCGGCGTATACGGTACAAACCTTGCCACCAACCCCGATTCGGGTACGGTAGGCTCGCCTTCCACCTATCCTGCGGCTTTGTCCGTTGCAAGTATCAACGGGCAAAAAGCGGGTTATTTTGCTGCCAACGTAGACAGCGAAGAAAATAAGGCGTTCGTCTTCTATGAAGAAGCACGCGATGCAGAAGGCAACCCTTACGAATTTGTCAAAACGTTGACGGAAAAATATAATAAAACGGAATTCGAATATGTCGTAGTAGGCGGTAAAGGTCTTGCTTCCGACTATTCGCTTATCAAAAATCTCTTTAAAGATTCGCAGGGCAACAGTTTGAATAGAATCGCGCTTATTCAACGTGGCGACACCACCTTCAAGGAAAAGGTGGAAGAAGCGATGAAAGTGGGCGCAATCGGCGTCATCGTTTACAACAACGTTTCGGGCGTTATCCGTATGAACCTTGGCGAAATCGACAACCCCGTGCCTTCCGTTTCCTTGACGATGAACGCAGGCAAAAAGCTTGTGGACGCGGCGATGAATTACACGTCCGAAGAAATCAAGGCGGGAAAAATTAAGCGTGTGGGCACGTTGACGCTCAGCGAAGAATTTGTAGCGGGACCGTTTATGAGTGAATTCTCGTCCTGGGGCCCGACGCACGATTTGAAATTAAAGCCTGAAATCACGGCGCACGGCGGCGAAATTACGTCCACCGTACCCGGCGGCTACGGCGAACAGAGCGGTACGTCCATGGCTTCGCCGAATATGGCGGGCTTTATGGCGGTGGTACGTTCGTATATCGAAAAAGACCTTGGTATCACTAATCCCGTGGAAATCAACCGTTTGGCAATGCAGCTGACGATGAGTACGGCGGGTATGGTTTACGACCAAGACGGACTTTTGTACTCTCCCCGTAAACAGGGCGCGGGCGTTGCGAAGCTGGAAAACGTAATCGGCGGTACGAGCGCGTATCTTTGGACGGACGTAGCGGAAAACGACTACCGTCCCAAATTAGAGCTTGGCGACGACGAAGAAAAGACGGGCGTTTATGAAATGCATTTCAAGCTCACCAACTTTGGCGACAAAGAGCTTTCCTTCTCCGTCAACCACGAAGCGATGACGGAAACGCTTGCCAACGATAAAATGACCGTTTCCGAACAAGCGCATATGTTTGAAAATTCCAAGACGGAATGGCTTGTAGACGGCAAAAAGATAGACGGCGTAATCACGGCGAAGGCAGGGGCTACGTTGGATATTCAAGTGACGCTTACCTTGGATAAGACGGCGATTGATTATTTGGAAGCGGCGGACAAAAAAGGCAACGTTTACTTTGCAAACGGTATGTACGTGGAAGGGTTCTTACAGCTCCTTTCTTCTACGGACGGTCAATGCAATTTAAGTATTCCTTTCCTTGCGTTCTACGGGGACTGGGAAGCTGCGCCCATGCTCGATTACTCGGCGTTTGAAGTGGCGCAATGCGCGCAGGACGGCTCTATCCTTGACGAAGATAAAATCAAGGCGAGCGTTTGGGAAACCTTGCCCTACAACACCTATTACAACGAAAAATATATACTGCCTATGGGCGGCTACGTATACTTGGTAGACGAAAACGACGACCCCGTTTACGTGGACGAAAAATATTGCGCCGTATCCCGTTACAACGAATATTACGGCGAAGGCAGCCAAGACAATTATATGAGCTCGACGGCAATCAAAGCCGTTTACGCAGGCTTACTCCGCAACGCGCGTGTGGTCAAGTATAAAATGGTCAACGCAGCCACGGGCGAGCTTGTCAAGCAAGACGTCATTTACCGCGTCAGCAAAGCGTACACGGGCGGCGGCAACGGCGTACCCGCTAACGTAGAAATCAACCTTTCGCCCGAAGAAGAACAGCTTGTGGCGAACGGTACGTACGAAATGTTCTTCGAGTTCTTCCAAAACGAACCCGAAAATTTGGAAACGGCGGTTGCCAGAGAAGAAGACACCTTCTCGTTCTCGTTCACGGTAGACTACGAAGCGCCTGTTTTGGAAAATGCGCGCGTTCGTTATTACAACTATAAGGTGGACGGCGAAGAAAAGCAACGTATCTATCTCGACTTTGATATTTACGACAATCACCACGCTATGGCGGCGCTTTTGTGCTATCCCGTCGTGGAAGAAGTGGAAAACGCGGACGGTACGGTTACGAGTGAAACCAAGCTGTATCTCGTCACCGATTATCCCACGCCTATCCGTAACTCGAATAGAAACGGCACGACGAGTATTTCCATCGAAATCACGGACGTGTACGAAAAATACGGCAATCAGTTGTATTTGCAAATCGACGACTATGCGGTGAATAGCTGCTTGTATCAAATCGATATTCAAAAAGCAAATTCTTCGATATTGCCCGAAAGCAATCAATACTCGCTTGCGGACGGGGAAGAAAATATCACCCTTGCTATGTATGAAGAACACAAGGTAAGCTTGAACTTTGCCGATTCGTACAAAGGCAACGCAGACCTTTCCAACTTCACCTGGAAATCTTCCAACCCCAAAGTGGTAGAAGTGAAAAACGGCGTCATCGTCGGTTTGAAAAAGGGTACGGCGAGAGTAAGCGTTTCCAACGGCGGTAAGGGCGCGCCGAAATATATCAACGTAACCGTCACCGACAATAAGTACGAAAAATTGCCCAGCGTTCCGTCCATTTCCTTTGGCGCGGTGACCACCTATCTCAAATCGGTGAAGAAAGCGCAAGGCACGGTGGAAGTATACGCAGGCGAAAGGATAAACCTTACCGTAGAAAAAGACCCTTGGTATCATCCGATGACCGATTTGCGCCTTGTTTGGTCAACTTCCAACGCAAGCGTGGCTACGGTGGATCAAAACGGCGTTGTCACCACCTTGAAAAAGGGCACGGCGTCGATTACGGCGGCTGTGGAAAGAAAACGCAGCGACGGGACGTGGGAAAGCACCTTGTACGCAACCAACGTAACCTTTAAGGTTTTAAACGAATTTGAACTGGGCTCGCCCAATATTCTCACGGCGTACAACGGCCCCGGCTACAACGCTTGGGTATGTCCCGACTGCGGCGAAGCCTGGGTAGCCAAAGAAATGGTGACCAAGGAAGGGCAGGCAAACCTTTGCCCCGATTGTTTAAAGCCTTGTCAGCAATCCACGGATATTTTGAAAATCCCTGCGGATTTGAATATCATCTATATCTTTGACGAAGCGTTTAAAGAAAATAAAAATATCAAAAAAATCATCATTCCTTCTTCGGTGATTGAAATTCGCGAGCGCGCGTTCTATAACTGCAAAGCGTTGGAAGAAGTGTACTTCGTGTCCTTAAATCACCGTGAAGACGGCAACGGCAATATCGTCAACCCCGATATCGACTGGGCGGATTTGTCTATGGTTTACGACGGCGCGTTCCAAGGCTGTAAAAAATTGAAAAAGGTGGATTTCACCAACGTGAAAACGATTACCTTGGGCAGGGACGCATTTGCGGACTGTACTTCGCTTTCGGAAGTGGTCGATATGCCTAGCATCGGTACGATGAACGCCCGCGCGTTTAAAAATACCGCGTTGACGGAAGTGGATTTGACGGGCTTGCATTTGAGCGGCGAAAACGTATTCCAGGGCTGTAACCAAATTACGAGTATCAAGACGGGTAGATTTACCGCGCTTGGCGATTATATGTTCGCGGGCTGTACTTCCCTTACGGGCGTTGTCACCATTCAAACCCCGAAGGTAGGCAACGGCGTATTCCAAAATTGTAGCAAGCTTTCGGGCGTTGTGTTTACGTCGAACGGGGCAGGCTACGAATTTGACGTCGGCGACAAAGCCTTTGCAAATTGCGGTACGGCGGCGGGTACGTTTACGGTAGATTTTGGCCAAGAAAATATCCGTTCTATCGGCGACGAAGCGTTTGCCCGTTCGGCAATCGAAAGCTTGGATTTCTCCAAGATTAAAGGCTTGCAATTTATCGGCGACAACGTATTCGGCAATACGGCGTTGACGGAAATCGTCATTGGCGACAACGTGGATTTCGGCACTTTGCAAATTCTCGGCGCGCCTTTCAAGGGCTTCACCGTGAAAGTGGCGGCGAATTGTACCAAGTACGTGGAAGAAAACGGCGCGATTTACAGTAGCGACAAAGCTTTGCTCTTGTACGTGAACGAAAGCGCGGCAGGGGACAACGGCGCGTTTGCCGTTCCTGACTCGGTGACGGAAATTGCGGCTTACGCCTTTGCGTATAATAAGAAAATCAACAAAGTTATCATTCCCGACAGCGTAGAAACGCTTGGCAATTACGCCTTTGCGTATACGGCGATCAAGAGCGTGGAATGGAGCAAGACGGGCGCGCGCATTTCGGCAATCCCGACGGGCGCGTTCAACGGCTCGGCATTGACGGGTATCGTGCTTCCCGACAGCGTAGTGAGCGTAGGCGATTACGCCTTTGCAAAATCGGCGTTGGCAAGCTTTGCGGCGGATCATTTGCAAAGCCTTGGCAACAGCGTGTTCGAAGCTTGTAATTCTCTTACGGAAATCGTCCTTTGCGACGGGATTAAGAGTATGGGCGACAAAGTGTTTGCTTCCTGCTCGTCCTTGTCCGTAGTGACGATGCCGTCGGTTGAAAAGCTTGGTTCGTTTACGTTTAGCGGCGCGGAAAGCTTGAAGAAGGTTATCTTCGGCGCGGACGCGACCACGACGGGTAAATATACCTTTGTCAAGACAAGCTGGCAACCCGATTCCTATTACGTTGACTACGTGGGTATGCCCGTAGAAGAAGTGGTATTCCTTGGCGACAAAATTCAAACGCTTGGCGAAGGTACGTTCTACGGCTGTGAAAAGCTGACGAATTTGGTTCTTCCCGCGTCGGTGACGACGATAGAAAGCTATGCGTTGGCAAACACCAAGGCGTTGACTTCGCTCAATTTGGAAAACGTAGCAATTTTCGGCGATTACGCGATGTTTGGCAGCGGCGTGCAAGAACTGAAACTGGACAGCGCGAAAATCATCGGTACGTTTGCCTTTGCAATCGATTCGGAAACGGATACAAACGTAGAAACGGCGTACACGACCCTTTCTATGCCCGCTGTGGAAGAAATTGCGCACTTTGCGTTCTACAACAGCGCGTTAACGAGCGTGGAACTCCCCGCGAGCCTTAAAAAACTTGGCTACGGCGCGTTTATGTCGTCGGCGAAGCTCACGGAAGTGAAAGTGTCGGCGGAAAACGAAGATTTCTTCGTAGAAAAGGGCGTTTTGTACCGCTATATCGACAAAGCGGCAGGCTTGTACGAGCTTTGCTTGTATCCCACCGCTTTGGTAGGCGAAGGGGCGGCGAAAGCAAGAACGTACGCCGTCAAAGAAGGCACGGTTTCCGTGTTGGCGTACTCGTTTGCGGAACTTAACAAGGGTGTTTTGGATAAAGTCGTTCTTCCTTACAGCGTAAAGACGATTGGGGATTCGGCGTTCTATGCGAGCGGCGCGAAAGAGTTTACCTTTGAAAGCGTAGCCGCGCCCAAGCTGGAAAGCGTATACCGTTATGAAATTTCGGCTATGATTAAAATGGACGAAAGCAACGCCTATTACCGTGGGTATTATTATACCAATTTCCAAACGTATATTTACGATTACAGTCAGTACGGGAAGCAAAAGAGCGATTTGACTCTCAATTATCCCACCAACGGCACGGGCTATGACAATCATATCTACGGCTTGTTCTTCGGCGTAAGAAACCAAACGGGCATTGTAATGGACGAAACCACGCGCGAATGTGTGACGAACGTGCAAGCTATGTATGCGGATAAAGCCAAGATAGAAACTTGGAAGACGATGGAAAAGAGCGACGCTTTGATTGCGGAAATCAACGCGTTCTCGGCAACGGTAAAGACGACGCGCGTGTATTACAACAACGCGGCGGCAAGCGCAACGCAGGCGCAGTTTATCACGGACGAAATCACGCAAATGCTGACGGAAGTGGAAGGCTTGCTTCGTGAAGTGAAACAGCAGTTTGGCATTGCAATCGTTGCGAAGGAATTGAAGGTTTCGGCAAACTCCACGCATAAATCGGAATATAAGCCGGGCGAAGTGTTCGACAAAACGGGGCTTGTGGCGGTTATCGTCTACGACGATTTCTCCACCGTGGAAATTAACGCGGACGAGCTGGTGGCTGGCGCTTCGGCAACCAACCCCTTGACGAAGAACTCCAAGCAGGTAGAATTTACCTACAACGGCTTGAAACTCCGCGTCAGCGTAACGATGGTGGAAGATAAACCCGTTGTTCCGCCCGTGGAAGACGACAGCTCGTCAGGCGAAACGCAGGACAGCAGCGAAAGCGTAGAAAGCAGCGCGGTGGAAAGCGAAAGCGGTTGCGGGAGTGTTATGACGGCGACTTCGGCAATGTTTGCGCTTCTTGGCGTAGCTTGCGTGATAATGTATAAGCGCAAGCAAAGCTGAGCTTTGAGCGGAAGGTTTCCGCAGGCAAGCTGAGCTTGCAGGCAGTCTTACGTCTTGTAAACGTTTTTTAAGGTAGTAGACGACTGGCGGAAGGTTTCCGCTGACCAAGCGTGAGCTTGGATGCAACCTTACGTCTTCTCGACATTCTTTGAGTTTGCGTTCGACTGTGGGGGTTGCGACATTTTGATAAAAGTAAATCCGCCCGACGGGCAAGCTGAGCTTGCAGGCAGTCTTACGTCTTGTGAGCGTTTTTTAAGGAAGCGT
>JBGVRC010000138.1:0-5627 GCA_045128055.1 Candidatus Scatosoma sp. | reverse complement strand
ATACCGACGCAAGCAATGCGAATATATATCACGCGGCTGGGGTTGAAGATAATTACGTAGGGCATCAAGCTTTAGGCAAGGACTTGGGCGTATGGACGGATGTTGCATTTACCTTGCCAAGCGGTGGTCCTTACTATCTTTATTTTGGAAGCTCTGTAAGTAGCGCGGAGAGCCCTTGTTGGCTGCTAAATGGTAAAAACTCTTACGCGCTCATTGATAACTTTACCATAAACGGCGAAACGGAAACGTTTAACGAAAATATTAACGATAATATTTTTAATGTCAACGCCAGCGCAATCAGCGCGGAGTTGATTGAAAAAGGTGAAGTAGCCTTTGAAGGGGCTGCGAATAACGGTGAATATTCCGCAAAGATAATTGTTGATAAAATAAAATCCGATAAAGGTTTGGCTACGTTTGTTACCAAGGAATCCTATCCCGCGGGTAGTGTTGTTACCTTTAAGTATTATATTCCTACGGATGTAAAGGTAGGGGGGTGGGCGAAGCTTTGTTGCGTAGCTAAGCCGACTGAAACAAGTATTTACGATAATTGGATTTTGGATTTACCCATCAAGACGGGAGAATGGATTGAAAAGACAGTTACGTTGGCTTCGGCGGGATATCTTCACTTTGCCGCAGACGTTGGACAATGGGGGGCTGGTGAAGGTTATATTCTTATTGATGATTTTTCTATTGATGGTACGACGGAAACTTTTAATAAAGGGGTACAAAAAAGTATCTTCAATATAAATATTGAAGGTGCTGTCATTGATGGCGACGGCTACGCTTCTACGGAAAATACGCCCGAAGAACTTGGCGAAGTTGCGATGAAAATCCTTTTCAATCACGGCGATGACGGGGTTCGAGCAAGAACGACGAAGGCATACGCAGGCGGTAGCACGGTTTCGTTTAGATATTATATTCAAGCGGATGCGGGTGTTCAATGGACGAGATTTATTTGGGATACTGATACGAGCTGTGATAATTACGCGGACACCTATACGAGCTTTGGTAATACGGCAGGCGAATGGGTAACTTGGAGCTATACTCTTCCTTCGGGTGGACCCTATTATCTCTATTTCGGCTTTGAATGTGGCAACTGGAAAGATAGTAGTGGTACTCCGTATATTTTGATTGACGATTTTACGGTAAACGGTGAAGTTGAAAGCTTTAATTATGGGGTAGAAAACTCCATCTTTACTGTTTTGCAGACGAACCTGGCAGGCAATTCTGAAATTGGCGAAGGCTGGACGCCGTTAAATGGCGAATTTGGCGCAAAGATTTACGGCGATAAAATTTCTTCTACAAAAACTACGCCTACCTTTATTACTGGGCAAGCATATACCTTTGCGACAAGCACGATTGTTTCGTTTGACTACTATATGTCGGGTAACACCAACAAGAAATGGTGGACTCTTGGTTGGACGACGGATCAAAAATCGGCAGATATTTATGCAGGGGTAGACGCAAACCATACGACGGCGACGAACGGGGCTTATTCCCTTCCTACCAACGTACAAGACGCTTGGGCAACGGCAACGGTGGAAGTTCCTGCTGGCACTTGGTATTTTTATATCGCAATGGCGAAAGGCGAATGGTCTGGCGGTCATGTTATTATTGACAATTTTAAGATTGGTGATATTGTAACCGAAACCTTTGCTCGTGGCGTTTCGGAAAGTATTTTTGTGATAAGTCCGTTTAGTAGCCATCACGCAGCGGTTGAAAATGTAGAAGGGAAAGTGCCCCAAGAAACAGCGGCAAAAATTATCATCTCGAAGATTTCTTCCACGGCGTCAACGCCTACCTTTATTACGAGTCAAACGTATACCAGCGATGGTACTTTACAGGTGACGTTTGATTATTATACCGTTGGTTCGTGCTGGTGTATGTTCGGTTGGACGAATAGCAATACGGTGGCAAGTATTTACGCGCACGTAGAAAACAATCAAGCAAATAATTACGGGCAGAATATTACTTTGTCTAACGATTGGACAAAGGCGACGATAACCATTCCCGCAGGTACGTGGTATTTCTATTTTGCAGGGAATAAACCCGATTGTTCAGGTAATAAGAACGCGTGCGGTTCGGCGTGCCATTTGGTCGTTGACAATTTCCAAATTGGCGACCAAGCAACGGAAACCTTCAATAACGGGCTTGGAAGCAGCGTTTTCACCGTTCGCGAATCGCACGCTTCGGCTATCGCGCTTACGGAAGGTGTCGAGATGACGATTCCCGAAGAACCCGAAGTAACCAACACGGATCCTTACGCGCTTGAAAACCTTTTGAAAGACACAGATAAATTATCTGATGTTTTAGAAAACGGCGGCTACGCTTGGCTTGAAAGCATGGGCTCGATTGACGCGAAGAATATTCCTGCGGGCAGATTGCTTGTGGAAGGTGTGATTGACTTTACCATCAAGGGCGAAAAAGAATTCGCAATCTACTTTGGTAACAACGTATTTATTTTTGTAAGTACCAACGTAGTAGAAGCATACAACGGCACGACGAAGGTTGGCGCGATAGAATACGCTTTGGCGGAAGGGGCAAAATCCGTGAAATTATATTTCACGATTACGTCTGACGGTAAGTTGAATGTGAGCGTCAATCAAAACGGATACGTAGGCTTTGGCACGGTTACGCCGAACCAAATGAAAATTGTTGGTTTAGGCGGTAAAGGCGGCGCAATCTTTAATACCATTTCCGTGGAAACGTATAAATGCGTTTACTATTTAGAAGACGCTCCAGTTTACGTTTCTGATGAAGTAATTGATTTTACGGCGTATATGTTTGATACGGATAATATGGTTACGGAAGCGGGCTTCCAGCTTCTTGCGGACGCAGGCTTTACCAAGACGCTTGGGCTTCTTCAAGGCAGATCGCCTTCCGACGACTTGCATGAACAAGTAATTCGTGGTAATAAAAATTGTACCTGCGCATCCGCGGAAGAGCACGTTGCCAAATTGATGGCGGAAGTAAACGCGGACGCTATGGCGGCGTTGGAACTTGCTGAAAAGTTTGGATTAAAGCATTACGTTAGTAACTCCAACATTATGAATATCGAAAGAGATCCGGATAACTATGAGTGGTTTGACGAATTTGCCGACCAAGCAACTTATACGATGTCGGAAGCTTTTGCAGGGCATTTCCTTGCGGATGAACCGCAATCGGGTAAATGGTTTACGGACGATGAATTAGGCGAGCTTGTCAATGCGTATAAGGCTTATAAAGCAGCGTTCCCGAACAGCGAAGCGTATATCAACTTGTTGCCGCTCAACTCTTCGCAATTTACCAGCGAATCTTTTTACGAAGATTACATTGATGAATATATCGAAAAGATTGTACTGGATTATAATGGCGTTCCCGGTACGGGCTACGTAAGCTTTGACCATTACCCTTTGCACGACGACGGGGTTACGGCGACGCACCTTCGCAACCTTGAATTGGTAGCTCAAAAGTGCCGTGATAACAATATTGAACTTCGTACGTATATCAAAGCTTCTCGTTCTGGTGATACGGAGCGCGAAATCCGCGCGACGGAAAGCATAAACGATTTGTATATGCAAATTTATTCCGCGCTTGCGTACGGTTCAAAAGAAATTGTCTATTATCAATTTACCGAAGGCTCTACGGCTGCGGACAGCGTAATCAGCGGTACGACGTTGGAAAAAGGCAACGTTTACAACTGGACGAAGCAGGCGAACAACGAAGTGCGCGCTTTTGAAAAGGCGTATATGAACTTTACGTGGAAGAGCGCTTCTGTATTCGGCAATACGACTCTTACGCAATTTAATAAATTGGAAAATAAAGCTTCCGCTTACGGCTATATCAGCTTGGTATCGTCGTCCGCAAGCGTGGTTGTTGGTAACTTTGCAAGAAACGAAGGAGTGAAAGCGCAAAGCGGCGATAATTACGCATATATGGTAGTCAACTACGGTAATACCGACGGAGCAACGGCTGCGACGACGGCTGTTAACATTACTTTCAACGGTACGCCGACGAAAGCGCTTGTGTATCAAGCAGGCATGGCAAGCGTCGTAACGCTTTCCGCAAACGTTCTTACGCTTAATCTTCAACTTGGCGAAGGCGCGTTTGTTATTCCCCTTGTATAAGGAGATAAATGATGAAAAATATTCAAAAAAAGAGCTATCTTGAATGGAGTTTAGAGATTTTATCTCTTGAAAAGCAAGACGTTTTAACGGAATCGTCCGAGCTTGACTATGGCGCAGACCCGTACGATAAGAGTGGGAATAATTGGTGGGAAGGCAGTAATTAGCAAATAACTTTAAGGGAAGACGGGCTTATACGCCCGTTTTCCTGACATTTAGGAGAGCCTAATGGATAAAAAGATTAAGCTTGGTTTTTGGAATTATATCGAAAGCGGAAAAATCGGCGCGGAAGCCGTCAAGGACTGGAAAGAGCTCGGCTTTAACGTGGCGATGAGCTTTGATTTTGACGTAACCAAACACGACAAGCAAGATATGCTTTCCGTTTTGGACGCCTGTAAGGCGGAAGGCATAAAATTGATTATTCGCGACAAGCGCACGCGCTATAAAACGTATGCGGCTATGCTTTTGGACGAATTTTTATCGGGCGTGCGCCAAGCATACGCGGATTTTGGTAAGCACGAAGCGGCTTTTGGTTTTTTTGCAGGGGACGAGCCTACGGCGGAATATGAACAAGCCTTTACGGACGTTATGCGCATTTTGCAGGAAGAAATGCCGAGTTTGACCCCGTTTGGCAACGTTTTTCCGTACTGGGCGGGCTCTGATTTTGATATGCTTACGGGAAAACCTGCTTCTCATCACGAAAAAACGCTTGCGAAAATGCTGCAAGAGAGCGGTATGCCCGTTATTTCTTTCGACCATTATACGCAATGCTTGCAGGATAATCATAACCAAGAAACGGGCATCAACAGTTGGTTTTATGATTTGGATCAATTCCAAAAAATTACAAAGGAAAACGGGCGCTTTTTCTACGTAACCGCGCTTTGCGTGGGGCATTGGGCGTATCGCGTACCCACCGAAGACGATTTTCGTTGGCAAATTTATACGGCGCTTGCGCACGGGGCAAGGGGAATATTTTGGTTTCATTTGTATAATTTGAGCGGTGACGGGAGCTATCGCAACGCGCCTTTCTACGGCGAAAATTTCAAGCGTACGGAAACCTTTACTTATCTTGCGCGACAGCAGGATATTTTCCATCAGCTCTATGAAGAACAGTTTAATAAAATGGAGCTTACCGCCGTATATCATACGGGACATATTTACGACCCGTCCAAGCGTTTTTGCTCGGATGAAATCATTAAGGAAGTAAACGGTAAGTTTTCGTATCCGACGATTATTTCCTATTACAAGGAATTTGAAACGGAAGAGCGTTGGGTATCCATTGTCAACGCGCACCAACGCTACGCAAACAAAATCACCGTATATTTCACCTGCGGCGAAACCAAAACGATTTGGCTTGCGCCTGGGGAGATGAAACTTTTTCAATTAAGCGAAATCGAGAAATAAAAAATGAGAAATTTAAAAAAATACAATATAAAATACGAAAAAGCCGTCCAAAATTGGGACGAAGCCCTGCCTATCGGCAACGGCAAGCTCGGTTGCTTGATTTACGGCGACGGGCCTATT
>JBGVRC010000137.1:0-12284 GCA_045128055.1 Candidatus Scatosoma sp. | reverse complement strand
TTCTTCTTCGCCAATCGTAACCACCATAGGGACGATAATCAACCCCAACTTTTCCGCTTCCGCCTTGCTGATATCCGCTGCGGAATCAATCATCACTTTAATCATTATTTTCTCCTTTTTCGCTCCTTTTTACACCCTTTTCGCCCTTACGCGTCTTCTTCCTTTTCGTCGCCATACCCGTCGCAAAGCTTGGTTAAATTATCATTGACCAAATGCAGGCTTTGATACATAATCTTTCTGTTTTCTTCGCTTAACCCTTCGCTGGCATAGCGCAAAACCCCGTCAATCTTCTCTACGATACGTTTTGCCGCTTCCGCGCCCTTTTCCGTCAACAACAACGGACTTTTATATCTTTTTGCGGTTTTGGAATTGCATACCAAAAACCCTTTTTCTTCCAAGCTTTTTATCGCGCGCGAAATATTCGCCTTGTCTTCTCCGCATATATCGCAAAGCTCTTTCGCCGTCAAGCTCTCTTCCTTATATATATAATAAAGGCAGGAAACGTGCGAGCTTTTTAAATGAAACTCCGCCACTTCTTCCGTTTTGATTTTATAAATGCATCTATGAATATTTGCTATTAAAATGGTAAATTCTTTAAACCGTTCTTGCATAAAAAATCTCCTTGTTGTAATTACAACATATTTATTATAGCAAAAACTTGTTGTAATGTCAACAAGTTTGGCTGTATATGTGAAAATTTGTGCAAACGTTATTTTTTGCAAAAAACGCTTTGCCCGCATACGCAGACAAAGCGTTTTATACGTTTTTTATTAAAGGTCGATTACTTTTCTTGCCTTACGGCTTTCTTCCGCCGCATAAACAAGCAAATGACTTGCCACCGAGTCGTCCAAAAGCGTGATAGACATAGAGCTTCTATCCCCGTTTAAATAACGCACAAGGTCGTACATAATACCGTAATCCCCGCCGCTGTGCCCGCCGTATACGGCGTTGTTGACAACCTTTTGGGATACGTCGACGATTTCTTCCTTGTAGGTTACGCCGCCTTTTTCGTAAACGCGATAGACAAACTTGTCTTCTTCCAGCTTCCCTTCGATTTCGCCGTCCGTACCGACAATATGAATATATCTGGCAGGTCTAACCGTACCGCAGGAAAGGGTGAACGTTGCCAAACTGCCGTTTTCAAAGTCCACCAAAATATTTTGTCTGTCCATAACGTCGCCGCCGCAGGAATACGCGCACTTACCATAGTCGTTTTCTCTTAAAAAGGCTTCCTTTTCTTCAAGGGTAATCTCGTCGTAGGGCTTATTAAAAGAATCCAACACCAAGAAAGGCATCGTATTGTTTTTATAATACAAATCAAGGGCGTTATATTGACAGGTTTCCTTATACGGACAATCAAAGCAGTATTCGGTCGCGTCCTTGGGCTTGTTGGCTTCGACAAAGTGACTGCGATGCCCAAAGCAGGACACCGATTTCGCCTTCGAGCCGTTCAGCCACGCAATCAAGTCCATATCGTGACAGCATTTCGCCAACAAAATGGGACTGCCACATTCGCTCTCCTTACCCCACTTACCCCTTACGTAGCTGGTTAAGTAGTGCGGAACCCAAACGTGTTCGTTCATTTCCATAGACACGATATTGCCAAGCTTTCCCGATTGTAAAATTTGCTTAATCGTTTTGTAGAAAGGACTGTAACGCAAAACGTGACAAACGAAAACAGCGCAACCGTTTTCTTTTGCCAATCTTTGAATATCCAACAGTTCTTCTTTTTTCGCCACAATCGGTTTTTCGATAAGCATATTGCGTTTGGACTGTAAAATTTCCATTGCGGTTTCGTAGTGAACTTGGTCCATCGTTGCATTGACGACGACGTCTACTTCCAAGCCCGAAGCCACAAATTCTTTATACGTCAAAAAAACCTGCTTATCCGACAAGCCGTATCTTTGTTTTGCCGTTTCCAATTTATATGCGTTGCAATCGACTACGGCAACCACTTCCACTTCTTGCGGCTCGTCCAACGAATAATCCGCATATACTTGCCCACGGTTTCCGTATCCGACAACAGCTATTTTAATTTTTTTCATATTATTGCACTCTCTTTGTTTTTGCGCGGGAAAGCCGAAACTTCGGCTTTCCCATTACGCCGTTTTTAGTCTTCTTTTTTCTTGAAAAGCAAGCCCGCTACCGCAACAAACGCCACCATACCGTACGCAAGTCCGCCCGTTACGCTTGAACAGCCCTTCTTTTCTTCCTTCTTGTTTTCCGAAGTGGGGTTAGACGTTACGTTGTCGCTGGATACGTCACCGCTGCCGCCGTTATCCTTTTCGGGAACTTCCGCAAGCGCCGCCTTGAATTGCGCAACCGCTTCATCAACCGCCGTTTCCGTTTCCGCGCCCGTAATCGCAGCCTTTACGCCTGCATACAAGCTGTTGATCGCCGCGATGCCTTCGTCGTCGTACAAATCAAAGTCAATCGCTTTCTTCAAACCGTCAACTACTGCGTTCGCTTCGTCTTTCTTGGCTTGCAACGCGTCCGCTTCTACTTCCGCTTTGGTCTTGATTGCGTCGATAGCCGCTTTCGCATTCGCTACCGTTTCGTCGATGGTTGCTTGGGACGTAGCACTTTCAATCGCCGCCAACGCTTCCGTTACAACCGCCGCCTTTTCAGCCGCTTGCGCGTCCAAGTATACAAGGTCCGCTTTATAGCCTTCCACTTCCGCTTTCGCCGCTTCTACGATAGACGCTTTCGTCGCAATTTCGTCGATTGCCGCTTTCGCTTCCGTTACGATTTGCGCAAGTTCTTCCAAGCTTACCGCTTCCGCAACTTTATCCTTACCTGCGGAAATAATCGCTTCTCTTTCCGCCGCTTGTTCGGACAAGTACGCTACGTCTGCTTTATAGCCTACCATTTCGTCGATTGCCGCTTTCTTATCGTCCGCCAATTCTTCATCCGCGTACTGAGCAGCCGTCTTCAACTTATCGATTTCAGCCTTAGCAGCCGTTACAATTGCTTCGATTGCCGCTTGGTCCGTCAAACCGTCAAGGTCTGCAACCGCTTGTTCTACGATAGCCAATCTTTGCGCTTCTTCCGCTTCAAGGAACTTACCTGCTTTATACGCCGCAAGTTCTTCCGCCGCGAAGTCTGCGTAAGAAGCAAAGCCGTTTTCCGTCTTGTAAAGGGTGATTTCCTTGCTCACTTCGTACATGATATAAACGGGGTTGCCGTTAATTTCGTACAAATCGGTCATCGCGCGGGTAGGGAATCTCGTACCTGCGGGAATGGTGATGGATACAAGGTCTTCTTCTGCAACGAAGATTTGGAACGCATAGTAACCTACGCCCGCTTCGCCCAAGTTGAATAAGCCGTAATAGCCTACTTTACCCGTTTCGCCGTTTACCAAGATAAGGTCGGAGAACTTATAATCGTAATAATAGTTTTGGTTAATATCCAACTGCGTACCGTCGCCAAGGTAGTCGTCGCCAACGAAGGAAATACCGAAATATCCGCAAGTGCCGTCAAAGCCTTGTACGTACTTCACGCTTTCCACCTGCGTCGACGCCGCCGCTTCAAAGCCGAACGCCACCGTCGAAGTGGTCGTTACGTAATCGCAACCTGCGCGATATACAAGCTCGTTGCCTTCCATCAAATACGTATAGCCGGGAATAAGCGCGCCTTCCATAATGGTGATAGGAGCAGTCTTCGAGAAACCGTAGTTTTCAATAGCCGCCGCCAAATTATCCGCGCCCATCGAAAGGTGGAAGGTAATCATACGGTCGGGTTCGCTCAAATCAAAGTCAAGCTTATTGTCGTAGAACGCTACGCAACCAAGCTCTCTCAACGTCTTTTCGCCAACCTTGACGTGATCGAAGAAGCCAAGCTCTTCAAACAACATTTGCAAATCGCCGCTGTATTCCACGCCTACCATTTTACTCGACCAGTCCGCTTGACCAAACGTGATTTGTAAAATGAAGTTACCGTTGTCGTAATAATCGCCGATTCTTGCAATAAACGCCACGTCTACTTCCGTATAACCGTCCACTACCGTCAACAATCTGTCGATGTCTTTCTTCGCCGCTGCAACCGCCGCGCTTACCGCTTCTTGCGACGTTGCATTTTCAATCGTTGCTTGCGCGCTTTCTACAATCGCCGTTCTTTCCGTCGCCTTGTCGGCAGGCGTAACGTCCGCTTTATACGCGTCAAGTTCAGCCTTTGCCGCGTCCACGATAGAAGTCTTGGTTACAAGCTCGTCGATCGCCGCTTTCGCTTGCTTCACGCAAGCAGCTACGTCCGCTTCTTCCGTGCAAGCTTTAATCGTTTCTACCGCGCCTGCAATAATTTCTGCGCGTTGTGCGCTTTCCGCTTCAAAATACGCTTCGTCTGCTTTGTATACTTCTATTTCCACGATAGCTTGAAGCTTTTTATCCGCAAGCGACGCGTTTTCTTCGTCCGCATATTCGCCTGCCGTCTTCAATTCGTCAATCGCCGCTTTGGTTTCCGCTACGATTGCTTCCATTTCCGCTTGTTCGGTTGCCGCCAAAAGTCTTTCTTTTGCTTCGGCAACAATCGCCAATCTTTGCCCTTCTTCCGCTTCACGGAACATACCCGCTTTGTAGTTTTCTACTTCCGCCAAAGCCGCTACGATATAGCCTTCAAAACCGTTTTCCGATCTATAAAGGGTGATTTCCGTTTCCACTTCGTACATCGTATAAACGGGGTTGCCGTTTACAACAAACAAGTTCGTCATCGCGCGGGTAGGGAATCTCGTACCTGCGGGAATGGTGATGGATACGATTTCTTCTTCGGGAACGAAGATTTGGAACGCATAGTAACCTACGCCCGCTTCGCCCAAGTTGAACAAACCGTAATACGCTACTTTGCCCGCTTCGCCGTTTACCAAGATACGTTCAACAAAGCTGTTTTCAAAATTGTAATTCGTATTGATTTCAAGCTGCGTACCGTCGCCAAGGTAGTCGTCGCCAACCAAGGAAACGCCAAGGTATCCGCAAGTGCCGTCGTGGCCTTGCACGTACTTCAAGCCTTCCACTTCCGTCTTTGCAATCGATTGAACGCCGTACGCTTTGTCCGTTGTGGAAGATACGTAATCGAGCGCCGCGCTGTATACTACGTTGCCCGTCTTCGTCAAATAACCGTAGCTGGGAATAAGCGCGCCCGCCAAAATCGTGATGGGCATATTCGCGCCGATACCTGCCGCGCTTGCCGCGTCCATATTATCCTTACCCATAGCAAGGGGAATCATAATGGTATAATCGGGTTCGCCGTTATTCAACCAATAAATGTTGTCATAGCAAGCCGTACAGCCCCATTCAGCCAAAGTCTTTTCGCCAAGCTTGATATGGTTGAAGAAATCCAACTTGGTAAGAAGTTGCGCAAGCTCGCCATCGTACGTCTTTTGACCTTCTTCCGTCCAGTCCGCGTTGCTTAACGTAATTCTGATTTCAAAGTTACCGTTACCGTACCAGCCGTTTACACGACCCAAGAATACTACGTCTTCCGTCACGTAAACTTCCGAAGCCGCCATCAATTTATCGATAGCCGCTTTCGCGTTTGCAACCGCTTCGTTTACAGCCGTTTGCGTAGCCGCGTTATCAATCGCCGTCTTCGCTTGCGCTACGATTGCCGCTCTTTGCGCCGCTTGTTCTTCAAGGAAATAGCCGTCTTCCGCTTTATACGCGTCAAGTTCAGCCTTTGCGCTTTCTACGATAGCCGTCTTGGTTACAAGCGCGTCGATTTCCGCTTTCGCTTCCGCTACGATTGCCGTAACGCTGTCAACGTCCATCGCGTCTTTAATAGTCGCGAGCGCCGCTTCAATAATTGCCGCGCGTTGCGCGCTTTGTTCTTCGTAATATTCTTCGTTTGCTTTATATAAATCCAGTTCAACCGCTGCGTTTTCTTTTGCCGCCGCAAGCGCTGCGTTTTCTTCGTCAGCATATTGCCCAGCCGTCTTCAACAAATCGATTTCAGCCTTTGCCGCCGCTACGATTGCTTCCATAGCCGCTTTATCCGCCGCGTTTGCAAGCGCTTCTTTCGCTTCGGCTACGATTGCCAATCTTTGTCCTTCTTCCGCTTCACGGAACATACCTGCTTTATAGTTTTCAATTTCCGCCAAAGCCGCTTCTTCATAAGAAACGTAGCCGTTTTCCGTCTTGTAAAGGGTGACTTCCGTTTCCACTTCGTACATAATATAAACGGGGTTGCCGTTTACAGCAAATAAAGTCGTCATCGCGCGGGTCGGGAATCTCGTACCTGCGGGAATAGTGATGGATACGATTTCTTCTTCGGGTACTAAGATTTGGAACGCATAATAGCCTGCGCCGTTCGCGCCCAAGTTGAACAAGCCGTAATATCTTACTTTACCTGCTTCGCCGTTTACCAAAACTTTGTCGGTAAATAGGTTGTCAAAGCTGTAATTAGGATTGATTTCAAGCTGCGTGCCGTCGCCAAGGTAGTCGTCGCCAACGAAGGAAATACCGAAGTATCCGCAGCTGCCGTCGTGGATTTGTACGTATTTCACGCTTTCCACTTCCGTCTTTGCCGTTGCTTCGATGCCATACGCCTTACCCGAAACGATGGAAACGTAATCGCAGCCTGCGCTGTATACTACGTTACCCGTTTGCGACAAATACCCGTAGCTGGGAATAAGCGCGCCTTCCAAAATGGTTACGGGCGTATTCGCGCCGATACCCGCCGCGCTTGCCGCGTCCATATTTTCTTTGCTCATAGCAAGGGGAATTCTAATATTGTAATCGGGCTCGCCGTCGTTCAACCAATAAATATTGTCGTAGCAAGCCGTGCAGCCCCATTCCGCCAACGTCTTTTCGCCAAGTTTGATATGGTTGAAGAAGTCTAACTTCGTAAGGAGCTTCGCAAGCTCGCCGTTGTACGACTTTTGTCCTTCTTCCGTCCAATCCGCGTTGCTTAACGTAATTCTGATTTCAAAATTACCGTTGCCGTGCCAGCCTGCGATACGCGCCAACATAGCCGTATCTTCCGTTACGTACACTTCTACCGCCAACGTCAACCCATCGATAGCCGCTTTCGCGTTTGCAACCGCTCCGTTTACAGCCGTTTGCGTAGCCGCGTTGTCAATCGTTGCCTTTGCTTGCGCTACGATTGCCGCTCTTTCCGCCGCCTGTTCTTCCAAGAACAAGCCTTCTTCCGCTTTGTACGCGTCAAGCTCGGCCTTCGCGCTTTCGATAACTTGCGCCTTGGTCAAAACCTTATCCAACATCGTTTTGACGTTTTCTACCGTTGTCGCAATTTCGTCTTCGTTGTTATCAGCAATCAGTTCACCATCCGCGTGAACAAAAATGTTGTTGCGTTCCGCGATTTGTTCTTCAAAATACGTTTCGTCCGCTCTATACGCTTTTATTTGAGCGAGAGCGTCCGCTCTTAAAGCTTCCAGCTCTTCTGCGCGTTCTTGCGCTTCGTACCAAGCCGCCGTCTTCAACATATTGATGTCTACCTTTGCGTTGGTTACGATATTATCAACCGCTTGTTCGGTCGTTGCATTGTCAAGCGCTGCCAATGCTTTTGCAACGATTTCCGCTCTTTGCGTTGCTTCCGCTTCACGGTACAAGCCTTCTTCTGCGTTATACGCTTGAATTTCAGCCTTTGCCGCCGCTACGTAGTCCGCAAAGCCCACGGATTTTTCCACCCATTCGCCTGCGCCGTTCTTAACGAAGGTAATATCCTTCGTCGTCACGTAGCTTACTCTTTCGCCCGTCGAAAGCATTGCGTACGAAGGAATTTGACAGCCTGCCAAAATCGTAATTTCGCTCGTCAACGTACCGTTGCTGGTACGGAAACCGATTGCGCCCTTGTTGCCCCAAATATTTAAGTATGCTTCGTTCGTCGAGCCAAGCGCTACGCCGTCGATAAGTACGTGCGAATAGAAGTTGCTGTTTGTCAAAACAGACTTCGTGGTGACAAAGTCGCCGCCGTAATTATCCAAGCTGTCGGGATAATCGTGCGTAGCCAGCTTAATCACCGTGAAATTATCCGCGTCCGAACCGCTCACAAACGCCGAAGTAACGTCCGTTTGCTTTTCGACCATCGGTTTTTGCCACGTGCCGTCCGCTTGTTTATAGAACGTAACGTCCGATTGCGTTTCGTACATAATATAAACGGGGTTGCCGTTTACGTCAAACAAGTTTTTCATAGCGTACGAAGGGAAAAGCGTTCCCGCGGGAATGAAAATTTCTTCGCTTTCTTCTTCCATTGCGCGCCAAACAAAGGAGTAATACCCCTTGCCTTTTTCGCCAAGGTTGAACAAGCCGTAGCTTTCCGCTTTACCGCCTTCACCGTCTACCGTAATTTTGTTGGAATAATGGTTCGTCGTGTAAACGTCCGAATAATAATCGGGATGTCTTTCCGTTTGCGTACCGTTGCCCGCGTAGTCGTCCCCTTTCAAGGAAACGCCAAAATATGCGTTATTATAGGTGGAATCCCAACCCGTTACGTATTGAATGGACTCTACTTCCGTTTTACCGTACGCTACAATGCCGTACGCTACGCTCGAATCCATCGTAACGTAATCGCAGCCCGCGCGATATACCAAGGTACTCGTACCCGTCAAATAGCCATAGCTGGGGATAAGCGCGCCTTCTTTAATCGTCAAGCGGGAGCCGCCGCCCACGCCTGCCGCCGTTGCCGCCGCCATATTTTCAGAACCCATCGCAATGGGAAGCACAATGGTGTATTTAGGTTCACCCGAGTTCAACCAATAAATATTGTCGTAACAACTCGTACAGCCCCATTCCGCCAAGGTCTTTCCGCCCACTTCAATGTGGTTGAAGAAATCCAAATTTTTCAACAAGGTCGGCAAATCGCCCAACCCTAACGTCGTATCAAAAGATTTTTGCCCGGATTCGCCTGCCCAATCACATTCGCCGAGCGTAATGCGGAGTTCACCGTTACCGTTGCCGTACCAACCCGCTACGCTACCAAGCATCGCGACGTCTTTGGTCGTGTACGAAGCTTGCGCGTACGCCGTTTCCACGTCAACCTGCGCGGGAAGGGTGCACACCGCCGCGCCTGCGGACAGACCAACTACCGCGCAAAGCCCTGTCAAAATGCTTTTCGTAAATTTTTTCATTCTTTTATTCCCCCTTTATTTTTTAGGCCAAACGCTTTCGTCTGTTTTCGTTAAAGAAGCGTTGGTAAGAATGCCGTCTTTTTGCAATCCCGTAAATACCTGTTTCATTTCGTCCGTATCGCCGATATACAACGCATAGGTGTATTCGAGCGGTACGAAATCGATCATTTTACGCTGAATGCCGGGATTGATATAGCTGTAATTGATCGTAGAATAGCTGGGTACAAGCTCCGATTCGTCAAACGCGAAATATCCTTCGTGATATTTACGGTTTGCTTCTTCTTGGAAATAGCTGTTCGATTTACGACCGCGGGAAGCTACGTATTTATCCGCATTCGGCAAACAAATACCTACCCCCCATTTATTTTCGTTTACAAACGCGCACCAACCGCCGTTGACCATCTTACCGTTTAAGATATAGAAATAATCCCCGCCAACCGTTTGCGTTTTACTCGATTTTACTTCCGATCTGCCGTTTTGTTCCGCCGTTTCCTTATCGAAAATAATACCTTGCTTAGTTTCGCAATAGAAATAATTTAAAGGATACGCGAAATAGGTCGCAGGCGTTTCCTGCAAGGAAATGGAGATTTCGTCCACGCCCGAGAATTGCGAGAAATCGGTGTATGCGTTTTCTACCATCAAAGCGCCGCTTTCATCAAAGTAATAGGTTACTTCCATATAGCCGTTTGCTTGAATGTTGGTGTAGAAGAACCATTCTTGCCCCTTCATCTTCACGTACAGCTTATCGCTTGCGTATTCGTAATCGATGATTTGCGGGGTATGTCCGCCGAAGTCGCCGCATTGAATCGGGTTATAGATAGGTTTACCCGTTTCCGTATGCCCTTGATAGTAAGAATCGGTGTCTTCGGGGTCGTAATCAGGTTCGTACCCGTTCTTTTCCGTTACGTTCAAATAATAGGAAGGCTGAATTTCTCGACCAAGGTCGTAAATATTTACCAAGTTTACCTTGCTGCTGCCTACCTGCTGTACAAAGTCGGGGTCGACGTCTTTGTCAATGCAAATATTACCGTCGCTGTCCATATATTCGTAAACGTCTTCTTCCAGCTTTTCAAAATAGGTAATACAGCCGCCGTAGTACGGGGAAGTACCCAAAACAGAAGAGCCGTCGCTTATGTACCATTCGTCCACGGTGTTCATCGTGCGATCGGAAATACCCGCCGAAACGAACTTGAACGTACCCACCTTCGTTGCGTCTACGTTTTGGAAGGTAACGTACAAAATCGTCTTTTGGTACGCGCCCTGCGCGCCGACGCGGAACGCGTCCAAGAAGGTGCAAAATTCCGTACTGCCCGCGGAAATGAAGAACTTTTCGGAGTTGGTTACGGACGAATCGCCGTTCTTTTCATAATGGATATACCCAACCAAGTCAACGTCCGTTTCCACGGTAAGCTTCAAGTAATTTTTATCCTTGATGTTGCTGTTGATGTCGTATTTTACAAAACCGTTTTCCTGCGGATTGTCCTTATTGTATTTGGGCAATACCTTATCCGTTCCGTCCGCGTATATCGTCGTAAAGGTATAATCTTCCGTCGTATACGGAGCGGAGCTGACGCCGTCGAACAAAGGATTGCCCTTTGCCGAAAGCGTATCTTCGGGCTTGCTCGGTCTATTCGGCCTTATCGGCGTCCCTACCGAGCTGTCGGTAGTTCCGCCCGTATTTTCCCCGCCGCAAGCGCTCGCCGAGAAAATCATCAATCCCGCAATCAGTAAGCAAATAGATTTCTTTAATGCTTGCTTTTTCATAATTATACCCCCGTTTCAATCGAAATCGCGCGAATGGCAATTTCCTTTCCGGTAAATCCAATGTTAATCTTACCCAAATAGTCGCCAACGCGGGTCGTAGGTACGTCCAGCGTCAAAACAGACCATTCGTAGTCTTGCATTTGGCTGTCAATCGGGCAATCGTAGTATTCAGCGAACGGTTTGCCGTCCGTATCGGGGTTGCCGATGTCCGAACGAGCGAAGCCCGCAATCAAGTTAATCTTATCTACCGTCGTTCTGTTTTGATATACAAGCTTAATTTTCGTCGTTTCCGTCACCAATACGTTCTTCGTCGTATGGGGAATGGAAAGATGTTCGCTCAGCAACGTAGACAAACCGATGTATATCGAGAAGTTCAAGTCGGGACGCGCGGGATCTTTCGTAAATACGGAAGCCTTCAAAACGCTGTCGTATTGATAGGTGCTCGTAAGCTCCCAATCCCAGCTCTTATATACGTCGTCGTACGATTGATAATAAGGCAAGCCGCCTTCGCCGATACCGTAATCAATGCTCTTAATAAGCACTCTGCCCGTGCCTTCGAAGGTCAAGCGGATTGCTTTTACATAGCCGCGTTCATTTAAGTTGAACGGCAAGGTCAAGCTGTTTGCCACCCCTTTCTTTTCGGTATCCAAAGCATACGTATAAACGGAAGTAAACGCTCCGTTCACTTTATATTCTACGTTCACCGCGGTGATTTCCGAATCGGGATACAAATAATATTGCAACGTAGCCACGCCGTAGCCGTCCGAAGTCGCGTCGTACAATCTATCTTCGGAAGTTACGCTTGCGCCGCTTTCCGATACGTTGAACAACGTACCTTCTCGGTTGCTGTCAAACATTACCGTTACGTTTTCCGTGGAAGACAAGCCAAAGCAATATTTATCGTTGAAGTTGATACCTACGATGTCGTAAGGAACAAAGGACGTCATTTCCACGTTTTTAATCAAAATCGCGTTGTCCACCCCGACGGAGTTATAACGTATTTCGATTTTGGAAAGCGTACCTTCCATACCGTACTTACCGTACAAGTTTGCCGTGTACGTCTTGCTATCCTTCATTTGCTTTGCAATCTTCAAGTTTGCCGTTACGGGAATACCGATATCGTTATAAATACGTACCGTCAAATTTTCCGCGTAGCCGAAGTTTTGCAAGGTAATATTCAGCGTCGTCAATTCCGCCAAATCCACCGTTTTCCCTTCGGGAACGTTAAAGGTTACGCCGTACGAAGGATTGCCTTTTTCTCTGCCGACGATTTGGTTTTCCGCATAGAAGATTAAGCCGTCCACCGAGTTATAAGCTACCGCACCCTTTTCCGTGCTGTAAACCGACGAAAAATCTTTCGGGAATACCAAGCCTTGGGGATTTGCTTCTTGCGCGTCCGCCGCCGCCTTTAATTCTTCCTGCGTTGCGTTCTTTGCCCCGTCGA
>JBGVRC010000136.1:0-5259 GCA_045128055.1 Candidatus Scatosoma sp. | reverse complement strand
TTCCCCTTCCCTATGCAAACCCCTAAAATCAAATCCGAAGCGCGTAATATTTCATGCAAGGTTTCATCGAAAATGGCAATTTTTCTCTCGTCTTCGTAAATTGCCACCTTTTTATCAGCGGTTTGCAAGAAAATTTGCGCGCCCGCATAATCTTGTATCCCTTCAAACTCCGAAAGAATAAATAAAATACCATCCACGTCAATTTGATTGCGCAAAACCGCCCTTTTAACCACGTCGCTTGTTGCCAAGCGTTTGGATATCGTTCGGGCAAGCGGCTTTGATTTAGCGCCTAACACGCGACAACGAATAATCTGTCCCGCGCTTTCGCTTGCGATACCTTCACATATATACGTCAAAACTGCGCGCAACGCGCGCGTAAACTTTGCGTATTCCGAATCCACGCAATCGATTATGTAGTTCCCCGCCTTACACGTTGTCATAATACAAGCCATATCATTTGGGGACGGCTCTCCGTCCAAAGCCAACATATTTAAGGTTTCACGGGTTTCAGCCGCCAAAGCGCGCGCCAACATCGCTTGGCTGATATTGACGTCCGTCGTTAAAAACACAAGCGTTGTCGCCATATTTGGGGAAACGTGCATTTTTCCTTTAAATACGCCCGCAATCTTACAAGGAAAATCGCCTAAATCAAAGGAAAAAGCAAAATGCTTCGCGCGTTCGCCATTTGACGTTATGGCTTCGGCGGCCGCTTTGCTATGCGCTCGCGTCGTACCCATATGCACGCGCAACGCCGCAATACCCCTATCGAAATCATCTATCGTGAGCACTTTTCCTATCAAACCCGTAGACGCGATAATCACGTCGTCGTAAGAGATATTGTGATATTTTTCCACCAAACGCGTAGCGCTGTCCGCCAAGACTTCCCCATTAGGTAAAAATACGTTCGCCGCGCCGCTGTTGATTAAAATGGCCTGCGCTAAACCATTTGATAAATGCTTCTTTGTGATAGGGATAGGCGCGCCGACAACGGGAGATTGAGAATACACGCAAGCCGCTCGGCATTTCCTTTCAGCAATAATCATCGCCAAATCGTATTCGTCTTCATTTTTTATCCCGCAGCATACGCCGCCTGCTTTAAATCCATCTACCGCGCAAATACCGCCGTGAATAAAGCGCAGATCATTGTTTATCCCGTTTTTTCTCATACGCTAAATTATTCCTTAAAATAAATTTGCGCCTGCGTAACCATTTCATCGGCTTGATTAAAGCCTTGTACAAGATAATTTCCCGCGCCTAAATCCTGTCTATAAAAATCTATCTTTTCCCCTTCTTTGCATTGTTTTACGTAAGAGATTGTAAATCGATTTAATGCCTTTTCCGATAATTCTTTTACCGTAAAACAGTTGAAACAATAATCCGCATAACGAGTATTATTGACGTGCATATTATGGTCGTATTCGGAATTTGCTATCGTCAAAGAAAACCGCAGCTCGCCGTTTTCCTTTTTAAAGGGTACCGCCTTCCAGCGAACGTTATCAAAAAGCTTCGTCGTGTTATAGGTGGAATAATCTTGATTGTCTATCACTTTGGAAGTAAGCAATTTCCCGTCTTTCATATCAATAAGACACCAACGAGAGCTCGCGTTTACTTTTACTTCACCCGTTTGCGATAAAAGTTGATATTCTCTGCCGAAAATGACATGCGTTGGCGGCGTGGGCCATGTTTTAACCACTACCTTTTCACCCAAAACAACGGGTTTTTCAAAAGCGCAAGAAAGCCCCGTTACCATAAAAGCGTAGCCGCGCGGTTTGACAAATTGATACCCAAAACCAAGCTCGTCCGCGCTGGAACAAGCCACTTCTTCCAAATAAGAAAGCAAAGTAGAAACCTTCAATTCATCCTTGAAATCCGCTTCGCAGTATTTTACGGTAAATTCTTGAATATGCTCATACATTTCCATATAATATCTCCATTACGAATACTATACTATATTTTCCTTTATATGTCAACAAGCCAAAACAAAAAAAGACAAAAAGAATAGAAAAAAACGCCCATATAATATATTTTTTTAGTTGTAATATATTGACATATTCCGCTGTTTGTGATATAATACTTTATGATAAGTATAAATGTGCATTTCCTTTAAAATAAAGGATTTTAGGATATTTATACCCACTGCTATATCAGGCAAAACACTACTATGCCTAACATAATGCAAGGAGATTTTTATGAGCGAGAACGAAAACGTTATGCTGGAAGACGATGGAATAACGGGCGGAGAAGAACAAAACTTTGATATAAGCTCCGATCTTATTCGCGGGCATATCAATACCATTATTTTGCGCTGTCTTTACGAAGGCGATAAATACGGGTATGACATCATCAATGAGATTGAAAAGAAAAGCGGCGGGCTGTATACGATCAAACAACCCACCCTTTATAGTGCTTTAAAACGCTTGGAAAGTTTGCGCTACGTCACTTCCTATTACGGCGACATTTCCAACGGCGCAAGAAGAAAATACTTCTCTTTAACCGATCTCGGCAAAAAAATCACCGAACAAAACTTATCTGAATGGGAATTTTCAAGAACCATTATCGACAGCCTTATTTCGGACGGCGAAGCGCATTACGACTTCTCGTTCATCACGGAAAAACAAAAAGAATTGACCGAACTCAAACGAGCCCTTGCCGCGCGCGAACAAGCTTTGGAAGACGAGAAAAAAGCTTTAAGCAATTTACGCAACGAATTGCAACGCGAACGCTCTTTACTTTCGGCGCAAAGCTCTTCCCTTTCTTCCCAAAAATCCGATTTTAACGATCTCCGCGAAAAGGTTGAAGCGCAAACGCGTGAATTGGAAGAAAAACAACTTGCGTTAAATGAAAAACAAGGCGAAATCGACGCCAAAGAGATTGAACTACGCGAAAAAGAAGCCGAGATAAACCGTGCCAAAGCCGAACTGGAAGCGCAAACACAGGAAATCTTGGAATTAAAAAAGCGTTTGGAAGCCCAACAAGCCGCTTTTGAAAAAAAAGACCGCGAGCTTGTGGAAGTGAAAGCCCTTTGCCTTTCCCAAACCGCCAAACTCGACGAATTAAAAAACGCGCAAACCGATAATACGGAGATTTTACAAGAATTAGAAGAAAAGAAAAATATAATCGCTTCTTTAAACACCGCATTATCTTCCCAAGAAAACGCTTTGAATTTATTAAAAGCGGATTATGAAAATAAATCTACGGAGTTTTACAACCGCACTATCGAATTACGCTCACAACAGGCGCAACTCGACGCGCAACGCGAAAAAATAGAAAACGATAAACGATTTATTGAAGATAAAGCAACTGAAACGGAAGAACTCAAACGACAAATTGAAGAACGCGAAGCCGCTTTGCTTGCTCGCGAGCAATCTTTACAAGAAAACCTTGAAACGTTGCGAGAAGTTGAAAACTCCGGCGCGCTCGCCGCTTTGCAGGAAGAACGCAACAATTTACAAGCCCAGCTGGAAATTTTAGAAGTTGAAAGAAATACTTTGCGCTTGGACAACGAAAATTTAGAGCAAAGCCGCAAAAAGCTGCAAGAAGAACGCAATGAATTGCAAGCTTTAAAAGCGACTTTGCAATCCGAACGCGATGCTTTGGATAAAAAGACCTACGAATTGACGCAGCTTGGCTTGACAATCGATGAAAAACAGCGCTCTCTTGAAACAACACAAACGGAAACCGACATTTCTTCCGAAGAAGCGCAGCGATTGTTGGAAGATTTACAAACCCGCGAAAACGAGTTGCTCCGCAACATGAAAAAATTGCAAGACGACAGCGCAAGCTTATTACAGCAACAAAAAGAACTTTCCGCTCGTCAAAGCATTTATAATCAACAGCAATTAGAATTCGTAGCAAGGAAAAACGCCCTTGCCGCACAGCAGTTTGAATACGCCGAAAAATTAAGCGAATATAACGCACAAGTCAAAACCTTTAACGAAGGTTTGGAAAAGTTAGAAGCGGACAAGCAAGCGTTTAAAAACGAAAAACAATTACACGAAGAACAGCTGCGCGATTTTGAAGAACGGAAAGCTGAATTTAACGAAGAAAAAGAAACGCTCAAACGTGAAAAAGAAGAGCTTGCCCAAGACCGAATTGCGGCGCAAGAACGCGCAATCAGCGACGCTTCTGGTTTGCAGGCAAGAATTTCGGAATTGCAAGAACGCGAACGCGCTCTGTTACAACGTGAAAACTCTATAAACGAGCAACTTCGTGAGTTTAACGCCCGCGCTTACAACCAAGTCCCCTACGGATACGCGCAACCTATGCAAAACGCATACGCTCAACCCATGCAACCGATGCAACAGCCTATGCAAGCGCAAGCTATGCCAAACCCCGTAAATGATTACAGCGCTCTTTACCATCGCGCGCAAAACGACGGAATTAAAGTAAATATGGCAGGCACGTTGCGTGGTTATGCGCAACCCCAACCCCAGCCGCAACCTATGCCCGCTATGGTACAACAATCCAACGCAACAAGCGCTACGTCCACCGCAAGGGGATTATATAACGTTGGCGTAACTTTATTTAAAACCGCAGTTATTCTTTTGTGCATTATTGCTTTTGAAAGCCTTGTTGTATTCTTCTTAAAAGATTCGCTTGATATTAGCGCAGTATATCCCGTGCTTTGGTTCTCCGCAGGCTTCATCTCTTTTGTTGTTTGCACCATTTTGTATGCGAAAGGATATAAACCGAACGCAAAACGTAAAAAGAATCCTTCCTATTTTGTAACGGTTAGCATTTTGTTTGTTATCGGCATTATCATTGTAACAATGGTTGCCGTATACAGTAAAGCGCAAGTAAACCAACCCAGCGAATTATTCTCTTACGTCATTATACCCATCATTTATTTGGCTAATCTGCCGGTTTTTGCAAGCATTTACTTCTTATTCTCCATGAAAAATAATAGAAGATAAAGCTACTCCCCCATCTCTTACGAGTTGGGGGAGTTTTTTACGCTGTTTTGTTTCACGTGAAATAAACGTCGAATTTTATCGAAGGGAAATTATACTTTCTTAAATAAAAACAAAATTGATAAATAAAAACGATTGACGAGCTTCCATTTATTTGCTATAATAACAAAGTAAGTTTTATTTATATGGACGGAGGCGTAGCTCAGTTGGTTAGAGCGCTACCTTGACATGGTAGAGGTCGGAGGTTCGAGCCCTCTCGCGTCCACCAAAATAAAAAGACCACTCGATTGAGCGGTCTTTTTTCGTTGTCTTTATCGATTGTTTGATGCGTCCTTTTTGGAGAGCATAT
>JBGVRC010000135.1:0-24457 GCA_045128055.1 Candidatus Scatosoma sp. | reverse complement strand
ACGCGTATTCGTATGTTTAGCTTCTTTCACGCATACGAAAAACGCGAAACGGTTATGACATATTTGCAAAAAATGGCGGACGTCGCAAAGGAATACGGCGTAGAACTTTACCACGAAAACGAAAAGGATATTTACGGCGATACGTTGGAAAGAGTGCAGGATATTATGCGTAGCGTAAACGGTTTGAAATACATTTACGACCCTGCAAACTATTTACAATGCGACGAGTCCGCGGAAAAGACGATAATTGCGCTTGTTGACAAGACGGATTATTTCCATATTAAAGACGTAATCGTGGCGACGGGGGAACTTGTACCCGCAGGCTACGGCGACGGACGGATTGACGAGCTTGTGGGAAAAATCGTAGGCGATAAAGTGCTTACGTTGGAGCCGCATTTGGCGATATTTGATGCATACGCGTCGATTGACAACAGTGAAATGAAACATAAATTCCATTTTACGAGCAACAACGAAGCTTTTGATTTTGCGGTAAAAGCAATGAAAGACGTTTTGTTGAAAGCTGGCTATAAAGAAGTTGCAGGAGAATTTAAAAAAGTATGAAAACGGTAAAGTATGGTATTATTGGCGTTGGTAATATGGGATCGGGACACTTGAAAATCTTTATGGACGGCGGCGTAGAAGGTGCGGTGGTAACGGCGATTGCCGATAGTAGTGCATTAAAGAGAAATAAAGTGAAAGAAACATACCCCGATAGCAATATCGAGTGCTATGAATCAGGGGAAGAACTCATTGAAAAAGCGAGCGTGGACGCAGTTGTAGTAGCTGTTCCGCACTACGACCATCCTCGCCTTGTAATGCAAGCATTAAAGAAGGGGATTTCAGCGATTTGCGAAAAGCCCGCAGGCGTTTATACAAAACAAGTAAAAGAAATGAATGCGGTAGCGGATGAATCGAAAGCATTGTTCACAATGATGTTCAATCAACGTACGAATTGCCTGTATAGAAAGATGCGCGAAATTATTCTTTCGGGCGGTATCGGTGAAGTCAAGAGAGTCAACTGGATTATTACCGATTGGTATCGTACGCAGTCTTATTATAATTCGGGCGGTTGGCGCGCCACGTGGGACGGTGAAGGCGGCGGCGTACTCTTTAATCAATGCCCCCATCAGTTGGATTTAATTCAATGGGTTGTTGGTATGAGTCCTAAAACGGTACAAGCGCATTGTCATTTTGGGAAATGGCACGACATTGAAGTAGAAGACGACGTTACGGCGTATATGGAATATGAAAACGGCGCAACGGGCGTATTTATTACTTCTACGGGGGACGCGCCCGGAACGAACCGTTTTGAAGTTTTGGGTACGCTTGGGAAGCTGGTTTGTGAAAACAATCAGTTGACGTATATTAAGAATAAAACGGATGAAAGAGAGTTTTGCTTGACGGCGGAAAATGGTTTTGCGCAACCAGCGACGGAAATTGTTGCCGTGGAAACGGATGGGCAAAATCCTCAACACGTAGGTATTTTGCGTAATTTTACGAACGCGCTTTTGGGGAAAGAAGAATTGTTTGTCAAGGGGCAAGAAGGCTTGCTTGGCGTAGAACTAATGGACGCTATGCTTCTTTCTCAATGGCTGGGAAAGGCGGTAGAATTGCCTATTGATGATGAATTGTATTTAAGCGAGCTGAATAAGCGTCGCGCGACAAGCCGTAAGAAAGAAAACGTTGTCGAAACGGTTGCGGATTTGTCCGATACGTATGGGAGCAAAAAAAGCGAATAAAGGGGTCGTTATGCGTGTAGGAATCATTGGGCTTGGCATTATAGGGAAGGTCCATCAAAGCGTATTGACGGCAATGGGCGAAAATATCGTTGCAGTTTGCGATATAGATAAGACCGTTTTATCTACATATTCTAAAATAAATGGTTATACCGATTATAAGGAAATGCTGGCGCAAGAAAGATTAGACGTCGTTCACATTTGCACTCCGCATAATTTGCATACGGAAATGATTTTAGCTGCGCTTGAGAAAAATATCCACGTGTTGTGCGAAAAGCCGATGTGTATTAAGGCAGATGATATTCCTTTGATTTTGGCGGCGGAAAAGCGTTCGAAAGGTTGCCTGGGGATATGTCATCAAAATCGGTACAACAACGTTAATGCGTATTTGAAAGAGTATTTAAACGATAAAAAAATTATTTCCGCGCACGGCGAATTGATTTGGTGCAGAGGAAAAACTTATTACGCCCAAGCCAAATGGCGTGGCAAAAAATCAACCGAAGGCGGCGGCGTACTCATCAATCAAGCGCTGCATACATTTGATTTAATGCAATGGTTTTGCGGTATGCCGAACAGCATTTTAGGCAGAGTAGAAAACTTCTCTTTAAAAGGAGTTATTGACGTGGAAGATACGGCAATGTTGCTTTGCGAAGGGGATACAAGATTTACCTTTTTTGCGACCAATACAGGTTGTGCGGATATGCCTACGGAGATTCGATTGACGCTTTCAAACGGTGAAAACATAGTGGCGTATCCGGATAAATTGTATATCAACGGCAAGATGGTCACAGAAGAAGATATGCGATTTGTTTTAGGGAAATGTTGTTACGGTAACGGCCATGAAAAATTGATTGCGGATTTTTATAATTGCATTAGAAGTGGAAAACGTTTTTCCATAAACGGAGACGAGGCGAGCAAGGTAGTGAAAATGATTTTTGCAGCTTATGAAAGCGATGGAATAAAAATAAATATAAAGGGATAAAGAGATGAAAACAATAAAAGATAAGTATTTGGTAGTAGGCGCGGATTTTGCAGGGTTTCCTTTAAAGGAAGTGGTGGTGGAACACCTTGAAAAGAAGGGCTGGAAAATCCTTGATTTGGGCGTTAAAAAGGACAGCGATCCTAACGATACGGATTTGATGTTCCATCGTGTAGGTTTGCGTGTTGGCGCAGAAATTTCCGAAGGAAACTATGAAAGAGCATTATTGTTCTGCGGTACGGGTATGGGTATTCACATTGCAGCGAGCAAATGTCCCCACGTACACGCAGGCGTAGTAGAAAGTTTGCCTGCGGCAACGAGAGCAATCACGGGCAACGGTGTAAACGTACTTGCGATGGGCGCGTTCTACGTAGCACCGCAAGCGGCTTGCGATATCGCAGACGCATACCTTGGCAATGAGCTTGGTTCGGGCTGGGAATGGTGGCATAACTTCTATGAATTCCACAAGCTCGCGATTGACGAACTCGAAGCGTTTGATTACGAAGAATATAAGAAGAACGGCTTTAAGGTAAACAAGCTTGGCGATTACGATTTAACTTTGGATTTTGATAAAAAACCTGAATAATGGATATGTGTAAATCCTTTTTTGGCGCATTGGAGAATATTTCTTTAAAGGAATACGCGCCTGTTCCGTTTTGGAGCTGGAATAATAAAATAGAGCCAGATGAATGCAAACGTCAAATTCGTCAAATGAAAGAAATTGGGTTTGGCGGTTTCGTCATTCACGCAAGGGCAGGCTTAAAGACGGAATATTTGGGCGAGGAATGGTTTTCTTGTGTAAAGGCGTGTATTGACGAAGCCAAAAAATTGGATATGTGTATTTGGATTTACGACGAATTCGGTTATCCAAGTGGATTTGTCGGGGGTATTCTGTTAAACAATGAAAGTAATCGTGCGGAATATTTAGAATACGTAGTGCGTGCGGATTTCGACAACACGGCTTTTGCGGTGTATGTTCAAAAAGAAGGGGAGTATCAAAGGGTAGAAAAGGCAACGGAAGCCGATTGTTACCATACCATCTACAAACGCCGTTCGCCGTGTAACGTGGATATACTTAACCCCGATGTGGTAAGTCTCTTCATTGACAAAACTTACGAAGCGTATTATAAGCGTTTTGCCGAAGAGTTTGGGAAAACCATTCGCGGTTTCTTTACCGATGAACCGCAATATTACCGTTACGCTACGCCATATACTTCCGTTTTAGAAAAAGAAATAGAGAACGTTAAAGATGGCTTGATGCACTTGTTTCATGCGGAAGAAAACGATTATGCGTTTCGTGTGAAATACTATCAGACGATGAACCGTTTGTATACGCAAAATTATTACAAACGATTGTACGATTGGTGTACGGCTCACAATTGTCAGTTGACGGGGCATACCGTGGAAGAACCGCATTTGTTTTCGCAAATGTGGGGTAGTGCAGGGGCGATGCCCAGCTATCGGTACAGTCACGTTGCAGGGATCGACCATTTATGCCAAGCGATGGACGGCGTTATGGACGAAGTGCAAGTGGAAAGCGTTGCGGCGCAATTTGGTATCAAGCAAGTGATGAGCGAAAGCTTCGCTTGCACGGGCTACGACGCAAATTTTAGAACGCTAAAATACATTGCTGAACATCAATACGCGCAGGGTGTCAATTACTTGATTGTCCATTTGATGAATTATTCCTTGCAGGGTATGGGCTATAAAGATCATCCGCAAACTTTTTCATCCCACGCAACTTGGTGGAACGATTTTGCAATTTTCAACGACTATTTTACTAAACTCGGTTATATTTTTGCAAATACGCAAAGACAGGTAAACGTGTTGCTTGTTCACCCGATGCAGGATTGTTATTTAACTTACGATAGAAAACAAGACAAGAACAGCGTTTTTGAAACGGAAGAACAATTTTACGTATTGTCAAAGAATTTAGCCGAGCAAGGCATTGCTTTTCACTATGCAGATGAAGCCTTATTGCAGGAAAGCGGAAATGTACTTGGTAACGCATTTGTTGTTGGAAGAAAGACGTACGATTATGTAATTTTACCCAACCGTAAAAGTATTAACGCGAGTACGCAAAAACTTTTGAATGAATTTGTCACGGCAGGCGGTAAGCTGTGCGTGCTAGGGGAATATCCCGAATATACGCAAGGTGAAAAGATTGCACAGGCGATACAATCTACCGTTTCTTATGATGAGATTCTTTCAGTAAATGCGCCGATGGTAAAGGGTGATGGGAAACTCTTCCAAAGGCATTGTATCGGTGAACTGGGTGAATTTATTTTCTTATTGAATACGGACGAAAAAGCGGTTGTTTGTCAAATCCCTGACGGTTGGGTTTCCGTTGATTTTGAGAACAAAAATTTTGTGAATTGTGTCGAGAATTTATCGTTACAGCCCAAGCAATCCATGCTGCTAAAACGAGAAAGGATAGGGGCAGGTACGAGTTTAACGAAAAAAATTCTCCGCACAGACATAACAGAAAGCTTTTCAGTAACCGCCGTCGGGGATAATAATTTATTGCTTGATTTTGTAAAGGTGAGTTTTAACGGAGCTGAATATTCGGAGAAAAAGCACACTGAACAAGTTTTGGACGAACTCATTCGCGCAAAGTATCATGGTAAGCTATATTTGAAGTATGAATTTGTTGCAAGGGTAATCCCCGACAAGTTGTCCTTGTTGGCACAAAATAATCGTGTTGTTACGATTTACGTCAACGGTAAAGAAGTAAAAGTGCTTTCGAGCGATTATGATCCGTATTTCTATACAGCGAATATCGGGAAGTATTGTAAAATCGGGCAAAATGAAATCGTATTTGTGCTTGATTTTTACGAAAATCCCAACGTGCATTATGCGATTTACGGGGACAATGTTACGGAATCGCTGGTCAATATGATGTCCTACGATACGGTGATAGAACCGATATTTTTACAAGGCGATTTTTGCGTAAACAAAGATTTTGAATTGACGGAATTTATTTTGCCTAACCGTATAAACCATATACAAAAGCAAGGCTTTCCGTTTTTTAACGGTGTAATGATTTTAAAGGGAAGTATTTTCGTCAATGATGAGCAGGAAAAAATAATTCGGTTGAATGGTAATTTTGCCACGGCGGAAGTCTATGTAAACGATGTGAAACAAGGCGTTATGGCATTGAGCGAAAAAGTGAGAATTTCCAACTTGAAACAAGGGGAAAACAGTATAGAAATTCTTATAAAATCCACTATGCGGAATATGTACGGACCGCACCATTGTAAAGGTATGCAAGAAGATTGGGGGGCTTGTCCGTATATGTTCACCTTTTTCAAACAGTGGCAAAACGGCGAGCCGAAAGATTTTATCAAAGAATATAATTTAGCACCGTTCGGTATCGATAGAATTGAAGTTGAGGATTAAAATATGAAAAAATACGACTTGGATACATACGTATTGCCCATTTGGGAAGGGGATACCGTTTATTATGAAACTGCTATGTTTATGGGTAAAACGGGGGCGTGTGAGTTGCTTTATACGCCTAAAAAGATACTCGGCGTGTATGATTACGGGTTGCAAAATGAATATATAGAAGGCGTAGATTTTGTTTTAGAAGGAAAAGTAATTAAACGTTTGCAAAGCGGAAGTATGCCGTATGCAGATTTTGAAGATATTTATTCAGACAAGCCTGGTCAATACGAAATTGTTGTGGAAAAATCCCGTTGTCCTGACTATGTAGCAGGCAGGGAATATATGACCTATGGCGAAACAGATACGTATACCAAAAAGCAGTTTGCAATTTCCTATACGCACGATGATAAGTGGGCTGGTAAAGTTCCGCAGGGCAAAGCGACCCGATTTTCAAATACGCGCAAAAAATTATCAGCGGATAAGAATTTGAACGTTGTTTTTTACGGGGACAGCATTACGACGGGTTGCAATTCTAGCGGTACGGCTTTGGGCGGTAACGTTCCCCCGTATGCCGATTCGTTTCCTGTAATGATTGAAAAGAAACTGCACAATATTTATGGGGCAACGGTGAGCGTGAGAAACGTAGCGGTTGGCGGTTGGGCTACCGTCAACGGTTTGGATGCGTTCAACGAACGGGTTTTGGCGGAAAGTGCCGACCTGATGGTTTTGGCGTACGGCATGAATGATAGAGGGACACCGCTTGATAATTATAAGGAAATGATTGCGGACATGGTATGCCGTTTTAAGAAATTTAATCCTGACGGCGAAGTGGTTTTGGTTGCGCCTATGCTTCCAAACGTGGAAACGGACTGGCTTAAAAATCAGCCGTTATTTGCCGAAAAACTGTACGAGCTTGAAAAAGAATATTCTTTTGTTTCTGTCGCAGATATGACGCAGATGCATTGGGATATTTTAGGGGCAGGGAAACGTTATCGGGATATGACGGGTAACAATATCAATCATCCAAACGATTTTATAGCGCGTGTATATGCGCAGGTGATTTTGAAAACGTTGTTAGACTAATTACTGTAATGTAAGCAGGTGGTAGATGCAAGGGGAATTTATTTGTCATAAAGAGTTTGAAAACTTAAAACCGATAGACGTATTCCACAAGGAATTAGTGTCTAATCAAATAGAAAAACATACGGAAAGTTTATGCAATCGGCATACTTTATTCCGTAAAAAAGTGTATTTGCGTAAAGTGCAAAAAGCTGTTTTAAAAATTACAGCCGACGATTATTTTAAGCTGTATATTAACGGCGTTTACGTTACGCAAGGCCCGCCCCCGTCTTATCCCAATCATTATTATTTTATGGAAGTGGACGTAACTTCTTGTTTGAAAGCGGGAATAAATACCTTTGCGGTACATACTTATTATCAAGGACTTATCAACCGAGTATGGGTGTCTGGGGATTTGCGGTCTATGCTTTGGTGTGAGTTGGTTATAGACGGTAAGGTTGTTTTGGTAAGCGATGGAAGCTGGTTGACGGCAACGCATACGGGA
The DNA here is from genome assembly GCA_045128055.1 of Candidatus Scatosoma sp. Classification (GTDB taxonomy): domain Bacteria; phylum Bacillota; class Clostridia; order Christensenellales; family Borkfalkiaceae; genus Scatosoma. The sequence continues at coordinate 16,791 of JBGVRC010000135.1, read as the reverse complement.
TATTCTTCCTGCGGTAAAATCGGCTATGAAACGGCTTTTGCGGAGAGATATGATTCGGGCGCTAAAGAAGTGGGCTTTGAAACGGAAAATTATGACGATAGTCAATGGGAACCTGCAAGCACCTACAAAGCCGCGGATTATATTTTGAAAAAATCCCCGATACAACCGCTTTGCGTGTATTTAAGAGAGCCTATCCATACCGAACGGAAAGAAAACGTATGGTTTGTGGATTTCGGACAAGAAATGGTGGGGGGGCTTACGGCAAAAGCAAACGGCAAAAAAGGCGATAAAATTTTGTTGCGCTTTGGGGAAGAATTAAACCCCGATGGGAGCGTACGCTTTGATATGCGGTGTAATTGCCGATATGAAGAAGAATGGATATTGTCGGGCGGGGAAGATTGTTTAGAACAATTTGATTATAAAGCGTTCCGCTATTGTGAAATACAAATTCCCGACGGCGTTAGCGTAACGGATATCGGTATGCAGGTAAGGCATTATCCTTTTGAAAAGAAAGCTGATTATGAAACAAAGAATGAGAAATTAAAAGCCGTCTTAAACTTGTGTGAAAATACGATAAAATACGGAACGCAGGAAGTATTTGTGGATTGTCCGACGAGAGAAAAAGGACAATATCTTGGCGACGTATGTATTTCGGGTAGAGCGCAGTGTGTTTTGACGGGAGATACAGCCCTTATTAAAAAAGCCATTGCGGATTTTTGCAATTCCGCATTTATTTGTAAAGGAATTATGGCGGTTTCCACCTCTTCGTTTATGCAGGAAATTGCCGATTATTCGTTGCTGTTGCCTGCGCTTGTATTATGGATATATAAACGGGATAAAGATGAAGAATTTTTACGTTTTACATTGCCGTATATAACGGGTATTTACGAATATTTTATGCAATATTCGCAAGACGATGGACTTATAGAAGGCGTTAAAGAGAAATGGAATTTAGTAGATTGGCCTGATAACTTACGCGACGGTTATAATTTCCCTTTGACGAAACCGATTGGGGAAGGAAAACATAACGTACTCAACGCTTTTTGGATAGGATTCTTGAAAGCCTACCAAGATATCTGCAAAATTTTAGGTGAAACGGTAAATTTGGCGATAGATAAAGTTGAAAAATCATTTATCAATGCGTTTTATAATAAGGCAACGGGATTGTACTGTGATTCAGTGGAGAAGACGCATTCGGCGGTTCATTCTAACGCTTTACCGCTATTATTTGATATTGGAATACGCGAAAGTAATAAACAAAACCTAATAGACCATATATATCAAAAAAAGTTGACAAGCATGGGCGTTTATATGGCGTATTTCACGTTGGCGGCGCTCATAAAGCATAGAGAACGAGAAAAGGCAGAGCAGCTTGCAACGGATGAAGGCGCATGGTTAAACATGATACAAGAAGGAGCAACAACTACCTTTGAATCGTGGGGTAAAAATCAGAAATGGAATACAAGCTTATTCCATCCGTGGGCAACTGCGCCTTTGATTGTATTCGCAAAAGATACGGAAGTTTATTAAAATTGGAGAAGAAAATGCAAGAATACGAAAAGATTGTTATTCAGGTTATATTTTTTGAAAAGAAGGACGTTATTACGAATTCAAAAAATGACGCCGCGGATGATTTAGGCGGCTGGAACAGCGATTGGTTCGCGCAAAATAACGGTTGATAAGGAGTAATTATGAAGAGAAAAATTATTGGTATATTATCGGTATGCGCAATGGCGTTAACGTTCTTTGCTGTTGACAAAATAACTACGGTTGTCCACGCGGAAGGAAATGGACAAGATGTTTACGTTTCCGAAAACGGCTTGGATACGAATATCGGCACGGCGGACGCTCCCTTCCAAACGCTTGACAAAGCTTTTGAGAAAGTTGTTGACGGCGGCGTGATCGTTCTTCAGGATACGGTAACGATAGATACTTGGAATAATCACAATAAATCGGTATCGATTACGGGCGGTACGTTGGAAATGACTTATTCGAACAATATCGTTATCAATGACAGCGTAAACTTTTACGATATCAATTTGCTTGTAAATAGCGCAACGAACGTATATGCCAACGGGAATAGTGTAATCATCGGCGAAAACGTTGTATGGACGGGCTCGCCTACGCTTGAATTGCACGGCGGCGGTATGGCAGGGACGACGGTTGCTTCGACCGATTTGACCGTGCTTTCGGGTACTTATAAAAGCATTTTTGGCGGTAGCCAAGGCGGTACGGTATTAGGCGACACAAATCTTTACGTAGGCGGAACGGTCAATGCGGACGTTGACGAGACCAATCACGCGCTCGACTGTTTCGTGTTCGGCGGCGGCAACGGAGATACTATTAAGGGGAGTACGAACGTAATCTTTGGCGATAACGCAAAAGTCGTTTATTTATTCGGCGGTTCTAATAATGCCAACGCGAGCATTGCGAACGGTTCGAACCTGAACGTAACGGGCGGTAAGGGCATGAGCGTTTACGCAGGGAATAGAAACGTGGATGCGAAAAGCGGCGCAAAGGCGGTTATCACAGGCGGTACGTTTGAACAGGTATTCGGTGGCAATGAAAGAGCGTCTATGACGGGCGACGTGGATTTGCGTGTTATGGGCGGTACCATTACTCGTCGTGTGTATGGGGGATGTTATAACGATACAAGCGGACTTTCTTTTTCGACGAGCTACTATGTCAATGGAGAAATTTGCTTAACGATTGGCAACGCGAGCATTGATTTTAGTTATAATGATTCGGATAAAAGTATTTATGCTCGTTCGAGATATTCTAGTGACGTGGAAAATACGCAACTTGTATTTGCAAACGAAACGGCTTATAATACCTATAAAAATAAACTTGCGGCGCAAGATACAACGATGAAAATTCTTATGGGCAGTTTGTCTGCCGCAGACGAATTGCATTGTTATACGTATACGCTCAATAATAACGTTATTACGCAAGCTTGTAAATATCACGATACGCATTCGGCAACGGCAACGTTATCTCTTGAAGAGAATTTGGTCGAAGTATATAACGGCGTAGCGTTAGAGCCTGCCTCCTTGGAGTATAGCGGGAATTGGGAATACGATAAACCCGAAGTTGAATATCAAAATAATACGAAAGGCGGCGTGGCGACTTGTGCCGTAACCATCGGTGGTCAAACAATAAACGATACGTTTACTATTATAGAAGAGCCTACCATTTTAGGCGGTAGCGTAAGACTTTCTACACCTGCCGGGCTTCGTTTTCAATCGAAGGTGTCGGACGGAATGGAAGAAATGGGCGCAACGTTTGGTACGTTGATTATTCCGCGCGCTGTTTTAGGCGAAGAAGAATTGACGGTAGAAACGGCAATGGTTGAGAATATTGTTCAAACGCAGTGGGCGACGGAAATCGTAAAAGAAAACGATCCATCTGCTTACGAAGAAGGGTATGAATACTTCAACGCTGTATTGACGGATATTCCTGCTGAACATTATGGTACGGAAATCGTTGCTCGCAGTTATGTATATTTGGACGGCGTATACTATTATTCGGACGAAGTAGAACGTTCCATTGCGCAAGTCGCTGCTTACGCTATACAAGATGGATATACCGAATCCGTGCTCTATACATATGTGGATACTGCGCTTGCAAATGAAGAAAAGACGTTGGAACGAGAAGTTGTTCTTGGGGAAAACAGCGTTTACCAGCTTACGTTGTCGGGTGCAAAAAACTATGTTGCCGTTTGGAACGTGAATAACGAGAATGTTTTGACGATTGATAAAAACGGTAAAATTACCGCAAGACAAGCAGGGGTTGCTTACGTAACGGTGCAGATTGGTTCTACCGTTTTAAAATGTGAAGTAGTCGTGCGTCAATCCGCGCAAGACGTTGAAAATGAATTACCGTTGGTGCCTTACGAATAAGCTATAAATTGTTATATCAAAATGAGAGAATAGGCGATGATAGATTTTTATAAGCGGCGCGCTCTGGTCGGGCAGATGATAAAAGGGCGAAAAGAAAGTCTGTTTGGAAAAAGATTTTCTTGTCAACCGAACAAATGAAGTCCTTGTTTTCTGTCTTGAAAAAGTCGTTTGGTTATTGCCGATTTTTCACATTGTCCGTTGGGTGCAGGTGTTATTTGCTCGTCCCAAAGCCATTGGGCAGTTGAAGAAAATGAACGACGTGAAAGAAAACGATTTAGCGTATATGAAAGAAATTCGTGGCGGATTGGGAATTAAGCATCTCTAACGAGCTGAATAGTAAAATGCATAGCAAATAACAAAAGCCGTCGAAGGAGTGAATGTCTTTCGGCGGTTTTTATATTACCATAAGGCTTTATTTGAAAGGCTTGTGGTAACTTTTGTGGGAAAGCGCAAGGCGCGTTGATTGGGGCGTGTTTGTGGATTTGTTGCACGAATATCACGATTTTTCAACCGAATGTAAAAAAGGGGTTGCAAAATCCGCGTTTTGTGGTATAGTATAGTTAGTAAAACAAGCGATAGACTTGTAGGAGTAAAAAATGAAGTTCTTTTTAACGTTAGATAAGGAAAAAGAGCCGTCCGTCACCGTCGTTTGCGATAAGGTGACGCCTACGGTGGAGAAAATAGAAGCGCTTTGTCGCGATTATGACGAAAAGGAAGAAATGCTTTACGGGTATATAGAAGAAGAAATTTTGCCCTTACCGCTTGCGGACGTAGCCTGCTTTTTCACCAAAGAAAGCAAGGTTTTTGCCGTAATTGGAGATAGGGAATACGCTGTAAAATTGCGGGTGAAGCAGGTGGAAGAGCTTGTGGACGACAGTTTTATTAAAATCAATCAAGGCTGTATTATCAACGTAAATCAAGTGGAGAAATTTGCCGTATCCTTTGGCGGCGCATTGAAGGTTGTCTTAAAAAACGGGCGGTTTGATTACGTGTCCCGTCGGGAAGTGAAAAATATCAAAAGGAGATTTGGCTTATGAATAAACACGTGAAAGCATTTTTGCATAGGGGCTTGCTATTCGGCGGCTTTGGCCCGATTGTCGTAGGGATTGTGTTTTGGTGTGTGCAGCTTTCGGGCGCGGAAGTAATTTTAAGCGGCGCGGAAAGCTTTGTCGCGATACTATCTGCTTACCTTTTGGCTTTTATCCAAGCGGGGGCGAGCATTTTTAATCAAATGGACGACTGGTCGGTGGCGAAAGGAATAGGAATACATTTTTTAACCTTATATCTTGCGTACGTAGCGTGTTATTTGGTGAATAGTTGGCTTCCTTTTGCGTGGGAAGTGATTGCCGTCTTTACAGCCATATTCGTCGTTGGGTATTTATCAATTTGGTTGACGGTGTATTGTATCGTACGCGCAACGAGCAAAAACTTGAATAAAAAACTTAACGAGAAAAGATAAGGGGGACAACCCCTTTTTTCTTTTATAAAAGAAAAATTTTTGCGCTGAAAAGCAATATCGCTATATTTTACAGCAATATTCCACTTGCAGGGCGCCCCTTTTTATGATATAATGCTAATATAAAATATAGCGTGGGGGGTAAAAAATGAAAAAATCTCGCGTATTGGCGTTGTTGCTGGCTTGCGCGTCCGTATTTGGAGCGGCTTGCGGCGGTGGCGGGCACAAACACGATTTTTCGTGCAAGGTGGAAGAAGAACAGTATTTAAAATCGGCGGCGAGCTGTCAGGACGCGGCGCGGTATTATTATAGCTGCGAATGCGGTGAAAAGGGGGATAAGGCATTTCCCGTCGGGAAAAAGCTTGTCCACGATTACAGCGCGAAGACGGAAACGGACGAATATTTAAAGACGGCGGCAGATTGCCAAAACAACGCGCAATATTTTTATTCGTGCATTTATTGCGGGAAAAAGAGTTATTCCTTCTTTGAATCGGAAAAACCCGGCGACCATAATTGCATAAACGAAGTGGCGGATGCGAAATATCTCAAGAGCGAAGCAACTTTGGAAACGAGCGCGGTGTATTATAAATCTTGCATTTGTGGACTTGTAGGGGAAGAAACGTTCAGCTACGGCACCCCTTTGCGGAAATATACGGACGAAGAAAAAGCATTTTATATGCCGACTTCGTTGACGATGTCCTTGTACGATACGCAGACGGCTACGTACGGGTTTACCTATAACACGCAAAACGAGCCCTTGCGCCCCGTCATTCAGGTGGCGAAAGGGGAAAACCTTACGGACTGCGTAGAGTACGTAGCGCATGTGCAAAAGGCTTCGAGTTATGAAACGCAAAGCAAGGGTATGACTTATTACATCGTCAAGGCGGAAATTCCTTTGGAAGATTCGACGACGTACACGTATAGGGCGTACGATAAATACGTGGATGTAGGGACGGAGCCCGTGACTATACAAACCAAGAATTTGAAGGCGGAAAGCTTTACTTTCGCGCATGTGAGCGATTCTCAGTCGTCGGAAAACGTGGGGGATTTCTTTGGCGGCGTTTTGAAAAATCTTGTAGGCAAGAGCGACTTCGTCGTGCATACGGGGGACGTCGTGGAAGATTCGAAGTTAGAGCCCGAATGGAAAAATATGCTGAATACTAACTTTGCGTATTTGTCGAAAATTCCCGTGATGGCGATTTCGGGCAACCACGAAACGACCTATAAAAACGGTTCGGACGAAACGTTTAAGCATTTCAATCAAAAAATTACGGAGCAGGACACCAAGCTTGGCTATTATTACAGCTTTACCTACGGCAACACGAAGTTTATTATGCTGAACACGAATAGATTGACGGGAAATGCGTTGACTGACGACCAGTACGATTGGTTGATTGGCGAGCTGGAAAACAACACGGCGACTTGGACGTTTGTGGCTATGCATAATCCTATGTATTCGGCGGGGACTTACGGTTCTGACCCGTCGAGAAACCAAATCAGCCTTTCTCTTCGCGGGCAACTGCAATCGATTTTTGCGGAGTATGGCGTTGACGTTGTGCTGCAAGGGCACGACCACGTAGTTTCGCATACCCATCCCATCAGCGGAACGGGTAGCCCGTTGCCGACGGCTTGGGAAACGGCTGGCGGCGTGGAATACGTAACAGATCCGAGCGGCGTTATTTATGAAATGAGCGGACCTGCGGGCAAGCAAACCCGTTCTCCGAATTCGAATATGAGCAGTAGCTTGTATCATAAGGCGCAACAATCGTATATGTGTTCGTGGGCGGAGTTTGCCATTGACGGCAATAAATTGACGGTTACGCATAAGTATACGAATATGACTTCCGTGAGCGAATATACGCAATGGGGGATTATAAAGTCGGCGTAAAATGCTTATACCAGGTACGCGTTGAAATAAAAACGTCCATACCAGGTATGCGTTGAAATTTTAATGCATATGGGTGAAATGTAACGTGTATACAGTCGAAAACAAGCTTAAAGAACGGTGAAAAGACGTAAGACTGGCTACAAGATCATCTTGCCAGGTACGCGTTGAAATATTGATAAATATGGGGAGTGTATATGAGCGGAAACGATAAACGACGAATAAAATTTCCAGTAGCGGCGATTTTCTTTTTGATTATTAGCACTTATCTTTTGATAGGTTATTTTCGTTGGTTGCCTGATATTATAAGGGAAATCCGATTATACGATAGGTTTGAACGCCACGACGCTTACTATTATTCGGTAATGATAACGTATTTTAGGTACGCTTTATCGGTATTTCCTATTCTTTCTTATGTATTTTTCGCTATTGTTTTATTGATGCGAAAAACGGGAAAACTTTTAATCGTTTCCGTTATAGTAATGGTCGTTACGCATGCGGGCGTAGGGGCTTTTCGTTTTCCGCTCTTCTTTATAGAATTTAGCGCGACGGGCTTGGGTGGAATCGTTTTTGCGTTTCTGGGGATTTGCGCTCTTTCCAAATGGGGAATAACCGTGAAAAATAAGAAATTATTTGGGTGGCTATTGTTGGCGGCGTATGTTCTTAGTCAAATATCCAACGTGACGTCGAGTGTTTTGGTTAGGGCGGATTTTGTATCGCGCGGCGATTGCGTTTGGTATGTATTCTTTGAAGTTGTTTGGACGGCTTTGGTGGTTGTTGCCTGCGCGTTTTTTATGGCTTGGATATATAATCCCTATAAAGACGAAAAGGACGATCAAACGTGTGAAGCGCAGGTGGATGCGGGCGAGATGGTCTGTGAAGAAAAAACGACTGTGTTAGCGAGTGTAGAACAAAGAAAAGAAAACGAATTTCAGCAACTTTTCGATTTAAAAGAATTGTTGGACAAGGGAATAATTACCCAAGAAGAATTTGACGCGAAAAAGAAGCAAATTTTAGGGCTGTAAAACTAAAACACCCATATATTTACAAATAAAAAGAGAGAACAAATCGGTTTATAGCCGAAAGGTTCTCTCTTTTTGTTCTTTTTTGTTTTGCGATATGTTTGTAAGCAAACGCGATATGCTCGCTTTGCTCGCTCGATATATTTTCGCTTTGCGCTAATGCGATAGGCTATAAATCCCACGTTTTAGCATATTCGCCTTTGGCGAGTATGTTAAAACATATCGCTTGCAGAAAGCAAATATCGCTCTTGAAAGGGAATATCGCAAATCACGCAAGGAATTTATATCGCTGCGTGTTTTCCGCAAAGATAACACGCTAATGCTCGTCGTTTTTGGCTGTAAAATAGTTTTAAATTTGGAATGCCAAGCGAATGCCCATACCTTGCAAAAGCTTGCAAGCGTTTTGTACGCGCGCCGCTTTGTATTCCTTGGCTACGTGTCCGTCAAAGCCGACGGATACGCGTACTCCCGATTGCTTTACGATTTCCTGTTGGGTTTTATTTTTGAAAAACTCCGTTACGTAATCGTGCGTTTTAAAAGAGTGCAGGCTGTCGTAATTGACGTTCAGTTCCCAAAAAATTCCGTGCTCCGCCATCTTTTTAAAATAGCGGCGGGGGTCTTCGTTTTGCGCTTGTATAAACGCAAACATATCGGTATGCGCTACGCCGACGGGGCAACCGCAACGGCGGGCAAAAGCGAACAAATCGCCTTTGGTGATCGAGCGCGGATCGTCCAAGTTTTCCACCAAACAAAAATCAAAGAAGGAAATATCAGCTTTGTCGGGTAAAGCGTAGCTGTCCTTGCCGTTGTTAAGGGTGCATACTTCAATCCCGCAAAGGATTTTGATTTTCTTTGCGTATTTATCGCGGAGCAGTTTCATATGGTCGTAATACCGAACGAGCGTGCCTTCGTAATCGGCGTCGGGGCGATAGCCCTTGTTCCAACAAAATTCCGTGCGCGCGCAAGCGACGCCATAGTTATGGTCGCAAATGCCAAGCTGTTGGATTCCGCCTGCGATAGCCGTTTCGATGACCGTTTCGGGTCTATCTTTCGAGCAGAACGAATAGTAAGTATGCGCGTGCAAATCTTGAATCATAGTTCACTCCTTTGCGCTATTATAGCACACGAAAATGCAAAAAGCAAGTGTATTTTATCAAGAAAATGGCGGGAAATTCGTCTATTTTAGTGGACTAATTTCGCATTTCCTACTTCTAAATCGTAGGGGGGAGTCGAATCCAAGACGATTAAATCGTAATCGGACAAAGCGCCGACGCGATAGGTTCCCGCCGCTGTAAATTTGGTGTGGTCGATAAGCAAAATACGCTTTTGACAGCGCTTGAACGCGGCGCGTTTGATTTCTTTTTGCTCTAACGAGCGTTCGAAAACTTCGTTGCCGATCACCGCCGCGCAGGACGAAATCATCAAATCAAAGGCAAAATCGCTAAGCTGTCGCGCCGTCCAGCTACCCGTTGCGGAGTTGGTGTTAAAATGCACGTTTCCCCCCAGCAAAATCAGGTTGATATTCGGCTTTTTAGAAAGCTGAATCGCCGTTTGCAGGTTGTTCGTCACCACCGTTTTATAGTTCAAATCAATGCGTTCGGCAAGAGCCAAAGCCGTCGAAGAACTGTCGATAAAAACCGACTTGAAAGGGGGGATATGCGGCAGGGCTTTGGTTGCCGCGCGCTCCTTTTCGCTCGCGTTTTTTTCCATTCGGAAAAAAATGGAGATTTCTTCTGCGTTGTCGGGAAGCAGAGCGCCGCCGTGGCTGCGTTCGATAAGCCCCATACTTTTCATCTCCGCAAGGTCGCGGCGAATGGTGGCTTCGCTGACGTATAATTCCTTTGCCAAAACGGACACCACAGCCGTCTTGTTTTCCTTTAATCTTTTCAAAATTTCGTTTTGACGCTCGGTTAAAGCCATAAATTTCTCCTTTTTCGACGCTTTTTTCGAAAATAAAAGCAATTCTTGCGCGTTTTTGCGCGTTTATGTTCATATTGTACCATAAAAAATTTTTTTTGTCAATATTTCGAACATATATAGACAAGAAAAAAAATATATGATATAATGTATTCAGGCGCAAGAAGCTCGGAGTGCGCATTTTTGTAGAAACGAGCAAAAACGAGCGGTAAAATGGGAAAAACTCCCAAAACTTTGCCGACGGAAAGGAAAAACAAGGAGAAGGTTATGAGATATTATTTGGCGATTGACATCGGCGCGTCTTCGGGACGTCACATCGTTGCGCATCTTGAAAACGGAAAGATGATAACGGAAGAAATCTACCGTTTCCAAAACGGACCTGAAACGTTGACGGCGTTTGACGGGAAAGAGCACTTGATGTGGACGCACGAAAGATTGTTTGGCGAAATTCTCAACGGTTTGAAGAAGGCGAAAGAACTGGGCAAAATCCCTTATTCGGTTGGTATTGATACGTGGGGGGTTGACTACGCGTTGTTGGACGAAAACGACCAAGCCATCGGCGGTACGTATTGTTATCGCGATTCGAGAACGGAAGCGACCATTCCCGCGGTGCACGAAGTATTCCCCTTTGAAAAGCTTTTTGAAAAGACGGGTATCGCGTTTGCTTCGTTTAACAGTATTTATCAGCTCCTTGACGATAAAAACACGGGGCGTATGGCGAAAGCGAAATCTATGTTGATGCTTCCCGATTATTTCCATTTCCGTTTGACGGGCGTAAAGAAGCAGGAATACTGCAACGCGACGACGACGGGTATGGTAAACGCTCTTACCCATACTTGGGACGAAGAAATTATTGAAAAGCTCGGCTTTAAAAAGGAAATTTTCGGCGAGCTTGCGCAACCGGGTACGGTTGTGGGAGAATTTAGCGACGAAATCGCGGAAATCGTAGGGTATAAGGCGAAGGTTATTCTTCCCGCTACCCACGACACGGCAAGCGCGGTGCTGGCGGCTCCGCTTGAAGGGCAAACCCCTTACATATCCAGCGGCACTTGGTCGCTTTTGGGCGTTGAACAAAACAAGGCGCACACTTCCAAAAGCGCTTTGGACGCGGGCTATTCCAACGAAGGCAGCGTCCACGAACAGTTCCGTTTGCAAATCAATATTATGGGGCTTTGGATGATCCAACAGGTTCGTCACGAAACGGGGGACAAGTACAGCTTTGGCGAGCTTGCGGCGATGGCGAAAGAAAATCCCGTGGATTACGAAATCAACGTCAACGACCAACGTTTCCTTGCGCCCAAGAATATGACGGCGGAAATCAACGCGGCTGTGGGCAAGGAATTGCCTATCGGGGAAATGGCGTACGTCATCTATAATAACTTGGCGAAGTATTACGATTTGTCCTTGAAGGCTTTGGAAGAAGTGACGGGCGAAAAGTACGAAACGCTGAACATCATCGGCGGCGGCAGTCAAAACAAGTTCTTAAACGCTTTGACCAAAAAGTATACGGGCAAGAGAATTATCACGGGGCCGACGGAAGGTACGGCAATCGGGAACTTGATGATGCAAATGGTTGGCGGCGGCGATATTGCAGACGTTGCGGAAGGCAGACAAATTGTAAAAGCTTCCTTTGATATTGCGGAAGAATAAGAAAAACAAAAAAGAAAAATAAAAATTATATATTTTAAGGAGACGATTTATGTCTAGATATGAAGAAGCGAAAAAAATCTACGCACAATACGGCGTGGATACGGAAGCGGCAATGGAAAGACTTTCCAAGCTTTCCGTAAGCGTACATTGCTGGCAAGGGGACGACGTTATCGGTTTTGACGGCAGCGATTCTCTTTCGGGCGGTATTCAAACGACGGGTAACTATCCCGGCAGAGCGAGAAACACGGAAGAATTGTTTGCGGACTTGACGAGAGCGTTTAAATTGATGCCCGGTAAAAAGCGCGTCAACGTACACGCTTGCTATGCAATCCTTGGCGAAGACAAGGGTAAAGTGGATAGAGACGCTTATGAATATAAGCATTTCGAGCCTTGGGTCAAATGGGCGAAGGAAAACGGCTTGACGGGCGTTGACTTCAACCCCACTTGGTTCTCTCACCCTATGATGAAAGACGGTTTGTCTTTGTCTTCCCCCGATGAAAACGTAAGAAAATTCTGGGTAAACCACGGTAAGGCTTGTATGAAGATTGCCGCTGAAATCGGTAAGGCTATGGGTAGTCCTTGCTGCATCAATCTTTGGGTACCCGACGGTACGAAGGATATTCCTGCGGACAGACTTGGCCCCCGTCTTCGTTTGAAGAAGTCGTTGGACGAAGTTTTGGAAGGATACGATAAAGAATGGGTAATCCCCGCGGTAGAAAGCAAGGTGTTCGGTATCGGCGTAGAAAGCTATACGGTAGGCAGCAACGAATTCTATCAAAACTATGCGGCAACCCGCGGTATTTGCTGCTTGCTTGATACGGGTCACTATCATCCCACCGAAGTGGTTTCGGATAAAATTCCTTCGATGCTCGCTTTCTATGACAAAGTACAGCTCCACGTTTCCCGTCCCGTAAGATGGGACAGCGACCACGTAATCGTAGTAGACGATGAATTGAAAGAACTTTCCAAGGAAATTATCCGCAATGATGCAGACGATAAGGTTATCGTAGCGCTTGACTACTTCGACGCAAGCATCAATCGTCTTTGCGCTTGGGTAACGGGCGTGCGCTCTATGCAAAAAGCGCTTTTGAGCGCAATCTTGCAACCGTACGCGGAAATGAAGAAATTGCAAGACGAAGGCAACTTCACCAAGGTGTTCTATATGCACGAAAGAGTGAAATATTTGCCTTTCTGCGACGTTTGGGACGAATATCTCCGCCGTCAAGGTTTAAAAGAAGACTGGTGGGACGAAGTGGAAAAGTTCGAAACGGAAGTTATCGCAAACCGCAAATAATTTATTAAAACGCAAACAAAAAACTACATATATAATATAAGGAGAAAAAAATGAAAATTCTCGTTGTCAACGCGGGAAGCTCGTCTTTGAAGTATCAGTTGTTCGATATGGACAACGAAAGCGTACTTGCAAAGGGGCTTTGCGAAAGAATCGGGATTGACGGCATTATCAGTCATAAGCGCCCCAACCAACCCGATTACAAATCCAACGTGGCTTTTCCCGACCACAAAGCGGCAATCGAATGCGTTTTGGGCTTGCTGACGGACGCGGAAAAGGGCGTTATTGCAAGCGTAGACGAAATTGCGGCGGTAGGGCATAGATTTGCCCACGGCGGCGAAAAGTTAAAGACGTCTACCGTCCTTGGGGATCAAGAGCTGGAATATTTGGAAAGTATCGTAGGGCTTAACCCCTTGCACGGCCCCCCTGCAATCAGCGGTTTGAAGGCTTGCAAGGAAGTAATGCCGAACGTTCCCCACGTCGGCGTATTCGACACTTCCTACTATTCGGATATGCAAGATTACGCGTATATCTATCCTATCCCTTACGAATTATACGAAAAGCATAAAGTTCGCCGTTACGGCTTCCACGGCACGTCGCATAGATACGTTGCGGCGAAAGCGGCGGAAATGCTTGGCAACCCGAACGCGAAAATTATCACCTGCCACCTTGGCAACGGTTCGTCGATTACGGCGACGGTGAACGGCAAGGCAGTAGATACGTCGATGGGCTTTACTCCCCAAGACGGCGTGCCTATGGGTACGCGAAGCGGCGCGCTTGATCCTACCGTTCCCACCTTCCTGCAAAAGGCGGAAGGCTTGACGGCGGACGAAGTGGACAAGTTGCTCAATAAAGAATCGGGCTTGCTTGGCGTTTCGGGTATTTCCAGCGATTGCAGAGATATTTGCATTGCGGCAGACGAAGGGAATTATCGCGCGCAGCTTGCTTTGAAAATCTTGGTGCACCACATCAAGAAAATCATCGGTTCGTACGTAGCGGAAATGAACGGCGTTGACGCCATTGTATTTACGGCGGGTATCGGTGAAAACGATAAGGGGATTCGCGCGGACGTTTGCAAGGATATGTCTTACTTGGGCATTGAAATGGACGAAGAAGTGAACGCGAACACGCCCAGGGGTACGCTTGCGGACTTGTCCAAGGCAGGCGCGAAGGTAAAAACGTTCGTAATCCCCACCAACGAAGAGTATATGATTGCTCTCGACACCAAAAATTTGACAAAATAAAAAAATAATATAAAGGAAAGGAAAAAAATTATGAAATCACCTTTTGAAATCAAGAAGGAAATTTGTGAAGTAGGTCTTAAACTTTGGCAGAAAGGCTTTGTTGCGGCAAACGACGGTAACATTTCCGTAAAAATCAGCGACAACGAATATTACTGCACCCCCACGGGCGTTTCCAAGGCGTCCTTGACCCCTGATATGATTATCAAGGTAGACAAAGACGGTAAAAAGCTTGAAGGTAAGCTTAATCCTTCTTCCGAAATCAAGATGCACATGAGAGTGTACAGAGAACGTCCTGACGTAAACGCAGTCGTTCACGCGCACCCCCCTGTGGCTACCGCTTTCACGGTTGCTGACATCGACCTTGACCAATACGTATTGCCCGAAGCAGTTTTGACGATCGGCGCTGTACCTACCTGTGATTACGGTACGCCTTCCACGATGGAAATTCCCGATTCGCTTGATCCTTATCTTCAAGATCACGACGCGTTCTTGCTTCGTAACCACGGTGCTTTGACGGTTGGTTGCAACCTTACCAAAGCGTTCTTCGTTATGGAAGAAGTAGAATTCAACGCAGTTATTTGTAAGCACGCTATGGACCTTGGCGCTGTACACGAAATTTCCCGTGATCAACTCGCTAAGCTCATGGATTTGAGAAAGAAGATGAACCTTCCCGGCCGTCACCCTGGCATCGAATACGACGAAGAACCCTGCGCTTGCAACAACGCAGAACTCGTTGAAGCGATTACGAAGAAGGTTTTGGCTGCTCTCGGTAAGTAAGCAGCGTGACGCTGCACCCAAGCTGGTGTATCATTCACACGTTTTTGAAGTTTGTTCCGCATTAGGATAAAGAAACTAATACGGTCGAATGCTAACTTAAGAATGTGGGAAAAGACGTGAGACTGCCTCCAAGCTCAGCTTGGCTCGCATCTCCGCATTTTACCCGTTTCCAAACGGGCGGCGTAAAGTTCCGTTCTCTGTAACGGACAGCGTATCACATTTAAAATCAAGGAGAAAAGACAATGGCTATAAATTGGACGGATGCCCAAATAGAGCAGGTTGTATCTGCCGTTATTAAAAATTTGGGCGGAGCTACCGTTTCCAAGAGCGGTTGGGATTCCACGCAGTACAACGGTCGTAAACTCATCGGTATCTATGCGGACATGAACGACGCAATCGACGCAGCTACGGCAGGGTACAAGGCAATCCGCGCTATGTCTTTGGAAGAAAGGGAAAAGGTTATCGCTATCATCCGCGACCTTTGCCGTAAAGAAGCGCCTATTATGGCAAATCTCGGCGTATCGGAAACGAAAATGGGTAGGGTAGACCATAAAATCGCAAAGCATATGCTCGTTGCGGATAAAACCCCTGGGACTTCGGACATCGTAGCGCAAGCAAAAACGGGCGATTACGGCTTGACGTTGACGGAAATGGCTCCGTTTGGCGTTGTGGGCAGTATCACCCCTTCCACCAACCCCTCAGAAACGGTTATTTGTAACAGTATAGGCATGATTGCGGCGGGCAACGGCGTTGTATTCAACCCCCACCCCAACGCAATCGCTACGTCGAACTATGCCGTAGACCTTATCAACCGCGCCAGCGCTATGGCAGGCGGACCTAAGGTTTTGGTAGCTTCCGTAGTCAAGCCTACGCTTGATTCGGCGCAAATCATGTACAAGCACCCCAACATTCGCTTGCTCGTATGTACGGGCGGTCCTGGGGTTGTACGCAGCGTGCTTTCCAGCGGTAAAAAGGCAATCGGCGCAGGCGCGGGCAATCCCCCCGTTATCGTCGACGACACCGCGGACATCAAAAAAGCGGGCAAGGACATCATCGACGGTTGTTCGTTTGACAACAACTTGCCTTGTATTGCGGAAAAGGAAGTTTTCGCGTTTAGAAATATCGCGGACGAGCTCATTTCCGAAATGCAGAAAAACGGCGCGTATAAAATCAGCGCGGAGCAAGCGGCGAAGCTTGCGGACATCGTGCTTGTGGACGTTAAAAATCCCAAGACGGGCATCGTGAAAAAGACGGTCAGCCGCGATTGCGTAGGTCGTGACGCAGCGGTGCTTTTGGAAAAAATCGGCGTGAAGGTAGGCTCGGATATTCGTTGTATTATTTGCGAAACGGATTTCGAACATCCTTTCGTACAACACGAATTGATGATGCCCATTCTTCCCATCGTCCGCGTAAACAACATCGACCAAGCCATCGACTTGGCGGTAAAAGCAGAACACGGCAACAGACATACGGCGCATATGCATTCCAAGAATATCGACCATCTCACTCGCTTTGCAAGAGCGGTAGAAACGACGATTTTCGTAAAGAACGCGCCTTCTTACGCAGGTATCGGCTTTGGCGGCGAAGGGCACACGACCTTCACGATTGCAGGGCCTACGGGCGAAGGCTTGACCAGCGCGCGGAGCTTCA
>JBGVRC010000134.1:0-38626 GCA_045128055.1 Candidatus Scatosoma sp. | reverse complement strand
TAATAACGGCCCTTCAGAGCAAGAAGCTGGTCATGGTTGCCTCGCTCAATGATCTCGCCCTTCTCCAGCACCATAATGGCGTTCGCATTGCGGACGGTGGAAAGTCTGTGCGCGATTACGAAAACCGTTCTGCCGTGCATAAGTTTATCCATACCGTCTTGTACGAGCGCTTCCGTTCTCGTATCGATAGACGAAGTCGCTTCGTCCAAAATCATAGCGGGCGCGTCTGCCACCGCCGCGCGGGCGATGGAAAGAAGCTGTCTTTGCCCCTGCGACAGGTTCGCGCCGTTGTTGGTGAGCATCGTGTCGTACCCTTCGGGCAAACGGCGAATGAAATCGTGCGCGTTGGCGAGCTTTGCCGCTTCTATACACTCTTCGTCCGTCGCGTCCAGCCTACCGTAGCGGATATTATCCATAACCGTACCTGTAAACAGGTTAGTGTCCTGCAAAACGATACCCAGCGAGCGGCGCAAGTCGCTCTTTTTGATTTTGTTGATATTGATACCGTCGTAGCGGATTTTCCCGTCCGCAATATCGTAAAATCTGTTGATAAGGTTGGTAATCGTCGTTTTCCCCGCGCCCGTCGCGCCGACGAAAGCGATTTTTTGACCGGGCTTTGCATACAGCGAAACGTCGGTGAGCACCTGCTTTTCAGGTACGTAGCCAAAATCCACCATATCCATAACAAGGTCGCCTTGGAGCGGAGTGTACGTCGTCGTACCGTCCGCTTTGTGGTAATGCTTCCAAGCCCAAAGCCCCGTACGCGCCGTCGTTTCGATAAGATTTCCGTCTTCGTCCTTGAACGCGTTGACGAGCGTTACGTACCCTTCGTCCTGTTCGGGCTTTTCGTCCATAAGTGTGAATACGCGGCTCGCGCCCGCCATACCCATCGCCACCATAGAAATTTGGTGGGACATTTGGTTGACCGTTTGGGTAAAGTTGCGAGAAATCCCCAAAAACGCGATGATGATACCGACGTCCACAAGCCCGATACCCGAGAAAATAGAGCTGAGCCCGATATTGGGCGCTTGCCACGCAAACAGCGCGCCGCCGATGATGGCGAGCAGTACGTAGGTTAAGTTGCCGATATTTCCCAAAACGGGACCGAGCACGTTGCCGAAAATGTGCGCCCGTTCGCTGTCGTGGAAAAGCTGTTCGTTGTATTTGTCAAATTCTTCCTTGGCTTTTTCTTCGTGGGTGAAAACCTTGACGACCTTTTGCCCTTTCATCATTTCTTCCACAAAGCCTTCTTCTTCCGCCAAGGAGCGTTGCTGCGAAACCATATACTTCGCGCTGTTGCCGCCGATTTTTTTCAAGACGAAGCTCATCGCGAACGTACTTAACAGTACGACCAAAAACAGCCAAAGGCTGTACGTCAGCATAATGACGATGGACGCAATCAAGGTCAAGCCGCTACTAAACAGCGTCGGCAAGCTTTGCCCGATGAGCTGGCGGGTAGCGTCCGTGTCGTTGGTGTACGTACTCATAATTTCGCCGTGGGCGTGGGTGTCGAAATATTGAATGGGCAGGGTTTGCATTTTCGAGAACATTTCTTCACGGAAATGATACAGCATACCTTGCGTCACCGTTGCCATGGTACGGGTGTAGATAAAGCTGGTCAAAACCACCAAGCCGTATACGATTATCATCGTAAGCACCAAGGCAATCAGCTTGTTTTGCAACGCGGAAGTAAATCCCGCGGTTTTAGCGGGGGTGATAACTTGGTTTACAAGCTGTTCCATATATATCGACGAGAACAAACCGCCGACGGAGCTGAACAAAATACAAGCGAGCACCAAAAGGATACGCCACTTGTAGTATTTGAACATCATTTTCAAAAGTCTGGGGAACGTGCCTTTCTTGATTGCGCCCTTGGGTACGGGCATACCGCGGCCGCGCATAGGCTTCACCGCGCGGGGCTTTTGTTCGTAATTTTTATTTTCAGACATTACGCCGCACCCCCTTCTTTGTTTTCAGGGGCTTTGCCCTTGGTTTGTTCTTCGTAGATTTCGCGGTAAATCTCACTCGTTTGCATCAATTTTTCGTGCTTGCCGCAAGCAATGATTTTCCCGCCGTCCAAAACCAAAATTTTGTCCGCGTGCTCTACCGAAGCGACGCGCTGTGCGATGATGATTTTCGTCGTATCGGGAATTTCCTGCGCAAACGCGTGACGAATGAGCGCGTCCGTTTTGGTATCGACTGCAGAAGTCGAATCGTCCAAAATCAATACCTTGGGTTTACGAAGCAGCGCGCGGGCTATGCAAAGGCGTTGCTTTTGCCCGCCAGAAACGTTGGTGCCGCCCGCTTCGATTCGGCTGTCGTAGCCGTCGGGGAAGGAACGAATAAATTCATCCGCTTGGGCAAGCTTGCAAACCCGTTCGATTTCTTCGTCGGTCGCATTTTCGTCCCCCCAACGCAAATTTTCTTTAATCGTACCCGAAAAGAGTACGTTTTTTTGCAATACGATAGAAACTTCTTTTCTTAAAACGTCCAAGTCGTAATCCTTTACGTTGACGCCGCCGACGTACACTTCCCCTTCGGTTGCGTCGTACAAACGGGGAATGAGCTGGATAAGGGTGGTCTTGGACGAGCCCGTACCCCCTAAAATACCCACCGTTTCACCCGAAGCAATGGTTAAATCGATGTCGGATAAGGCAAAAGCGCTCGCTTTTTTCGAATATTTAAAGCCTACGTTTTCAAAGCGGATAGAACCGTCTTTTACTTCCGTCACCGCCGTTTCGGGGCTGACGATGTCCGATTCTTCCTGCAATACTTCCGAAATACGTCTTGCCGATTCCAAGGACATAGAAAGCATAACGAAAATCATCGAGAACATCATAAGGCAAGACAGCATTTGTATGCCGTAGCCTATCAATGCGGATAAGTCTTCCGCTTCAAAGCCCGCGTACGCCGCCCAGTGCGTTTTGTCAATAATCGCAAACGCCGCGAACGCGGAAATCAAAATGGACGCGAAGTTGATAAAGAAGGTCATAATCGGGTTGTTGAAAGCAAGAATTTTTTCCGCTCTCGTAAAGTCGTCGCGGACTTCCCCCGCCGCCTTTTTAAACTTTTCCGTTTCGTATTCTTCGCGCACGAAGGATTTGACTACGCGGATACCGCCGACGTTTTCCTGCACGGAGTTGTTCAACGCGTCGTATTTTTTGAAAATCTTTCTAAAGAAAGGCATAACGACCGCCATTATCACAATTAAAAACAACGCAAGGAAAGGTACGCAGGCAAGGAATATCCACGCGAGCTTGGGATTGACCACAAAGCTCATAATAATCGCGAACAAAAATTGCAAGGGTACGCGGATTACGATACGCAAACACATTTGATAGGCCTGCTGTACGTTGGTTACGTCCGTCGTCAAACGGGTGACGAGCGACGACGTGGAAAATTTATCCACGTTTCCAAACGAAAATTTTTGCACTTTGTAAAAAAGGTCGTGGCGCAAGTTTTTTGCAAAGCCGCAGCCTGCGGTCGCGGCAAATCTACCCGCGAATATCCCTGCGAGCATAGAGCATACGGCAAAGCAAACCAAAAGCCCGCCGTATTTTAAAATTTCTTGCATCGCCGTTTCCGAAGAAATCCCATCTACGTCGATCGCGCCGATGAGCATCGCCATAAAAAAGGGCAATAAACATTCGCAAAACGCTTCCACCGCCATAAATATGGGAGTGATTAGGGAAGGTTTTTTATATTCCCTTACGCTTTTTAGCAGCGTTTTCACCATATTCGGTTGTTTTGTTTTTCTTTTCGACATATATTTTATCTCCAAAAATCGATTACAAAAGAATGCATAACATATTGTATTCTTTTTCCAAAAGAAAGTCAATAATTTCATTGCTTTTTTTATATCTTTTCATCGAATTTTCTCATAAAGAAAAACAGCCCCATTGAAATGGGGCGTTTTTCGTCGCTATGCTTTTTTGTGTTATTGCAAAATAAACGTTTGCGTTGTCAGGTGGGCGTTTTGCGTTTGTATGCAAACCGTATCCCCCCTTTTTTCAAAGGCAACGCTCTGCTTTTTCCCGTTTTTGCGGTTTATCGCAAACAGTTTTGTAAATTCTACGTTTTGCAACTCTAAATCCGTCGTTTGGAAGTCTTCTTCCGTGCTGTTGACGACGATGAGAACTTTTTTGGCTTTTTGTTGATACAAATAAGCGTACACCCCTGCGTGGTTGGTGAAAACAAGCGTAGCTTCGCTCTTTCGTAAAAACGCCTTTAAAAGTTGGACGCGTAAATCGTGGTATTGTTCGAAATGTACGCCGTCAATTACATACGGTATCACGAAATACTTGCCCCCGTCCATAGCCCCTACGCCGATTTTGTTGCCAAGGTAATCGTAGACAAAGGACTGCGCCCCCGCTTCGTTTTGATAATCGATTTTTACGTAATCGCCCGACTTCCCAAACGCCGTCACGCGATACCCTTTTTTACCGTTTATCTCGATGCCTTCTTTCACTTCTTCATAGCTATGTACGCCGTGTTCGCCAACGTACGTTTGATATCCGCTCGCGCCGATTAAATCACCCAAGCCGCGATCCATCAAAATACGCGCCGCGCCCCCGTCCACAACCACGAAATTGCCTTGGAACAGTTTTATAAGCTGTGTTTTCGTAAAATTGTACGCGTTTCCGCCGCCGAGCGCAACGATTTTGCCTTGAAAGCTTTTCCGCGTAGACGCCTTTGCGGTGACGCCCAGCGATACCAGGTACGCGTTGAAGTAAGATTCTTCGGGATACAAGTCGTCAAAACCGTTGACTTTTGCGTTGCGTTTATACGCCGTTTTTTCGTCTATCGGTAAAACGATACCTTGCAGGGTTTCGTATTGCAAACCCAGCCCCGTCACCCCGTCCAAATAAGGGGTAATTTCTTGCACCGCTTCGCCGTAGCCAAAGCCGTGCACGATTCCGTTGCCGACAAAATCGTAAATATCGTAGGTCATACCCTTAATGCAAAGCGGAATTGCCGATTCCAACTGAAATTGCAAAAACCGAGCGTCTTTGGTAAACGTGCTAAACGAACCGTTTTCAAGCTCGGGATATACGACGGTGTTTTTGGGTAATAAGGCTCTGCAATGGAAGGGCAAGCGGTTAAACGCCAAATAATATTTTTTTGCGGATATTTCGTCGTAGCAGGGCAAGTGCAAACGGTCTATTATCGGACCACCCGCCGCAAAGCCTTTATGCAAGCTATGCCAAGCTCTTCCTTCCAACGCGTGCTTTTCGTGCATAGACGACATCAAGCCCACCTTCGTACCAAGTCCAAGCGCAGCTATCGCATCGCCGATTTCCTTGGCAAGCTCCGCCATACATTCTCTATTGACGTCCAGCCAAGCTTTTTTTACTCTCTTTTCGCTCGTTTTACGAAAGAGTCTATCCGTAAATTCTTCTCTCGTGTACTTCGTACCAAGCCGCTCGTTATAACGCTGCATATGCAAGTCGCAAAAACAGCCGCCGAATTTCAAATCGCCGTGATTATGCAGGCGGAAATCGTCTTCCACCCAAACGGTGTCGGGTTCCAATTCCTTGATGATAAATGGATAAAAATCCAAGAAGTATTTTTTCCAGTTTTTACACAGCGGACAGGCAACCATCTCGCACCTGCCCCCGTCATAATCCACTTGCGTGGTAAAATCTTGTCCGTTTTTTAAGGGTCGGCAACGGTCGAGATGCCCCAGCTCCATCCACGGATTTAAGCTGACGGAAATCCCCTTTTCCTGCAAAGCGGCTTTGGCTTTTTTCATCGTTTTCAGCCACGGCTTCGCTTCTTCCTTCGTCATATGCCCGACGTTGTATTCTTCCGCGTTGATAAAAATCATCACGTTGTCAAAACCGTATTTGACGCAGTAATCGACCACTTCGGCAATACGCTCGTCTTCATAATGTCCGGGATAAAATTGAATTCTTAAACAATGTAAAAATTTTTTACGCATCTTGTTCTACTTCTCCGCTCTTTTTTCTGTCCAACCGCAAAAAGCCCACGAAAATGGATACAATGCTTATTACTTCGCAACAAATCGCTCCGATGGAAAGGGACACGACGTTGTAAACCAACCAAGACGGAGAACTGATAAAACCGAGCAACCGCGTTGCTTTCGCCGTTTTGCAACCAAAGGCTATCGTTGTTGCCGTCATACCGACGACGGGCAAAATTTCCACTATGGCGTTGGGCAGCGTAAACGCCTTGCCAAAAAGAGTAAAGGTCAACGCGTAACAAACAAAATATACCAAAATAAACCCGATCAGCCATAAAAAATGTTCGGATTTCAGCTTGTCTTTACACAAAAATACGACGGCTCTGACAATCCCGATAGCATTCAACAAGCCACCCATGTACGCGCCCAACATAAAAAAGTGTACGGTGAACAAAGCCGAGCCAAGCAGTTGTAGCGCGATGATATATCTTTGCTGTTTTTGTTGATACGACCAAATATTAAACGCCATCGCAAACACGCCTATCGTCTGCGCGATGATTTCCCACATCTTCCTTTCTCTCCTTTGTTTTCCGTACATTATAGCAAAAGAGCTTCGTTTTTTCAATATGGTATTTTTACTTTTTACGTGGTTTATAAGCTGCGTTCGCTCTTACAAGTCAAATAGATGATTTGATACTTTTTCGAAAGCTCTTTTATAAGCCCTTTCGCCGCTTCCGTCTTGCCGTCGTCCAAATTGACGAAGGGATCGTCCAAAATCAAGGCGGGCGTCTCTTTTTGGAATACCGCGTCCGCAAAAGCAAAGCGAGTGCAAAGCCCAACCAACTCCTTCAACCCTTCGCTGTAATATCCCATTTCGCGAAGCGTTCCCCCTTCTTCCCACAAAGCCATTCCGTCCGCAGCAAAATGCAAAGCAGGGTCTTGGCCGTTTTTCAAAATCGTTTTTAAATAATACCGACAGCCCTTTTCCACGGGTTCTAAATATTTCCCCGCCAAATTTTCTTTCGCGCGGAGCAAAATTTGCTTTGCCGCCAAAATGGCGCGATGCCGTTTTTCCAAACGCTTTTTCTCTTCCAAAAGAATTTCTTCTTCGGCGTTTAATCCGTTTTTATCCGTTTGTGCGGACAAAGCTTCCAGCTGCGCCGCCGCGCTCGCTCGCGTTTTGGTCAGCTCTTCCTTTTCCTGCGCCGTCGCTTGCTTTTGCGCTTGCAGGGTTTGCATATCCGCGCCGCTGCGATCCGCCGTCAAAGCAGGCTCTATGGAAAGCTCGCTCAATTTCGCTTTTTGCGCCTGCGCCTTTTCTAAAAGCGAAGCGTGCTTGTCCGCGTTATCCTGTAAGGTCGCCACCGCCGCGCGATAATCGTACACAGCGGTAAACTTGAAATTGCTTAAAAATTTTTCGATAGCCTGCGAACGCGCTTCCAAGCTCTTCTTGCCCTGCTCTTTGCGCGCCGTCAAATCTTGATATTCCGTTTCCGTGTTCGGCGGGAATTTTACAAGCTGGGCTTGGACTTCGTCCAACTGTTCCAGCAGTTCGTTATACCGTTTTTGCAAAGCGGGATCCGTTCCGTCGTCCGTTTTAGGTTTTTCGGGCTTCGGTCCTTTTATTTTGCGGGGTACGGTTCGGAAAAAGACGATCACCATACCCAAAACGCCCGCGCCAAGCGCAATACCGCCCAAAAGCCTTTGCGGTTCTATCAACAAAGCGCCTGCAATCGCCAACGCCAAGCTACCCAACAAAATCCATTTGTTCGACTTGCGTTTGGGGGGAATAATCGTCTTTACTTCCCGTCTTTGTCGCGTACCTGCCCTTGCCTTTTTCGCTTTTTCGTCCATAACTTCTTCGTAGGAATCCAAAGCTTTTTCCAAGGTTTCCTTTTGCGCTTTTAAGGTCAAATACCGCCGATAACTCTCTTCTATCTCCGCGCGGGATTTTTCCGCTTCTTCCACCGATTCTTTTTCCGCGTAATATTCCGTCACCGCCGTTTGAATACCCGTCAGGTTGACGGTTGCGGGATTGAGCCCTGCGAAAAAGACGTTTAAAGACGCTATTTCCTTTTCCGCGCTTAAAAGAGCGGCTTGCGCTTCATCGTAGGCTTGCTTTTTGACGGCAAGCTCGCTACGGCGGGATTCCCTATCGACGGCTTCGTCCAAATCTTGCAGTCTGCGCGAACAAACCGTCAATTTTTCGTCCGCTTCCGTAATCGTTTTCCGCAAAGCTTCCGCTTGCAAAATCGCGTATTCGCACTCCGCTTTTTGATGGGAGATTTCCCCTAATCTTTCGTCAATTTTGTCTAATTTGCCCTGGGCAGGTCTGCGTTTACTGCGCAAAGCCTTGTCCGCTTCGTCCAGCTTATCCAACGCCGAATTGCCCCCTTCGCCGCCCGTGTTGAGCAGGGATAAAAGACAGCTTTTCATCGTGTCGGGCATTCCGTCCGCGCGGATTTCGCCCTGGGGAATATACACGCTGCGGCGATACCCGTCCGCGTCCATTCCAAACAAAATTTCCCCAAGCTTTTCGCCCTTGTCGCCAAAATCGAAGGTGGGCATATTGTTGCTATCGTAAATGCGCGTGGTGTCGTAGGCGGGCGTTTTTCCAAACGAGCGTTCTATGCGATAGCGCTTGTTTTGATAGGTAAAGGTCAAACTGCCGCCGTACGCGCCCCCACGCCAAGGGAGATATTTTGCCCGTTCGTTGTTTTCCACCGCTTTGTTCCTGCCTGCGTCGTGGCCGTAGAACATACAGCGGATAAAATCGGCGAGCGTGGTTTTCCCCCAGCCGTTATCTTCTTTTATCGTTGTGATCCCCGCGGAAAAATCAAAGGCTTGGTCGATAAACCTGCCAAAACCCGCTATGTAACAGGAAAGAATTTTCATAAATCGATACTCTCCCCAGCCAAAGCTTTCAAGCCCACGTCCAAGATTTCGGCGCGGTCTTCTTCACTCATCTCGTACCTGGCTACTTCTCTTACGAATTCCCCCCTTTCGGAAAGGTCGTTTTGGAAGGCTGTGTAATCGATATAGATACGAGATTCGTCCACGATTTTTACGTGGAAAAAATACTGCGCGATACGCGCCGCCAACAAGGTGACGTCCTTGCGCAAGCCTACGCAATGCCTACCCTTTAAAATAATTTTTACCATATCGTCGCGGCGGACGCCGTTCATACCGTCTAAAACCGCCCGTTCGACTTCGTAATAATTTTTGCACGCGGAAATATCCACCGCACATTCCGTCGTTTGGCGTTTGGCAAAGGATACGAAGCTGTCCTTTTGCAGTCTGCCGCCGACGATTTCCAAAAGGAAAAAGCCGCGCGCGCCCACTTCGTCAAAGCCGCGCCCTTCCAAACACCCGCAATACCGATACGCGCCCCGTCCGTCCAAACGCGCCGCCTGTATCATAGGAATATGGATATGCCCAAGCGCCAAATAATCGATATTTCTATTTTGCAATTTCGCCAAAGAAATTTCTTCGTTTTGTCCGCTTTGTCCGCGGCGAATATCGCCGTGCATTAAAAGGATATTAAATCTATCCGCGCGCAAATACAGCTCCGCGTATTTATCGGGGCTGACGTTTTTCTCGTCTATCCCCGTCACGGTAATATTGTCGGGCAAATCGTAGCTTTGCCAGCCGTGGTTTTTGGAAAACGCGTAGAAGTTTTCGGGCGTTTCCCTTTCAAAATACAACGCGTCGTCGTGATTGCCCGAAACGTAGAAAAAGCAAACGGGGCTCGCCGCTTGCATAGCCGCAAACGCTTCGCGACGGACGCTTTCCGGCGTTTTGTTGTCGTCGAACAAGTCCCCCGCAATCAACACAGCCGCCACGCCGTTTTGCTTCGCGTAAGCGCAAAGCCTGCGGAAGCTTTCCATCAGCTCCGCTTTGCGTATATTCGCTTTGTCCATGGGCAGGTTGCGCAAGGCAGAGCCCAAATGCATATCGCCCGTATGAATAATTTTCACGGCTGTTCCCCCTTTTTTATATCTTTTAACAGTATATCATACTATTTGCTTTTTGTCAAATAGAGCTTTCGTTTTTTCTTTGCCGTTTTTTCGTGTTTTTTAGCCTTCAACGCGTACCTGCCCTTTACAAAATGAAATTTTCCGTCCGAATACCGAACGGAAAATTTTTTCTTTTTATCTATTAGAAAGCACGCAAAGTTCGCCTTTTTTAACGCCGATTACGATTTCGTCGCCTGCCGCAAACTTGCCCGATAAAATTTCTTTGGCAATCATCGTTTCCAGCGAGCGTTGCATAAACCGCTTTAAAGGCCGCGCGCCGTAAATAGGGTCGTACCCTTTTTCCACGATAAGGCTTGCCGCTTCGTCGGATATGGTAAGGCGAAGCTGTTTTTCTTCCAAGCGTTTGACAAGCTCTTTGGATAAAAGCTTGACGATTTTTGCAATCTCTTGCTTTTGCAGGGGCTTGAAAAATACCGTTTCGTCCAAGCGGTTTAAAAATTCAGGACGGAAGGACGCTTTTAACAGTCTATTCACTTCCCCTTTCGCCGCTTCGGAAATTTCCCCTTTTTCGTCCATACCTTCCAACAACACCGACGAACCCAAATTAGAAGTCAAGATGATGACGGTGTTTTTGAAATCCACCGTTCTCCCCTGCCCGTCGGTAATTCTGCCGTCGTCCAACACCTGCAACAGTACGTTGAACACGTCGGGGTGCGCCTTTTCCACTTCGTCAAAAAGCACGACGCAATAGGGCTTTCTTCTCACCGTTTCCGTCAACTGTCCGCCTTCGTCATACCCAACGTAGCCCGGGGGCGCGCCTATCAAACGGGATACGGAATGCTTTTCCATATACTCGCTCATATCGATACGCGTCATATTTTTCTCGTCGTCGAACAAAGCGCGGGCGAGCGTTTTGGCAAGCTCCGTCTTGCCTACGCCCGTAGGGCCAAGGAATAAAAACGAGCCTATCGGTCTGTTGGGGTCGGCTATACCCGCGCGGGAGCGCAAAATCGCGTCTGCAACCGCCTGCACCGCTTCGTCTTGACCGATAACGCGCTCGTGCAGGGTTTCGTCCAAGCGCAAAAGCTTTTCCCTTTCCCCTTCGACGAGTTTGGCTACGGGAATCCCTGTCCAACGCGCTACGATACGGGCGATTTCTTCGTCCGTGACCTTATCGCGAAGCAACGAATTTTCATCTCGTCGCGTACCTGCCCCCGTCGTTTGCATTTTTTCGCTTTCTTCAAGCTGTTTTTTCAGCTCGGGAATTTTTCCGTATTGCAAAGCCGAAGCTTTTTCCAAATCGTACTCTCTTTGGGCGCGTTCCAACGCGGCGTTGGCTTTTTCCAGCTCTTCGCGGAGCTTTTGCACCTTGCCGATGGAATCCCGTTCGTTTTCCCACTTGGCTTTCATTTCCGCATACGTAGCGCGCAAATCTTCCAGCTCTTTTTGCATTTCTTGCAAATGGGATTTGGAAAGCGCGTCCGTTTCCTTTTTTAAGGCGTTTTCTTCAATTTCCAGCTGCATAATTTTGCGGGAAATTTCGTCCATTTCCGACGGCATCGATTGCATTTCCGTCTTTATCATCGCGCAGGCTTCGTCCACCAAGTCGATGGCTTTGTCAGGCAAAAATCTGTCCGTGATATAGCGATTAGACAGGGTTGCCGCCGCAATCAAGGCGTTGTCTTGGATTTTTACGCCGTGATATACTTCATATCGCTCTTTCAAGCCGCGCAAAATGGAAATGGCGTCTTCGACGGTGGGCTCCGTCACCAAAACGGGCTGAAATCTACGCTCTAACGCAGGGTCTTTTTCGATATATTTTCTATACTCGTCCAAGGTCGTCGCGCCGATACAATGCAGCTCCCCGCGGGCGAGCATAGGCTTTAATAAATTGCCCGCGTCCATCGCGCCGTCCGTTTTTCCCGCGCCGACGATGGTGTGCAGCTCGTCAATAAACAAAATGATACCGCCGTCGCTGTTTTTCACTTCGCCGAGCACAGCTTTTAAGCGTTCTTCAAACTCGCCCCGAAACTTTGCGCCCGCAATCAGCGCACCGATATCCAAGGAAAACACCTTCCTTTCCTTTAAGGAATCGGGCACGTCCCCTTTCATAATACGGATTGCTAAGCCTTCGGCTATCGCCGTTTTCCCGACCCCCGCTTCCCCTATCAATACGGGGTTATTTTTGGTCTTTCTCGATAAAATACGGACGACGTTTCTAATTTCTTCGTCCCTGCCGATGACGGGGTCTATCTTGCCCTGCCGCGCCTTTTCCACCAAGTCCGTTCCGTATTTGTTGAGTACGTCGTAGGTTTCTTCGGGATTTTCGCTGTCCGCGCGACGGTTGCCGCGCACCGAAGCCAACGCCTGCAAAAAAGCGTCCTTATCCAAAGCGAACGCGCGGATAATATCTTTCAGCTTCCCTTCCGCTTTGTCCAACAAGCCGTAAAACAAATGCTCGACGGACAAAAAGCTGTCCCCCATATTTTTGCTTTGTTCTTCCGCCGCTTCCAACGCCGCGCCCAGCGCGCGAGAAGCGTATAAATCCCCGCCGCTCACCTTGGGAAATTTTTCTATTTCGGTAAGGGTTGCTTTGGCAAGACCTTCCCCGTCCTTGTTCATCTTCTTCAAAAGCTGACCAATCAACCCGTCTTCCGCTGTAACGAGCGCATAAAAAAGATGCTCTTGCTTGATTTCTTGGTTGCCGTATTCTTTGGCGAGCGATTGCGCTTTGCCGATTGCGGCGACCGATTTTTCCGTGAATTTTCTCATATCCATACAAATCACTCTCCTTGTTTTGCTTTCACTCTATTTATAAACATTCCGTCCTATTTCTAAACGCGGCTTGGGTTAACTTTTCGTAAAATAAAAACGGTTTTCCGTAGAAAACCGTCTTTATTCTCTTAAAAATTGTCTTATAAATTTCTTTCGACAAAGGCTTCCAAAGCCGCCGCAGGAACAAAGCCAAGGCTGTTATCCGCGACCCTGCCCCCCTTGAATGCTAAAATATTGGGAATGGAAGTGATGCCGTACTTGATTGCCGCTTCTTCGCAATCGTCTTCGTCAATATTGATTTTTACGAATACGGCTTCGTCGTCGTACTTGTTTGAAATTTCTTCAAAAACGGGAGCGAGCATTCTGCAAGGCCCGCACCAGCTTGCCCAAAAATCGCAAAAAACAGGTTTTTGGGAAGTAGAAATCAATTCTTCTAATGCTTTCGCGTTTACGTGTTGTACCATACTATATTTTCTCCTTATCTTCCTAAAAAGTATGCGCGCATATCGTCAAAACATACGCTTTCGCTTTCTCCGTTTGCCATACACTTAACGTTGGCTTTGCCTTCGGCAAGCTCGTTGCCGCCGATGACGGCTACGTACTTCGCGCCGATTTTGTCCGCGTACTTAAATTGCGCTTTAATCGAACGCTCCATATGGTCGATTTCCGCAAAAATCCCTGCCTTTCTCAGCGTCACCGCGATTTCGAAGGCTTTGTTTCTGCACGCTTCGTCCATACCTGCCAAATATACGGTAGGTACTGCGGGCGCGGGGATTTCCACACCCGTTTGTTCCATCACGATAAGCAATCTTTCGATACCTGCCGCAAAGCCAACCGCGGGCATTGCACCGCCGCCGATGTCTTCAATCAAGCCGTCGTATCTGCCGCCCGCGCAAACCGTACCCTGCGCGCCGATGGACGTGGAGATAAATTCGAATACGCTACGCGTATAATAATCCAAACCGCGAACGATACGGGGGTCGATTTCGTAGGCAACACCCGCTAAGTCCAAGCAGGTTTTAAAGCTTTCGAAGTGCGCCGCGCAGTCTTCGCAAAGATATTCTAAAATGGTGGGCGCAGCCGCGTTGATTTTTTTGCAGTTTTCTTCCTTGCAATCCAACAAACGCAAGGGGTTTTTCTCGTAACGGGTTTTGCAATCGTAGCAAAGATTTTCCACGTGCGGAGCGAAAAAGTCTTTGAGCGCTTTATTATACGCCGCGCGACAGGTGGGACAACCGATAGAGTTGATGCAAAGCTTTACCTGCAAGCCGAGCTTTTTTAATAAGGTATCCGCCATAACGACGGCTTCTGCGTCCGTTTGCGCCGATTTCGAACCGAAGATTTCCACGCCGAACTGGTGAAATTCGCGAAGTCTGCCTGCCTGCGGTCTTTCGTAGCGGAACGCAGGGGTGATATAGTACAGCTTTGCGGGTAAAACGCCGTTCGCCATACCGTTTTCGATAAAGGAACGCGCCGCGCCCGCCGTGCCTTCGGGTTTGAGCGTAATCGACCTATCCCCCTTGTCGCGGAAGGTGTACATTTCTTTGGTGACGATGTCCGTCGTGTCCCCTACGCCGCGCTGGAAAAGCTCGGTGTGTTCAAAGGTGGGGGTGCGAAGTTCTTTTAAGTTGAAAAGCTTTGCGGTTTCGCGCGCTACGCTTTCCACGTATTGCCATTTGTAGGATTCTGCGGGCAAAACGTCTTTTGTGCCCTTGGGAATGTTAATCATATTCTTTTTCCTGCTTTTTTTATTTTTCGTTTGTTTGAAACAAAGCCGTTTGAATTATAAAACGTATTTTTTCAAATTTCTGTCGCCCGTCAGCTTTTGCAAGTGTTCGTCGACGTATTTTTTGTCAATTTTTAAAGTGAACGTGGGATAATCCCCGCCTGCGTTGAAAGAAATGTCTTCCAACAAATATTCCATTACCGTATGCAAACGTCTTGCGCCGATGTCTTCGGACGTGAGATTGAGCTCTACGGAGATTTCCGCTATGCGTTCGATAGCCCCTTCGTCAAACTGCAAGTCGATATGGTCTACGCTCAAAAGCTGTCCGTACTGGAAGGTGAGCGAGTTTTCCGTTTCCGTCAAGATACGGACGAAGTCTTCTTTCGTTAAGCTGTGCAATTCGACCGAAACGGGGAAACGCCCTTGCAATTCGGGAATCAAGTCTTCCACCGCCGCTACGTGGAACGCGCCCGCCGCGATGAATAAAATGAAGTCCGTTTTGATAGGGCCGTATTTGGTGACTACCGTGCTGCCTTCTACGATGGGCAAAATGTCGCGTTGCACCCCTTCGCGGGATACGTCCGCGCCGTTTCTATTGCCCTTGCCTGCGATTTTATCAATTTCGTCGATGAATACGATGCCGTCGTTTTCCGCGCGGTACACCGCTTCCGCCTTGATGGCGTCTTCGTCCACGAGCTTATCCGATTCTTCTTCCAAAGCGATTTGGAAAGCTTCCTTCACCGCAAAACGGCGTTTTTTCTTCTTTTGCTGGAACATATCCCCGAAAATACTGCCGATGGAAATCGCCGCGCCGCCTGGCACAAGCTCCATAGGTTGGGGGTTGTCCACCACTTCCATTTCAATTACGAAGTTGTCGTACAAGCCTTTGCGAAGCCCGTCCAAAAGGTTGGCTTCAAATACTTCCTTCGCCAAATCCCCTTTTTCTTCCTTTTTCGCTTCCGCCAAAGCGCGGACGATGCGTTTTTCCGCCAAGAGCGTGGCTTTCGCTTTTACTTCTTCTTCCTTTTCCGATTTTACAAGACGGTACGCGCATTCCGCTAAGTCGCGAATCATACCTTCGACGTCCTTGCCTACGTACCCTACTTCGGTGTACTTGGTCGCTTCTACCTTAACAAACGGAGCGCGGACTAATTTGGCTAATCTGCGGGCAATTTCCGTTTTACCTACCCCCGTAGGCCCTTTCATAATGATGTTCTTCGGGGTGATTTCTTCACGGATCTCCACGGGCAGCTGCGCGCGGCGGTAACGGTTACGAAGTGCGATTGCCACCGCTTTTTTCGCTTCGTCCTGACCGATGATGTATTTATCTAATTTGTATACAATCTGTTTAGGCGACAAATCCATTATTCGTTCTCCTTCTTGGCTTTTGCCGTGCGCTTTTTCGTCGCTTTTTCTTCATTTGCCGAGGGCAGGGTCGCGTTGACTTCTTTCTTGCCCACCGTTTCGCAACGAATGTTGTCGTTGGTGAACACACAAATTTCCGACGCGATTTTTAAGGCTTTTTTAGCAATCGTTTCGGCGTCGTAATCCGTTTCCTGGTACAAAGCTCTCGCTGCGGCAAGGGCGTAATTTCCGCCGCTACCGATGGCGCAAACCCCTTCGTCGGGTTCAATCACTTCGCCCGTACCCGACAAAATCAAAAGGGTGTTTTCGTCCGCCGTAATCATCATCGCGTCCAGCTTCCTGCCGATTTTATCGCTGCGCCAAAGCTCGGCAAGCTCCACCGCCGAGCGCATTAAATTGCCGCCGAATTTATTGAGCATACCTTCAAAGCGTTCGGTGAGCGCAAACGCGTCCGTCACCGAGCCAGCAAAGCCCAAAATCACCTTGCCGCTGAAAATGCGGCGCACTTTTATAGCCGTATTTTTAAATATTACCGATTCGCCCATCGTCACTTGTCCGTCGCCGGCAATCGCCGTCACGCCGTTTTTCTTTACCGCGCAAATGGTCGTACCCCTAAATTCCATATTTTTTTCTCCTGTTTTCGTACTTATTTTTCAAGCATTTCGTCAATCGCGTCAAGCGCGCGCTGCGCCAAAGCGTGATAGCGTTCTTTCTTGTCCCGTATCCGCGTAGGCATCGGCGCGAGAATACCAAAGTTGGCGTTCATCGGTTGAAAATCCTTACTCGGGGTGGAAATATGCGTTTGCAAAGCGCCGCAAATCGTGCGTTCGTCAAAGACATGGGTGGGTCGTTTTAAAATTTCGTCCGCTATTTGGATAGCTGCGAGCAAACCGCTCGCCGCGCTTTCCACGTACCCTTCTACGCCCGTGATCTGCCCTGCGAAAAATACCTTTCGATTATTCTTAACCGAAAAATCGCGGTTTAAAACGTCGGGGGATTGAATATACGTATTTCTATGCATCACGCCATAGCGTAAAAATTCCGCGTTTTTTAAGGCGGGTATCATCGAAAATACCCGTTTTTGTTCGGGAAATTTCAAGTTGGTTTGAAAGCCCACCAAATTATACGCCGTACCCGCTTCATTCTCTTTGCGAAGCTGCAACACCGCGTACGGGCGTTTCCCGTCTTCATCGGCAAGCCCTACGGGCTTTAACGTACCAAAACGCAAGGTATCTCTTCCGCGCGAAGCCATAATTTCCACGGGCATACACCCTTCGAAAATTTCTCGCTTTTCAAAAGCGTGCAGCTCCGCGTTTTCCGCCGCCAACAACTCGTCCACAAACGCGTAATATTCTTCCTTGTTCATCGGGCAGTTGATATAATCGCCCGTACCCTTGCCGTATCTGTCCCCCGTAAAAGCACAGCTCATATCCACGCTCTCCGCCGAAACGATGGGCGCGGACGCGTCGTAGAAGTGCAAGCCGCCGAACTTTTGTAAAATATCCTGCGCCAAATCGTCCGCAGTCAACGGACCCGTGGCAATAATCGCGTACCTGCCCCCGTCCTTTTCGATTTCGGGCAGTTTTTTTACTTCTTCGCTAAGCAGCGTTAAGTTAGGACAGGTTTTTAATTTTTCCGTGATATACGCGGAAAATTTTTCTCTATCCACCGCCAAAGCCGCGCCTGCGGGGACTTTGGTTTCGTCCGCGGCTTGGATAATCATAGAACCAAGCCTGCGCATTTCTTCCTTTAAAAGTCCGCAAGCGTTGGCGTAGATATCGTTGCTTTTGAGCGAGTTGGAACAAACCAGCTCGCCGTAATTTTCACTTTCGTGCGCGGGCGTAAATTTTTTGGGCTTCATTTCGATAAGGGTGGTTTTTATACCGTGGGAAGCGAGATAATACGCCGCTTCGCTACCCGCAAGCCCACCGCCTATCACCAAAACGTCCGCTTGGCTGTTTATCTTTTCCATTGTTGATTATTCCTTGAAATCGGGCGGGAAAAAGCCCGCAAAATCCCCGTCGTCATAGGAAAAATAGACGGGTTCTTCCAAGGGCGGGGGCGTAAAGTCGTCGTCCATTTCCGCCGCCGTCTTGCGCTCCGTTTTGCCCGCGATTTTGTACGAACATTCTCTATTCGAGCATTTTACGCCATTTCTACCCATTTTTACAAGGGCGTTTTGGCATTCGGGACATTTATCCCCCGTCGGGATATCCCAGCTCATAAACTTACAGTCGGGATAGCCTAAGCAGCTGTAATATACCTTGCCTTTTTTGGTTTTTCTCACCGTCATCGCCGCGCCGCATTCAGGACATTTCCCTACGAGCTTGGGCGCTTCGTCTGTGGGCATAGACATCGTAGATTTGCAATCGGGATAGGACGGACAAGCCAAGAATTTACCAAACTTACCGCTCTTCGCCACCATATTTTCGCCGCACTTGGGACAGCGCACAGCGGAAACTTCTTCCTTGCTTTCGCTGATGATGTTTTGACATTCGGGATAGTTGGAACAAGCCAAATATTTGCCGAATTTACCCGTTCTGCGCAACATAAAATGCCCGCACTTGCCGCAAACTTCTTCCGTCAATTCGTCGCCGTAGTTGGACGCTTCGCGCAAATTTCTTTCAAAGCCGGGGTAAAAATCGCCGATGACCGCGCGCCAATCCACGCCGCCGTCTTCAATGTCGTCGAGCTTGGTTTCCATACCTGCCGTAAAGCCTACGTCCATAACGTCCTTAAAGCAGGAAACGAGCATATCCACTACGTTATAGGCAATGGGGGAAGGATACATATATTTGCCGTCTTTTTTGACGTATTTTTGCATGAGCTTGGAAATAATCGTCGCGTACGTGGACGGTCTGCCGATGCCCTTTTCTTCCATCGTTTTGACAATGGAAGCGTCCGTGTAGCGCATAGGGGGCTTGGTGAATTTTTGCTCCTTTTGCATAGACACCAAATCGAGTACATCCCCTTCGTTTAAATCGGGCAAAAGCTTAGAAGAGCTGATTTCATCGTCGTCGTCCTTCTTCGCCGTCCAGTCTTGATACACAGCCGTAAACCCGGGGAAAACGAGCACTTTACCGCTGGCTTTGAAAATATAGCCGCTGTTGTCGATTTCCATTTGCATACTATTGTATTTCGCTTCCGACATCTGCGAAGCCAAGAAACGCTCGTACACCAGCTTATAAAGGGCGTAGTGTTTTTTATCGAGCAAAGCTTTCGCCTTTTCGGGCGTCATATTGACGTCGTTGGGACGAATGGCTTCGTGCGCGTCCTGCGCGCCCTTTTTCGAAGCGTAATAGTTGGGTTTTTCGGGCGCGTATTCAGCGCCGTATACCGCGCGGATTCGTTCCAGCGCTTTATCCTGCGCTTCTTTGGATACGCGGACGGAGTCCGTTCTCATATAGGTGATAAAGGCGATATGGTCGCCGTTTTCCGTTTGGATACCTTCGTAAAGGTGTTGCGCCAAGGACATCGTTTCGGGCGCGGTCAAGCCGAGCTTGGTCGAAGCGTCCTGTTGCAAAGAGCTAGTGGTGAACGGAGCGGGCGCGTGCGATTTCGCAATCGTTTTCTTTACCTTGGATACGACGAATTTTCCCTTTTCAATCGTCGCCAACACGTTCGCCGTTTCTTCCGCGGACGAAGGCTTGTATTTCTTCGTGCCTTTCTTTTCCAGCATCGTCTTAAACGCTGCGTATTCCTTGCGCAAATCTTGCAATTCCGCCGTCAAATTCCAGTATTCCTGCGGTTTGAAAGCGGTGATTTCCCGTTCTCTTTCTACGATAAGACGGAGCGCAACCGATTGCACTCTGCCGCCCGATAAGGTGAGCTTGCCGTTGCCGTTTTTGTCTTCGATTTTGTGGTTGAGCAAGGTTGAGAGCTTGTAACCCACCAATCTATCCAAAACGCGGCGAGCCTGCTGCGCGTCTACAAGGCTGTAATTGATTTGACGGGGAGTTTTCAACGCCGCTTCGATCGCGCGTTGGGAAACTTCGTTAAATTCAATACGGTTCATACCCTTCTCGTCCAAGCCGAGCACCGTTTGCAAATGCCAAGCAATCGCTTCCCCTTCTCTATCAGGGTCGGTTGCGAGATAAACGCGATCTGCGCGCTTTGTCGCATCCGTAAGACGGCGAATGACGTCTTCCTTGCCTTCGGAATTGACGTATTTAGGCTCGTAATTGTTCTTAATATCTACCCCAAGCGTATGCACGGGTAAATCGCGGATATGCCCCGCCGACGCGTCGACGCGGTATTTCCCTTTTAGATATTTCGAGATGGTTTTTGCCTTGGAAGGCGACTCTACGATAATTAAATCCATATTCTATATCCTTACACTTAATTTTTACCATTTTTCACTTTGCGCGGCGGCTTTATACGCCCTTTCGCGCTTTTTATACGACGGAATACCGATTTCCGCCCACGGCAACCGCTCCGCCCTTGATTTCCAAAGAAGCGAGCACGGCGCGCGCTTTAAACACGGGTATCCCCGCTTTTTCCGATATTTCGCTGATATGCCCTTCGGCAATTTCTTGCAAAACACGGTATATCCTTTCTTCGTCCGCCGTCAAATCCATCGCTTTGCTTGTCTGGGATAAATCCAAATCCAAAACGGCGGCGATATCTTCCGCGCTTTCCGTCAAATATCCGCCCTGCTTGATCAAACGATTACAGCCAAGCCCCGCCGCCGAGTTGGGGGGATAAGGAAAGGCCAATATTTTTTTGCCGTATTCCTTAGCATATTTCGCCGTAATCAACGCGCCACTCTTTTCCCCCGCGCCCGTAACGAGTACGCTGTTGCTCATCGCCGCGAGCAGCTTGTTTCTATATTCGTAGGAAAAGTTGCGGATTTCCGTTTCAAAGGGGTGGGGAGAGAGCAACAAGCCCTTTTGCGCCACCCTTTCCAGCAAGGCTAAATTCCCCTGCGGCAAAGCGCCAAATCCGCCTGCAAGCAGACAAATAATATTGCCCGATTTCAATCCCGCTTGGATTGCCGCGCTGTCGCCGCCGTCCGCCGCGCCCGTTACGATTACGAGCTTGGTTGCGAGCTCTTCGGCTATGTTTTCACACAGTTTCAGCGCGTTTGGCGGGGTTCTTCGCGAACCGACAATCGCTATTTTTTCACCCTTTAAAAGCTGGGTATTGCCCACCGCGTATAAAATAGGCGGAGCCGCAGAAATTGTCAACCATTCCTTGGGATACAAGGGACTGTCTTGGGGGATTTCCACTATCGCGGCTTTTAATTGTTCTTGGTTGGATAATAACAAATTTTTTCTCCGTATTATAGACCGTTGATAAGCAAAAAGACAAACAGCGCCGCTTGCCATACAAGCCCTAAAAGGTTTACTGCGAAAAAGTACCAATGCTTGGTTTTATGCCGCGCGGTGTACATAGAGGCAAAGCCGCCTACCGCGCCACCAAAAAAGGAAAGGGTGAGCAGCGTTTTCTCCGAAATACGCCAAGCCCCTTTTTTTGCTTTTTTCTTGTCCGCCAAATACACGAAAAAGGTGATGATGGACAAAACGAGCAACGCGATCGCGTAAAGTTTCCACCACATAGCTTACTCCATATCTTCCGCGCCGTAGGTACGGTAGGAAATGGCTTCGTATAAATGCTCCGTGGTGATATTTTCGGAAAGCTCTAAATCGGCGATCGTGCGCGCCACCTTTAAAATGCGAGAGCGGGCTCTTGCAGAAAGGTGCATTTTGTCAAAGGCGTCCCGCAAAACTTCTTCGCAATCCTTGCTCAAACGGCAGTATTCCCGCGTTTCCTTTTCCCCCATTTCCGCGTTGGAATGGACGGAGCTGTTTTCAAAACGCGCGCGTTGGATTTTTCTGGCTACGTCCGCGCGGGCTTTTACCGCCGCGCTGGATTCCGCTTGCGTTTCCGACACCAAATCGTCGTAATCCACGCCGTCTACTTCCACTTGAATATCAATTCTATCCAAAAGCGGACCGGAAATTTTCGCGCGGTATTTTCTTATATCGTTGGGCGTGCATACGCAACGGCGTTTTTTACTGCCGTAATGTCCGCAGGGACAAGGGTTCATACTCGCGCAAAGCATAAAGGACGCGGGATATGTAACCGTTCCGCCCGAACGGGAAATCGTAATTACGCCGTCTTCCAAGGGCTGGCGCATCGCTTCCAAGGACGAACGCTTGTATTCGGGCAATTCGTCCAAAAACAATACGCCGCCGTGGGCAAGGCTGATTTCGCCCGGGTGCACGCTTTTATTGCCGCCGCCGCAAAGGGAAACGGTCGTTGCGGTGTGGTGGGGACTGCGGAAAGGGCGCGCCGTGACGATACCGTCTTGACCGAGCGTACCCGCTACCGAGTGGATTTTTGTAATTTCAAGCGCTTCGTCGAAGGTCATATCGGGAAGCACGGAAGGAATCGCCCTTGCGAGCATCGTTTTTCCGCTGCCCGGCGGGCCTACGAATAAGATATTATGTCCGCCCGCAACCGCCACTTCCAAAGCGCGTTTTGCTATCTCCTGACCCTTTACAAAGGAAAGGTCGTACGCGCTTTCCTTTTGCTGTGTTTCCGTAGAAAACGCCGCGGCAGGTATGGGTTGAAGGGGCTTTAAGCCCGAAAGATGGTCGACGACTTCGCGTAAGTTTTTCGCCGCGAACACGTCCACACCGCGGATATAGCCCGCTTCTTTTTCGTTGTCTTTGGGAACGATGAATTTGGTAAAGCCTTTATCTCTCGCGGAAATAATGGACGGCAAAACCCCCGATACGGGGCGCAAATCCCCGTTTAAAGCAAGCTCGCCAAGGAAAATGATTCCGTCTGCGTTAGCTTGCAACGTGCCTTCCGCAAGCAACAGACTGACGGCTACGGGTAAATCGAATGCCGAGCCTTCCTTTTTTACGTAAGCAGGCGCGAGATTGATAGTGATTTTATGCGCGGGAAATTCCAAAGCGCTGTTTTTCACCGCGCTTCTTACCCGTTCTTTGGACTCTTTCACCGCCGCGTCGGGAAGCCCGACCATCTCATACGACGGCAAGCCGCGGGATACGTCTGCTTCTACCGTGACGCAAACCCCTTCCAAGCCCGATAAGGCGTAGCTTTGTACTTTCGCTATCATCTTCGCTCTCCTTGTTTTCGTCTTGCTCCATCCGCTCTTTTTAGGGCGAAAAAAAGCAAATTTCCTTACATTATATATACCTGCTTTTTTATTGTACCCTAAAATAGCGAAAAAGTAAACCGAATTACGAAAATTTTTTTGTTTTTTTGTAAAAAATACGCCGCTTTGTTACAGCGACGCTTTGCGCAGTGTTTTATAGGGCTGCCGTTGGAAAATGCAAGCAACAAGGGAAGAAGCGCAAGGCTTTCTTTGACGGGAACGTACATAGACGTACGTGACCGAAAAGAAAACGTAGCGGCGACGAAGTATTGCGTAGCATTTTGTAGGCAGAAAAAAACTCGCCCTTGACTTTGGACGAGTTTCTCTTTCGGTTTTCCGATGAATTAAATTTTTTCCTTAACTTTTGCAGCTTTACCGGTACGAGCGCGCAAGTAGTACAACTTCGCTCTTCTTACCTTACCACGACGAACAACCGTTACGCTCGCAATTTTGGGCGAGTGGATGGGATACGTCTTTTCTACGCCTACGCCGTAGGAAATGTGGCGTACGGTGAAAGTTTCGGAAATGCCGCCGTTCTTCTTTGCGATTACGACGCCTTCGAAGTTCTGGATTCTTTCCTTGCCGCCTTCGATGATTTTATAGCCGACCTTAATCGTGTCGCCTACTTCGAATGCAGGAACTTCGGATTTCATGCTTTCAGCGTTGATAGCTTCGATAATTCCTTTCATTTAGACTTTACCTCCGTTATTTACGAAACGTTCATAACCCGCTGCGTGATTCCTCATCACGCCCAAATAAAAGGCAGCGGAACGCTCGAAGTCAGCACATATTATATACGATTTTTTATGCTTTGGCAAGCATTTTTGCTTTATTTTGAAACTTTTTTTGCTTTTTACAGATATTTTTTTCCTTCTTTTACATAAACGCGAACAAATATACGTAATACGCGACGAAGCCGCAAAGCATCACAATCCCGCCCCAACGGCGTACTTTATTGCCTTTAAGATAACCCAAAATCACGAGCAGTAACGCTGCCGCAAGGGCAATGCAACCATCAATCATGAAGGAAGGTTGGAAAGGCACGCGGATAATCATAGCAGACAACCCAAGGGTACGGATAATGTTGAAAATATTGCTGCCGACGATGTCGCCAACCGCTATGTCCGTTTCCCCTTTCTTT
Organism: Candidatus Scatosoma sp.; assembly: GCA_045128055.1. GTDB lineage: Bacteria > Bacillota > Clostridia > Christensenellales > Borkfalkiaceae > Scatosoma. Next base: position 14,590 of record JBGVRC010000134.1, on the reverse strand, counting down.
GCCGCAACGACGCAGGTTACAAGCTCGGGAAGAGACGTACCGATAGCCACGACGGTAAGACCGATGACTTTTTTAGGAATGCCGATTTTTTCTGCAAGATATTCGGCACTGGGGATTACGCAATAGAGCGCGCCCACAACGACGAGCGCCAAACCCACGAGCATAATCACCGTCAAAAACCACGCGTGCGCTTTCATTTTATCATACCACGCGTTGAAGCCCTTTGGGGGCTTTGTCTCTTCTTCAATAACTACTTCGTGGTCGTTCAACGCGGACATGGTGCCTTGTTTTTTACTTTCTCGGATAGCAATCATGATTAACGCAATCGTGTAAACAAGCGAAAGAATAAACAAAATCCAACCGTCTACGTGACCAATCACGTTATCAAAAGAACCGAGCAAAAGAAGCAATACGGTCGAGCCAAGCAATACGAAAAAGTCGAATCGCAAGGTCATTTTTTGGACGGTAAGCGGACAAATAATCGCCGCGATACCTAAAACCAATAAAATGTTGGTGATGTTGCTGCCTACTATGTTGCCCACAGCTATGTCCGCGATGCCTTGCGCGGAAGAAATAATCGACGTGGCAAGTTCAGGCGCACTCGTACCGAACGATACGATGGTAAGCCCTACTATAATGGCGGGAACACGCAATTTTTCAGCGATACCCGCCGCGCCGTCTACGAACCAATCCGCTCCCTTTACCAAGCAGACAAAACCTACGGCAAGCAATAAAATTGCTGTAAAAATATTCATATTCTTCTCCTAATTATGTTGCTTTGGTTGTTTACTCTTCGTCTTGTTCCGCTTCTTCCGCATAGACGGGCAAGGTTGCCAAATATTCGTAAATCGTTTTATAACGACGGATTTTTAAAAGCTTTTTGCCTTCTTCCGTAGAAGATAATTTTTCGTTTTTACGATAGATACGCAACGCGTTTAAAAACTTGTTGAAGCAGGCTACGGCTACGATAAACAACAAAAAGGACGCCGCGCCGCAAATGATGGTGGGCAAAACGTAGCGATTATCCGCCACCGTGGTGATTTTCAAGCCGTACACCGCCGTCAATACCAGCGCAACCATAAACGGAATAAACCCTGCCGCAAAAATGGCAATCCCGTTTTTTAAGCCCTTTTTCAAAATGGTTTTACGGAGTAAGCGTTTTTCTTCTACTTCCGCCTGCAAAGGCGTTTCTTCCGCTTCTAAGCTCGCTACTTTTTCCACAAATTTCTCGTGGAAGTCTTGACGGATAAGGTCGGTGGCTTGGATACCCAAATCGTATTCCATACTTTCCACGCCTTCTTTCGCGTATTCCTTTACCAACACGTCTGCATTGTCGAAATTGTCCGTCTTTGCGCGCCAATACCCAACCGAAGCCTTGGTGGCAAGCTCGTCCAAGTGCAAAGCCTTTTCAAACTTCAACTCCGCCGCGCGGAAAGAACCGTTTTGGATGAGCTCTTCCCCTTCCTGGCAAAGCTGTTCGTATTCCGCCATACGCGCCGCGCGTTCGGCTTCCTTGCGCTGTATAACCTTCGCCGCTTCTTCGGGGGAAAGCCCCACCAAATCTTCGTCGTCTTCTCCATCCATCATCGGGAAGGAAAAGGACACTTCGTCGGCGTATTCTTGCTCGGCTTCGTCAACGTTTTCCACGTCTTCGGCAAGCTCGTCCGTTACGTCCACGTAGCCGTCTTTCGTCTTTTTTAAACGAATCCCCCTGCCGTATTCGTCGTCGATAATTCTTTCTTCCATATCTTACTCCAATCTTTTGTTTTGCGTTTATTTTTCGGCGTCCTGCGCTTCTTTTTTGGAAAGCGCGAAAGGATTACGCCATTTCTTTTTCTTGTCCTGATAATCGGGAATCACCGTTTGCGTTACGTACGCGGCAAATTTCCCTTTATACCTGCTCTTTGCCCATTCGCAAAGCTCTTTGGTTTCGAACATCGCGATAACGCCGCTGCCCGACCCCGTCATCACCGTACAAATCGGGGAAAAGCTCTTTGCTTCTTCATACGCCTTTTCCACGTCGGGATTGAGATGCAAAGCAGGCTTAAAAAGGTTGTTCATCGCGTACCTGCCTACCCCGTTTATATCATTTTGACACAAAGCGTCGATGCAGTTTTGGGTGTACGAGCCGCGTTCTTCCAAGGTTTTGGGAAGCTCGTCGTACTTTTTATAACACGCGCCCGCGCTGACCATCGAATCGGGGCAAAGCAATAAAAAGTGTAGCTTGGCGTCTATACAAAGCTTTTCTACCCTTTCGCCCCTGCCCTGCATACGGGCAAACCCGCCGTCAAGCATATAGCCCGTATCGCTACCAAGTTCGTCCGCGAGCTGTTTCAACGCGACCCTGTCCCCCACGTTATACAATTTTGCCATACCGTTAAGCACGCCGCAAACGTCCGCGGACGAGCCGCCGAGCCCTGCTCCGATGGGAATATTTTTATAAATGGTAATATCCGCGCCTTCCGTACCAAAGCGTTTGGAAAAGGCTTCCGCGGCTTTCAAGGCGTTGTTTTTTTCGGGGGGAATACTCTCGCTGCCCATTCCGTGCATCGTAACGAAGCTGAGCCCGCCCTTACGCTTTTTTAAGACGATCAAGTCGAATAAATCCACGCTTGCCACCAAGGAATCCAACAGGTGATAGCCGTTTTCCAAGCCTTTGATTTCCAGGGTTAGATTGACTTTTGCATACGATTTAATTTTTACCGCGCTCATTTGCCCGTTATCACCCCTTTTTCCGAAAATAGCGGCGAGAAAACTCGCCGCGCGGATAACTCGTAGAGTATTATACCATATTTTCGACCAAATTTCAATCCTTTACACAATTTTGTTTGCGTAATTTTCGTGAAATTTACTTAATTTGCCGATAAACGAAAATGCGTTCTCCGTCTTTGATAGGAAATTGCAGCTCGGGATTGCTTTTTTCGATGCTTTCAGGATGGCAGCGGAGCCGTTTGGCAAGCTCCCAAAGCCCGTCGCCCGCGCGGGGAATAAACACGGTAAAACCGCCCTTTTCTTCTTCGATTTCTTCCCCGATTTCCACTTCGGAAAGGTATTCCCATTCGATTGCCTGATAGGTTTTTACGCTCAATTTTAAGGTTGCTTCCGCTTCCACTTCCCCGCCTTTTTTACGACGCACGTTCAGCCCGCACACCAAGCAGTCCGCTTCGGCGATTTCTTCGTCCATTTCCACGGGGAAAATAAAGGGCAGGGACAATTCCGCGCTGCGGTGCGTTCCGTCCGCGCTGCAAAGCAACACGTCCGCCGTCACCACGCCTTCCGCTTCCATACCCCGTTCCCCCTTTTTAAGGGTCATTTCGCAACGGGGCAGAACAGCGGCTTGCAAGGCGTAGTCTTCGTCTATTTGCGGCGAAAGCGCGGCTACGCCGTTGATACGTTCGGTGTATTTCATCGTATTCGTCGCGTACCTGCCCCCACCGTTTCCTTTTTTTAAGGTGATTTGCGTGTCGGGAGCAAAGGCGTCTTCCACCGCCGTCAACGCTTCGTTTACGCACACAAAACAATCGGCGGAAAGGCAATAGGAAAAGACGATTTTGCTCTTGCCCTTATCTTCGTCCACGTCTACCGTAAGACGGGCGGATTTTACGCAAACACGGGCGCTGGCGCTCGCCTTGCCAAAGGCTTCGTCGCAGGGCACTTCCATACGGAAAGGCAACAGTCTTTCGTACGAGCAAAGAGAATTGTCTTCTTTTAAAACGCAGATGTTGAGCGATAATTCGCCGTCCAAACGCAACGCGCCCGCTTCCACTTCTACGCGGTGCGCAACGGCACGCTCGCTATGCAATAAAATATCCCCTACGTAATCCGATTCAAACTCGTCTTCGTCTTCCGTTTCCCCCGATACGCACACGGTTTTGCAAACGGTGATTTCTTTATGACGGCAAATCAAGCCTTCTCCGCCCGTCAAATATTCCGTTTGCTTGCTGCCGTATACCAAAATATCCGCGTTCACGACGACGGAAACGTATAAACCCGAGCCTTCCCTGCGCCAATGCACGTTTTCCGCCGATAAAGCGGTTTTTGCAAAACAAGCGGGGGTCACGTCTTTGCCTTCCGCCTTGTGGAAAAACTCCGCGCCGCGCTCTGCCCTGCAAATATTCTTTTCGCCGTCTTCGTACACGATGGACAGCAACACCTTCCCGCCGTAGCGGACTTCCCCGTCCACACAACCGTTTTCCGTGGTTACAGCGTTGGCGTGCACCGCTAAAATACTGTTGATTTCGCTGCCCGGAAGGCGGCATTCCACCACCGATTGCGCGCGCAATCGACAAATTTCTCCTACGTAACGATAGGTTTCAAACTGCGGTTTTAATGACATATAAGTTCTCCTTTTCAGCCTTGTTTTTCGTCTTTCTATCCTATGCGAGAAAAGGGCTTTTTAGAACGAATTTGGAAGTTTTTGGGTATTTTACGTATCTTTTTTTGGTTTTGGGGCATACTTGTAGTATGATTAAACCGACAAAAAACATCAAAGACGTCAAACAAATGGTAAAAGACTGCTCCGCCCAACGCGTAGCGGTAAAGGTCAATCTTGGCAGAAATAAGTCTATGAGTTATTCAGGCGTGCTGTCGGGGATTTACCCCGCTTTGTTCACCGTACAGCCCGACGACGAAGGCTTCCTTGGCAAAACGGCGTATTCTTATTCGGACGTACTGTGCGGCAACGTAAAAATCAAGCGTATTTAATCTTCTTATTTTGTAATCCTTAAAAAGCCGCATACTGCAAAATCCCCTTACGCAATCCAGTTGCGTAAGGGGATTTCTATTTTCGTTTTTTATATTCGTCAAGTAAACACCAAGCCCCCGTTTTTCAACGGGGGCATTTATATTCGTATTTAGTTGTACGGCGTTTCCCTTTTTTTCACCCGTTTTTTGCTTGCCATACGCAGCACGCAGGTTTTTCACCGCACTTTTATCGGGTTACTTTTATTTTTCAACGCCCTCATCTATTACGTTCATTGGACTTTTACCTCGCTTTATCTTCTTTGTTAAAGTACCGGGTTGAAGCTCTTAAAATCATCTTTCAAGTACCTCCTTTAACATTTATTCTACGTTTCTCGCCGAATTTTCCTTCGGCGCTTACGTGTACGTCGGATCTCCTTTCGAAGTTGTACCTGTCATTTCGTACCTCCTTCCCCGCTGCTATCGTTTCGCGGTTACGATTTTCCAACATATTTCTGTTATTGGTTCTTTTAGATTATCTTATTTTTAGGCTTCTGCCTCCGAATGGGAAGGAATCATCGCTTTTTGTACCCTCCTTTCCTTTATTTCTTTTCGTCGTATCCCTACGACCCTTTGCCGATCCCTATCGGCTCGCTACGTTAGTTCATTGGATTTTCTCCTATTTATTGAACAAACCGAACATTTTTTGTTTCGTTTTTTCTTTTTGTACCTTTATTATAACAAAAATTTTTCATTTGTCAATACTTTTTTTAAAAATTTTTTGAATTTTTTTCAACTTTTTTTAAAAGCGTGAGAAAAACCCCTTTATAAATAAAGGGGTTTCTCTGTAAAAATTTTTTTGCGAAATTTCCTTAAAATACAGAAAAACACCGCCAAAGACGATGTTTTTCCGTATTTATTATTCGGTATCTATGAAAAAGATTAGGTTAGTCGATGATTTTTGCAAAGCGGTTCAAGCTGTCGTAATCGCGAAGCAGCAACCCGCCGCCAAGCACCGCCGCAAACTGCGGTTCTTCGCATACGCGGAAGCGCATACCCAGCTTTGCGCCGATATATTGCGGTACGTACGGGATTTTCATAATCCCGCCCGAAAGATACACTCCGTTTCTGTTGACGATCGCCGCCACTTCCGCGGGCAGGGTACGTAATACTTCCACGGCGTATTCTACAATTTTATTGATATACACGCGTATACAATCGGTGAGCTCGCCTGCTTGCACGGAAACCGCCGCGGGTTGACAAGTGACGGTCGAGCTGCCTTCCGCCACCATCGTGCCAAGCGCGCTGGGGGACAAAGACCCGATTTCGTTTTTGATTTTTTCCGCCGTTAAAGCCCCTACCAACAGTTTATTGTTGTCGGAAAGGCGGGTGATGATGTTGGCGTCCATATTGTTGCCGCCGACGTTCATAGAAAGCCCTGCCAAAATGCCGCACCCGGAAACCACCGCTGCGTTGGAAACGCCGCCACCCACGTCCAAACAAAAGACGGGGTCGACTTCGGTGAGCATAGCGCCCGCGCCAAGAGCCGCCAAATAGGGCTGTTCTACAAACCATACCTTATGCAAGCCGCATTCTTCGGTTAAATTGATATAATCGTTTAAGCTACGTTCGGAAATACCGCAAGGCACGGAAAAAAGCACGTGCGCGCGACGGATTGCGGAAGGTTTTTCCCCCAAGCGGGACAAAAATTCTTTCAACATTTCCACCGCAAGGCGCATATTGACGATTTCGCCTTCGTAAACGGGATATACGATGCTGGTAAATTCCACCGTTTTACCGATGAGATTTTTGGCTTCCTTGCCGATCGCTTTTATCTCTTCGTCGCCAACGACCGCCACGCAGGACGGCTCAGCCAGCACAACGCCGCTGTTGGTGTCCGCGCGGTATATCTTCGTCATAGACGAACCGAGATCGATTGCAAGTTTTATCATTGCCAAAAGCTCCTTATCCCTGTTTTTGTGCCTTTTTTACCATCTTTTTTACAAGCTCGACGGGTAACCCGACTACGCACGAATAGCTACCCTTGATTTTTTTCACCAAGCCGCCGTCTTGGATTCCGTAAGCGCCCGCTTTATCCATAGGCGAGCCGCCTGCCACGTAGCCGTCGATAAATTCGTCCGTCAGCTTTTCAAAATACACCGCCGTCTTTGCCGCGGCGGTCTTTTCCCAGACGATTTCGCCCGATTTTGCCATCGTCAAGCAAACGCCTGTGTATACGTAATGCTTTTTGCCCGACAAAGCCCGCAGCATTTGTTTTGCGTCCGCTTCGTCCTTGGGTTTTCCAAGTACGTTTTTCTTCAACGCGACTACCGTGTCCGAGCCGAGCACGATTTTTCCGTCGTTTTCAGGGCGCAACGCTACGTCCTGCGCCTTGCCCGCCGCAAGCTTTTTTACAAGCGTTTTCGGGGACAAATTCCCCTGTATTGCCCCTTCGTCGAACGCCGAAGGGATAATCTCGAAATCGGAAACAATTTCCGCTAAAAGCTCTTTTCTGCGCGGTGACGCGCTCGCTAAAACGTATTGCATATTTGCGCCTTTTACAAAAGAAGAACCGCCGTGCCCCTTTTTGAGCGGCGGTTTTCAGTTTTTACAAAATTTCAAGGTTTTTCTTAAACGCTTTTCTAAATTCGGGATTTGCCGTTTCCGCGTCGCGGATTTCCAGCGCGGCGTCGCCCGATACAATCGTTTTCATAATTACGGAATCGCCCAAAACATCGCAGTTTATCCCTGTTACAAGCCCTGCGTGCGTTCTATCTAAGCTTTCCGCTATGCGAAGAAGAACACCCAATTTCTTGACTGCTTCCAAATCTTCTTCCAAAACGATATCTCTATATTTCTGCCATTCCATCATAGGCACGTCTTCGTGGTTGTGACAACCCGCCACAAACGCAGCCAACACAATTTCTCTGTGCGTCGCGCCGTAAAGAGAAGAGTTGAGAAGGATATAGCAGCTATGTTTTGCGTGGCCGTAGAACTTCACGCGCATACCGCAGTCGTGAAGGCTTGCCGCAATTTTTAATACTTTGAGATATTGACGGGAGAACTTGTGCAATACGCGAAGCTGTTTGAAAAGCTGCACGGAAAGCTGGGTTACGTGTTCTACGTGCTTGGGATTGCAACCGTAATATTTAATCAGTCTATCCAAAGAATAGCCCAAAACGTCGGAAATGGGTTTTTCCAAGGTGATAGGCAACGCTTGGTTTACCATCAAGCCTTCGCGAAGCCCGCTGCCGCCGATGGTAAAGTTTTCTACGTTCATATAGTCCACAAACGATTTTACAATCGCCATTGCCGCAGGCATAATGTCCGCGCGAGCGGGAGAAAGGCCTTTGATTTTCTTTCTCTTGTCTACGTCCAAAGCTTTCAGCATATTGTAAATGCTGGTAAAGTCTTCGGTTGCCATTTTATAATTATGCGCCATATCCAAGGGATATTTGCGTACGAGTTTGCTGATTTTGAAAAGGTTTCTAAACGAACCGCCGACGCCGATCATTTGCGTTTCGGGGTCGATTTCGTTAAGCCAAGGCAGCTTTTTAAGCTGTTCGGTGAAAAATTCTTCTACGTGTTTTGCCGCTTCTTCGGGGGTGGGGTCGCTTGCGAACAGGTCGGTGAGCGTCACCGCGCCGAAGGGCAAGGACGCGTAGCCAAGTACGTTACGTCTGTTATAATAAATGATTTTCGTGCTGCCGCCGCCGATTTCAAGGATAAGGCCTTTGGGAATATCCATCGAGTTGATGACGCCGCGATATACAAGGAAGGCTTCTTCTTCTTCGGACAAAACGCGAATGGTGATGTTGCAGCTTACTTGGATTTCGTCCAAGAAAGAGCGTTGGTTTTTTGCGCGACGAACAGCCGCCGTACCAACCGCAATAATTCTATCTACGTTTCTCGCGTCGCAAAGACGTTTAAACATTTTCAGCGTTTTTATCGTTTCCGCGATTCTTTGGGGTTTTAAAAACCCGTCTCTGTCCATATCTTGACCAAGACGAACGCTCTCCTTTAATTCGTCGATAACCATAAAATGTCCTTCGGTGAAGATATCCACGATGACAAGTCTTGCTGTATTCGATCCTAAGTCGATAATACCGATTCTTTCCACTTTCTATACCTCTGTCGCCTTTCGGCTGATATTTTTCTTAATTTCGTTTTTTTCTTTCTTAAAAGATACCTTTGTCGGTTGCGCGCTCCGTTTTGCACGCACTCTCCACAATAAATTTCTCATAGTTTACCACATAAGCGCGGGTTTGTAAAGACCCTTTTTGAAATTTTTTTTCACTTTTAACAAAATTTTCTTATTTTGGACAATTTACGCCTGTTTTTTCGTGCATTTTGACAAAAACAACGGAGTATTTTACGCCTTTTCTTCGCGCTTTATTCCCTTCCGCTTTTTTTCTATGAAAAAAGAGCGCTCGGCTATATGCCGCAACGCTCTTGAACTCGGTGAAGTTTTTGCTGTTGCAAAAGTGAAATTGCTATGCAGTGAAGTTTGTTTATAAACAAGTGAAGTTTGCGCTGTGCGCAAGTTATGGAAATTGTTTTATACTTTGCCACAGGCAAAACTTCACTATCCCAAGGATAACTTCACTTACGAAGTAAACTTCACTTGCCCGCAAGGGCAAATTTAGTTTTATTTCTCCAACAGCATGTCCAACAAATCGTGGAAATCGTTAAAAACGTATTCGGGCTTGCAACGCGCAAACTCCCCGTCTTCGGCATAGCCTACCTTTAACAAAGCGCAATCTACGCCTTCTTCCTTCGCGCCTTCGGCGTCGTGTTCTCTGTCCCCGACCATCAAGCACTCGTCCTTGTTTGCGTTGAGCTGTCTGATACATTCTTTAATCACCGAAGCTTTGGTGGGGAAGCTGCCGTCCATACCGCTGCCGACCTGCGCGTGAAAATAGGGAGAAAGCCCAAACTTTTCCGCGATTTGATCCGCGTAAATTTTGGGTTTTGACGTAGCCATGGCAAGGACGAAGCCTTTTTCGCGCAAAATTTTCAACGCTTCCACCGCTCCGTCAATCGCGCCGTTTTCCTGCCAACCGATCACCGAATAACGCTCTCTGTATTTCGCCGTAGCCAGCCGCGCTCTTTCTTCGCTCAACCCAAAATACGTCGTAAAGGAATACATCAGGCTCGGGCCGATACACTTGCGCAAAACGCTTTCATCGGGGTCGGGTTCACCCAAGGCTTTCAGCGCGTAACGAATACAGCCGTATATCCCTGGATGCGAGTGGGTCAACGTGCCGTCCAAATCAAAAAATATATATTTATACCTTTTCATATTCTTGCTCCTTGTCGATACAGCATACCACATTCCCCCATTTTTGTCAACCTTTTTCCTTTGGCTTTTTCACACGGTAAAACCCAACGAAGGCAAGCCCTATCAAAAACGCCCCGAAGCCGCGTTTTAAAAGCTCGGAAGATAGGTTGGACGCGACGAACGCGCCGATAAGCGAAAGCAGGGACGCAGGCAAAATCACCCAAAATATGCCCCGCGTTTGCAACAAACCGTTGTCCGCGTGCGTTTTTAACGCGCCGACGCTCATCGGCAAAAAAGAAAATAAGTTGGCGCATTGCGCAATTTTTTGCTCTACGCCGCCTATCAACACAAGCAGGGGTATGGTCACCGTGCCGCCGCCCATACCCATTCCTGCGGGGATTCCCCCTAAAAACCCCAAAATCAAATATAAATAAAAGGACATTTTCTATGATTTCCCCCGTTTCTAATTCCTGCCTTGTTTTGTGTTCAACGCGTACCTGCCCCCGCTATTTTGTAAAAAAGAAGAGAAAAATCCCCGCCGCGAGCTGTAAAATGGCAAAGAGCAGGTTGACGAACGCGACGGGCGCTTTTTGTAAAAGCTTCGCCCCTACCGTTCCGCCGAAGGTAACGCCGATTGCCGTGGGAATGAGCACGGAAAAATCGCTGTACCCACGCAAGGCGTACACGAAAAAGGACAGGATAGAAATAGGCAAAATCACCAAAATGGCGGTGGCGTGCGCCTTTTTTTCGTCCAAGCCCGTTTTTTGCAACAAGGGCACGGCAAGCATACCGCCCCCGCCGCCGAATAAGCTGTTTGCCACGCCGACGGCAACGCCGCAGGCTACGCTGGTAATTTTGGTAGTTTTCTCCTTTTGCGCCATCTTTGTTTCTCCTATATACATTATTATAATCAAAAAAATTTCTTTTTATCGGATTTTTTCTTTTTTTCGCGGCGTAAATGCTTGCCAAGTAGATAAAATTGTATTAAAATAGTAAGGTACAAGTTTTGAAAGCTCGAAATTTTGCCTTTTGGGAAAAGGTCGAGAGAAACTTTTACCGAAAAGAAGAAAAAATCAAAAACCAAAGGTGGTTACATGAAAAAAAGTTACAGCAAAAGCAAGAAAAACTTTCTTGCACTTCTCTTGTCCGTTTTGATGGTGACGTCCTGCGCGGCGACGTTGGCGTCCTGCGGCGACAGCTCTTCTACGGAAAGCTCTTCTTCGTCTTCTACGGAAGACACCAGCACGTCCGTCGTTGACAACGGTCTTATCAAAAACGCAAACTTTAAAACGGCAAACACCAAGAACGGGCTTAACCCTATCGTCACTTCCGTTACGGGTTGGTCGCGCTCGGTTCATTCCAGCACGTCGGGCAGCAGCGCAAGCAGCTCCACCACGCAAAGCGGTATTTTAGATACCAGCAAAGACGCGTGGGAAAACTTGACGAAGTTGGAAAAGAACGTACAAATTTCCGTTGAAGAAGCGAAAGCGCAATGGGATACGTTCACCGTACACGAAAAACTCGCTTATTATGAATATTGGAAAGAACAAAATCCTAACGATAAGAGCAAGATTGCTACGAAATTGCAAGATTTCTATCAATCCTTCAACATCGATAAGGACGATATTCCCACCGTCAACCCCGGTACGCACTACGCGGAAGGCGACGCGCCGGATACCAACGTTTTGATGATCCACAACCAAGCGTCTAAGGACGCAGGTACTTCCCAAAAGTACACGTCTTCTTCCACGGTTACCGTTCCCGCTGGCGCAGCGGCGGAATTCTCCGTTTGGGTTAAGACGGCGGATTTGAAATCGGTTGACTCGGCAAACAACGCGCAAGACATCGTCGGCAAGGGCGCTTATATCAGCGTAACCCATTCCGTCGGCGGCAAGTCCATGCCCGTGTTCCAAGTAAAGAACATCAACACCGAAGTTATCAACGCTGAAAACGAAAACAACGGTTGGGTGAAATATTCCTTCTATCTTTCGGCTTCTTCCTATACCAACACCACGTTCTCTATCGTACTTGGTCTTGGTCAAGGTACGAGCAGCGAAAGATACGAAAACGTAAACGGTTACGCTTTCTTCGACGATATCGAATGCAAGCTTGTTGAAACCTTCGACCAAGACAAAGTGGACGAATTTGCGGCAAACGTAAGCGTAGACTTCGACTCGGTTGCGGAAGATAAGATTATCGATTCGCAAACCAACCCCACCGCAAAGAAATTCGCGCTCGATTTCCACGGCAGCTTCGACGCTTCGGACATCTTGGCAAGCTTCAAGCAAGAAAACGTTTCCTTGACGACGGGTTCGCACAAGAATAACGACAACTACACGTCGGCTATCGGCAAGAATCCCCTTCCTTCCTTGAACGGCGGTATCAACGCTGACAACGACGTAAACGGCATTTACAGCTTGTCCAGCTTAAAGAACGTACAAGACAGCTACGTACAAGCTATTTACAACGACTATCTCGTAAGCAAAAACGACAAGGGCGCTTGGCTTGACGAATCGCAAGACTTCTTGCTTATGCTCAGTAAGAAAGGCGCGGCTTATACGGTAGACAGCGATTACGAATTTAACTTCTATAACGACGCAAGCGGCGAATACGAAGATTATATGCTCGTTTCCTTCTTCGTGAAGACTTCCAGCATGAACGGCGCGACGGGCGCAGGCATCACCTTGCACGACGGCGACAACAAAACTTCCTTCTCCGCGATTGACACCACGACGATTACGTCGGTGCAAGTAGGCGAAAACGAAGACGTTTACGACGGCTGGCAACAAGTGTTCTTCTTTGTAGAAAACGACTACGAAAACAAAGCAGGCAGCTTCACCCTTTCCTTCAACTACGGTTTGACGGACATCACGGGCGCTACGCTTGACAGCTTCTACGAAGGCTTCGCAGCGTTCACGGGCTTTGAAACCTACTATATGACGAAGGACGAATACGCAGCGGCTTCCACCGGTACGTATGCAAAGAAAGTAACCGTATCCAACGTAGAAACGAAAACCACCGCTTCCAACGACGGCTTTGACTCGGCTACCGTAACCCCTTCCAACGCATTGAAAGAAGGCTTTGCAAATCCCCAAAACTATTCCGGCGTTTATTCAAGCAACTACTTGGTAAACCAACCCAGCGGTGAATTTACCGAAAAAGATTATATCGAAAACACCAAAATCAATCAATATGCAAACGCAGGTCTTTTGAATAAGGACTACTTCGTGGGCACGGAAGAAGACGAAAGCTATTTCAACGAAAGCTTCGCGCTTTACGAACAAATGAAAGCGGCAACGGGCGAAACGACGGCGGAAGGCGTTTGGAACAGCTTGTTCGGCGCAGGCGTAACCCAACCCCTTGTGATTTGGAACTACGCTATGAGCAAGCAATCCTACGGGTTCATCGGCAAGACGAAGACGATTGCGGCAAACAACACGGCTACCGTTTCTCTCCGCGTAAAGGCAAGCAGCGCGTCCGCGTTTATCTACCTTGTGGATATGGACGACGACACCTATTCTTCCACCTTGTCTATCGGCAGCAACCTTACCTACTGGTATGACAGCGAAGGCAACGTTTGGACGGGCAACCCCGATGAAAAGGAATCGGAAAAAGCGTTCATTCTTCAAAGCAACGGCTTGTACAAAGCAAACGAAAGATGGTCCGCATATAAGAACTTGGAAAACAAAGACGCTTACTATGCAAACCTTAACGCATACGAAAAAGTTGGCGACAACCTTATCGTAGCGGAAGGCGGCGCAGCGCACACCTACACCAAGGCAGACGCTAACGGCAACGTAATCGCATTCTACGGCGACGGCAGCAACTACTATGCAGACGAAGCGAAGAACGTAAAGGTTCTTAACTTGGCAGACCTTACCAAGGCAAGCGAAGACGATACCAGCAAGCCCCTTGCATACCGCTATCTTGCAAACGAAAACAGACAACTCGTTGCGGAAGTAAAAGACACGCAAGGCGAATGGGCTATCGTAACCTTCTACGTAAAAGCTGGCGACACGGCGAAGAATTACCGTTTGGAAATTTGGAGCGGCGCAAGAGATGCGAGCACGGTGAACACCACCAACGATTCCTACGTCATCTTCGACACCAACAACCCCGGCGACATCAGCGAAACGGAATTCTCCGGCTTGATCACCGAACACAAGAACGATGAAGGCGCGGATTGCTTCGAAACGATTTTCTCGTATTTCGACTCCGCTAAATATCTCCGTTACAATAGAGATCTTGACACGGCAAACGACGGCAACCTTTACAAGGTAAGCTACACCACCGCGCACAGCGAAGCGGTTGAAGGCGTTGCGTACTTGAAGTATACGGAAAACAAAAATCAAACTGTTCTTGTTGACTACTCGCTCATCGACGTAGAAATTGAAGCGAAGGCGATTGAAGAAGACAGCGACGACACGACCAGCGAAGAAGACGACCACGACCACGACGAAACCAACGTTTGGATGTTGATTAGCTCCATCGCAGTTGCAGCGGCGCTTGTATTCGCAATCCTCGCAATCTTCGTTCGTAAGGGCGTTGAAAAATATCACAAGAAACACGGCTACAAGGTAAAAAAATCGAAAAAGTAAGGCTTGAATAAAGCAAACCTTTCATAACCCA
>JBGVRC010000133.1:0-2577 GCA_045128055.1 Candidatus Scatosoma sp. | reverse complement strand
GCAACAAGGTGTCGCAGTAATCAGCGAGCATCAAATATTCGCCTTCTTCTGCCGTTTTGAAGGAAGAAGAACCGCTCTTTTTCCATTCGTACTTGTTATCAGCCGCTTCTTCGTTTTCCGCATCGTAAGCTTCGATAGCTACAAAGTAAGGTTTAAGCGCGGAAGCTTCTACGCCGATTTCGGTTGCAATCAGGCCAAGATAGGTGTCCAAATACAATGCAAAGTAATCGTTGTAGTATTCGCTTTCCTTGTCGTTTACAAGATACAACTTGTCAAGCATACCCAAACGAATCTTTTCGAACGTTACGTTTGCAAGAATCTTACGGGAAAGACGCTTTTCACTCGTTGTAGCCGTCTTGTTGTATTCGCTCATCTTTACTTTGTACAAAGCGTAATCGGATTTTTGGCTTTCGCCGCCTACAACCGTGAAGCTGGAAAGCGTATACGTCTTATCAAGGTTTTGCTTAACCGTTCTATCGTCGCTGTCCGTGCTGGATTTTTCTTCAACACGAAGACCTTGGTTGACAACTTCAAAGGTGAAGTAAGGGATTTCTTCGATATCCCAAATGTTGGACGTGGTTACGCTTACCAATTCGCCGTCAAGGTAATACTGCATCGTATTGCCAGCTTTGTCCGTTGCAAACACTTTAAATTCGTAGCAACCAATCGACGTCGTGGGAATGCTCAAATTGTTATATGCAAGGTTGGTTTTATTCAAGCTGTCAGAAGTTGCCGTCTTATAGCAAATGGTAAACTTCAAGCTGTTGTAACCGTTGTCGTCTTCGAAGAGCCAAGAAAGCGAAGGAATTTCAAGCTTTGCATTGCTGCCTGCATATACTTTGTCCGCTGCTTTTTGCAAAGCGGTATTGTATGCTTCAACGTGACCTGCCAAAAGCTCTGCGTTTTCTTCGGTGATTACGTTTTCTTTGTTTTCATTGTCAACGCCGATGTAGCTGTAAACCGCGCCCGTTTGGCTGGTATTTACTTTGACGAACTCCACTTCTTCTTCGCCAACCTTCAAAAGCTGCGTTGCGCCTTCTTCTGCATACCAAGCAAGGTCGTAAACAGCTTTTGCAAAATCGCCTTCCGCGTTTTTAAAGGTGTCGTCGCCGACTTTGATTTGAACGGATACGTATTCGTTGCCGCCCTTTACGCCGTTGACTTCGTAATCTCTAAATACCGAGCAAGCCGTGTTCTTTACGCCGTTGGTTTCTTTGTCAGCCGTGATATTGCCCGCCGCGTCCACGTAATATACTTCGTCCATAAAGTAGGTGGTGCTAACCGTTGCGTATTTTACTTCGCTGTCAGCGGGGTTGAATTGATAATATTCGTTGGTGTCGCTAAGGCTGGACGTTTGCAATACGTCAATTACTTTATAATCGAAGCTGTATTTCGCGCCGAGAATGAAGCCGTTGATTTTTTCGTTTGCAACGATTACGGGAGCTGCGTTGTCGGCTACGACAAATTTAGCCGTATCTCCTTCCCCTTCCGTTGCGATATTGTTGAAAGCTTGTCCGTTAAGCGAGTCGAAATATACGACGGGGTCTTCGCCGCCTTCTGCGGGAAGCGCTTCAAATACAAGCCCGTTGTTTGCGTAGGAAGAGCCGAGATGGGTAAACGTACCGATAACTTCTTCTACTGCGCCAGCTTTTACTTTTACGCCGTATTCGTCGTATGCGTATTCGAAAGTATCGCCAGCGTTTGCAGGCTTTTCTTCCGTGAAGGAAAGAGTGATTTCGTCGCCGTCGGCAAGCGCAAGACGAACCGCGCCTTCCTTGGACTTAGTAATTTCTTCTTCCGAAGCGCCGTCCGCTACTACGTAAACGGATACGCCCGTTTCGTCCATTTCAAATTTTACTACGTTTGCCGCTTGTTCTTCGGTCAAGGAAGAATCGCTGTTAAGCGTTACGTTTAAGCCCTTGAATTCCTTTACGCTGCCAAGAGCAAAGGTCGTGGACATATATCTTGCGTCGTCTTTACCCGCAAACCACTTAAACGCTACGTTACGCTTATAGGTAATCTTGCTCGATTTCGCTTCCTTGTCGAAAACGAATTTCGTCGTCATTGCCGTTTCTTCGCCAAGCTTTTCCGCGTCGATAGAAGCGCTGCTGGTCGTGAACAAGGTAGACAACGTATACGTCTTTGCCGTCGTTTCGTCAGCGGACGCGGCAATCGAGCCGTTTAAAAACGCCGTACCAAGAAATGCGGAACAGCTTAACGCCCCCGCAAGAATGAATGTTGCTAATTTTTTGTTGTTTCTTTTCATAAAATCATGCCTCGTGAATTTTACAAAGTTCGCCTTTATATAATATCGTACTAATCTATTTTACACCGAAAATAATTTTTTGTCAAATGCATTTTAAAGGATTTTTGCTTCTTTTGCGTTTTTTTGCAAAAAATTACTTAATTTCTACCGCTTTTGACAAGTCAAACGCTTTCCAAGGAGTGTCTGCTTCGGGCGGATACGCCATAAACTTCAAACGCTCTTTGGTGATGGGATGCAAGAAGGAAAGCGAATACGCCCAAAGTGCCAATTTCCCCTTTTGCGCCAATGCGCCGCCGTAGCGCATATCTCCG
>JBGVRC010000132.1:0-17803 GCA_045128055.1 Candidatus Scatosoma sp. | reverse complement strand
GAATGCGAAGAAAAACTAGCCGAGCTGATTAAAACAATGAAAGCTGAAATCGCTGAACTTAAAAAGGTACAAAACAAGGGGTGACGGAATCAATCGTCACCCCTCAAAATTTGATACGCAGTAAACAAAGAAAAGGAATTTAAAAAATCTACTGATTGAGGGTATCAACAAACATCGAAAATCCACTAATAAAATCTTCAATATATTCATCCTTTGAAATAATACTTCGGCTGATTTAAGTAATTTTCACAAATTAGCCGAATAAAGTATTGACAAGTGGATAAAATTAGAGTATAATACTTTTAGTATTAAAATGTCATTAGTATACATGGAGGAATTTATGAATTATATCTACCGCCATATGGAAAATCGAATTTTAGAGCTTTCGCAGTCGTACTCAGCCATACTTTTGACTGGTCCGCGTCAAGCAGGTAAAACAACTATGCTTCGTTCCCTTGCAGAAAAAGAAAACAATGGACGTGAATATGTATCTCTTGACGACCTCGCAACGCGTGATATGGCAAAAAACGATCCTGCGCTGTTTTTACAAATGCATAAGCCCCCCGTTTTAATCGACGAGGTTCAGTGTGCCCCTGAATTGTTTACTTATATTAAAATTCATATTGACGAGCACCACAATCCAGGGGATTTCTGGATGACGGGTTCGCAAATTTTCCGCTTAATGAAAGGTGTACAGGAATCGCTCGCAGGACGCGTAGCACTCTTGCATATGTCGCCTATGTCACAGCGTGAAATCATCGGCGCAGATTGTATTCCTTTCGCAACGAATATGCAAACACTCCTTACTGAAAGTAAAAAGATTAAACCCGTAGATACGCCCACGCTATTCGAACGCATTTGGCGTGGTTCAATGCCTGGTATTGTATCAGGGCTTTATTTCGATAGAAATATGTACTACTCGT
Organism: Candidatus Scatosoma sp.; assembly: GCA_045128055.1. GTDB lineage: Bacteria > Bacillota > Clostridia > Christensenellales > Borkfalkiaceae > Scatosoma. Next base: position 16,880 of record JBGVRC010000132.1, on the reverse strand, counting down.
CCTATATTTCAACGTATGTAGAACGCGACGTGCGAGATATTTCGGGGACGGTGGATGCTCTTAAATTTAACCGCTTTATTACTGCAGTTGCAGCAAGAACCTCGCAATTGCTCAATTATAAAGCAATTGCGGATGATGCCGATATTGATATGGTTACGGCAAAAGCGTGGGTAGATATTCTCGAAACGCTTGGAATCATTTTCCTGCTCCACCCGTACTCGAATAACGTGCTTAAACGCACAATTAAAACACCGAAGGTCTATTTCTACGACACAGGACTTGTGTGCTATCTCACGAAATGGTCAAGTCCTGAGGTCGCTGAAAGCGGAGCTATGAGTGGTGCACTTCTGGAAAACTTCACGGTATCTGAAATTATGAAGGGATATCAAAATGCTGGGCTTGAACCGTATCTCTACTTCTATCGAGATAAGGATGCCAAGGAAATCGACGTTATTATGGAGGGTGACGGCAAGCTCTGTCCTTTGGAAATCAAGAAAACAGCAACGCCTGATAAACGCATTATTCGTACATTCGGCGTAATCGACCGCACACCGTTGCAAGTCGGCACCAGCGCAGTTCTTTGCATGGCTGAACAATTTGGTGCGTTCGACAAAGATAACCTTATCGTCCCGATTTGGATGATATAGAATGTATTATTAGAATTTCTTAAAGAAAATTATAATATAGCCGAGCTGATAAAAACAATGAAAGCAGAAATCGCTGAACTTAAAAAGGTACAAAAAAAAGCATTTATGCGTTCTGCATAAATGCTTTTTTATTAAGTGGTGTTTTTACTTTTAGTCTTTGAAATAACCGATATTGCTGCCTGCGCTTTCCTTAAAGCTAAAATTGCAAATGGAAGCTACCAAGGGATAAATACCAAAGGTAACGATAGCAAGGAAGAAGCAAGCACAAGTTCTCGACTTCCAGCCGTTGGATTTCAAAGAGGTATGGTTAATAATAAAACTACCAATAAAGCCCAAGAAGAAAGTAAGTAAGAAACGAACAAGATTATTGTTTTCCATAAAAAACAACCTTCAAAATATTTTGTAATATTATTATACATCAACCGCTATATATCATCAAGTATTTTACAACAATTTGTTAAGACATATTTATATCGTATTTTTTACTTTCTTTTCTTGTCTTTTCACAATTCAACGCGTACATGGTAACTTCATTTTTGCTTCTAAACGGACATACAAGACTATCCTTATCTCAATACCGCAATCGAATAAGGCTGCATAGTCAGCGTCGAGCCGTTTATCGCGCTTTGCCCATAAACGTTGAGCGTATCGCAAAGCTTCAAGTTTTCCCCGTATACGGAAACATCCACCGTCTTTTCTTCATAATTGGAAAGGTTCAGGATAATAACCACCGATTTCCCTTCATACGTTTTCTTCATCGCCGCAATATACCCATCGGACGACGTAAGTTTTTCCACCACACCTCTGGCAATTTCAGGATGTTTATTGCGAATCTTCATAGCTTGCTTATAATAATTGAGGATAGAACCTGCATCCGCCTGCTGATCGGCTACGCTGGGATAAATGTAGGAGTTTTTATCCACTTTAATGCCTTCAGGCGGCATATACGTCCAACCGTGATAAACCCCGTCCTGCCAATACATTGCTATACGTTTCGTGGGATCGATTTCGTCGTTTGCGTTCGTCATACCGATTTCATCACCATAGTACACAAACACGTTGCCGTTCATCATAGACAGCAAGCCTGCCGCCATCTTCACCGTATCCCCCACCAAAAATTTACCTGCGCGCGCAGTATCGTGATTACAAAGGAAGGGCGCCATACTGCCGACGTCGTAGACCTTTTGATAGTCCAACAGCATATCCACGTAATAATCGCCAGGTTTAGAGCGCAAAGACGAGAAGGTACTGCGAATTTTCCCGTCCCCTTGAGAAGTCGTGAAGGTAAAGCAACTGTCAATACCGCTCTCATAGTAAGCGCGGATTTGCGCATCCGTTCCTTCCCACACCTCGCCAACGATATACGCGTCTTCTTTAATGGAATCTACCGTATCGTTGATAAAGGATAAAAACTCTACGTTTTTCTTGACGTTTCCCGTATAAAAACTCGTGCAAGCATCCAAACGGAAACCGTCCACGTCCATATCGTTCAGCCAAAATTCCACGATATTTTCAATTTCATCGCGTACCTGGGTGCTGTCAAGGTTCAAATCGGGCATATTATCCGAGAAACGACACTCGTAATAATACGAGGTATTCGGTACGGGTTTATACCCCGACTGCGCCGTTTGCGAAAAGTTATAATACTCGATATATTTTGCATTTTCGCCGCTCGTTTCCCCGTTCTTTAACGCGGTAGTCGCCTTTCTAAACCACTCGTTCGCGCTGGAACTGTGGTTGAGCACAAGGTCAACGATTACGTTGATACCCTTTTCATGCGCCGCCTTTATCATCGATTTGAAATCCTCGTTCGTGCCGTATTCCTTATCGATTGTGTAATAATCGACAACGTCATATTTATGATAGGTTTGCGATTGACAAACGGGCATCAGCCAAATACCGTTAAAGCCCATTTCCGAGATATAATCGAGCTTTTGTTCCAAGCCTTTCAAATCCCCGATACCGTCGTTATTCGAATCGTAATACGAGCGCACGAAGACTTCGTACCAGTTACGGTAATTATCGTCGATGATATTCAGTTCGTTATCGTTGCCTGAATTTCCCTTCTTTCCCCCACAGCCAACGAAGGCACAGGCAGAAAAGAGCATCGTTACCGCCAAAACCGCGTGTAATAATTTCTTAATCTTCATTTTCTTTTTAACACAGCGCCCGAAACTATAAGCTTCGAGCGCCTCCTCTTTATTCATTATTTGCAAAATGCAGGGGGGCAGGTACGCGTTGAACGCGTTTTAGCCCTTTACTGCACCGCTCGTTACCCCTTCTACGTAATACCGTTGCATACTCATAAACAGCGCTGTGATAATTCCGCCGACAATACATGCACCTGCGCAGAATACCGTGAAGTTTTCGTTAAAGCTACTCTTTTCCGCGTTAATCATCTTATATAAACCAAGCGCAACCGTGTACTTTTCTCGGTCGTTTATGATTGTGTTTACAAAGATGAAATCGCACCAAGGGCTGATAAACGAAGTCAAAATCGTGTAAATTATAATCGGTTTTGACATAGGTACGGTGATTGCAAAGAACACGCGAAGTTGGCTTGCGCCGTCCAAAATCGCCGCCTCTTCCAAGGATTTGGGAATAGTATCAAAGAATCCTTTACAGATATAATAATTCAAAGCTGCGCCGCCTGAATACACCAAAATAAGTGCAAACAAAGAGTTGGTAAGCCCCATCGCTTTCAAAATGAAGTAGATGGCAATCATACTCATAAAGCCAGGGAACATACCCAACACAAGCAAAACGTTCATAATCGGTTTGCGGAGCTTGAAGCGCAATCGAGACAAGGCATAGCTGACCATCAATACGAATAGCGTTGTCATAATACAGGAAACAATTGCTACCAGCAAAGTATTCCCCAACCATTTCGCAAACATTGTATCACGGAACAAACGAATGAAGTTTCCGAAACCAAGTTTTAAATCATCGGGAAAAAGCGTATTGATGATACCAGTATCAGGCGTTACACGGAAAGCCGTATAAAGCAAATATACAATCGGCAATACCCACAAAACACTCATAATTGACAAAATTATGTAGATAGACGTATTTGCGATGGTATTGATAGCTTTTTGACCTAATTTATTCTTTTTAAGCGTCGAGGTTTGAGATTTCACATTATCTTTCATTATTGATAATCCTCCTCGTTTTTCGCTGAACTGGAGCGGTTATAAGTAATGAGCGACATACTTGCGCTGATTACAAAGATGATAATACCGATTACCGAAGCGATATTATATCGAACGGGGTTATCCGTCGACAAGCGGTAGAGCCACGTAACCAAAAGGTCGGTGGATTGCGCTTGGTCGGTGTAGTTGTTGATGTCAATCGGTCCCCCGCCCGTTAACAGCCATATAATATTGAAGTTGTTGATGTTTCCAACAAACTGCGTAATCAAATGGGGGCCTGTTACGTGGAGCATATACGGCAAAGTAATCTTAAAGAATATTTGCACCGTAGAAGCACCGTCGATTCGCGCGGCTTCCGAATAATCGGCGGGAATATTCATCAAAATACCCGAACACATCAAGAGCGTATACGGAACGCCTATCCAAATATTGACTACGATAATGACGATACGGGGAATTAAGGAATTCCATCTCGTATCGGCAAGCCAACGGATTTTCGTCCCCAGCACAACGTTCAGTATCCCGTCCACGTCCAAAATCTTTTGCATAAGCAATAACGTTACGAACTGCGGTACGGCAATCGCAATAACAAACATCGTACGGAAAACTTTTTTGAACTTAATCCCCTTCTTGTTGATCATCAACGCAACGATCATACCCAAGAAATAGTTGGTAAACGTCGCAAAAAACGCCCAAACCAACGTCCAGAGCAATACGCGCAAGAAGGTGGCTAAAAAGCTACCGCTGGACGAAAGCCCGCCCGAGAAGAGCAGCTTAAAGTTGTCCATGCCCACCCACGTAAACAAATTACCAGGGGGCAAATGCTGTTGATCGTAGTTGGTGAATGCAATCAAAATCATGAAGATAAGCGGCATCACCGTAAACACGAGTAAACCGATAAAAGGCGGTACAAGCAAAGGAATATACAGTTTTTGATTCAAAAACTCGTTAAAATCCTGCTTTAACGTCGAAACGCCAAGCCCAGCCGCGATTTTTTTATCGTTTTCGATATTTCCACGCACGTTCATTACCCAAAAGACAATGAACAGAGCAATTAAAATCAAAGTTACTACCGAGTATAACAAAATTAGGAAACTGTTATCCCCCGGAATTTTATCGTATACACCCGTTTCGTCGTTCCAAACTTCCGTCGCTTTCACGGTGCCGAGCGTACCTATTTTCGCAAGGTATCCCACGCCAAAGCATACTAAATATAAAATAAATGCAATTTCCAAGACCAAATACAGCGCGCCCTTTAAAAACTGCTTGCGCGCAATTTGCCCCACCCCCATAAACAGGCAGGAAAGCTTCGTCCATATAGATCCGCTTTTTATGGCAAGGAAAAATTCTTTTACCTTATTCTTTTTCAAAGTTTTTGTACTTTGAGCATACATATTCTTTCCCTCTTAACGACAATTTGCCCCGTTTTGCAACGGGGCAAACCGCTTTTCTACAAATAAAGTTATGCCGCAGGTTGCTTTTCGATTTGACTTACAGCATTCGTCAAAAGCTCGTTCAACTGATCCGCCGTAGCACCGCTGCTAATCAAAGCGATCAAACCGTCGCCAAGACCTTGCATAGGCGTCCAAAGCGTAGAAGGAACGTTCTTTTGTGCTTTTGTGTATTGAAGCTGCGCGGTAATTGCTTTCGCGCAAGCGTCGTTCTTTACTCTTTCTTCCTGCTGTGCTTCCAAGTTGGTGGGAACAAAGCCGCGAAGATCGAAGTGCAAGAGCTGATTTTGCTTATTCGAATAGAATTCCGCAAAAGACATCGCTTCCGCTTTGTTCTTCGAATAGTTGGAAATACCAAGAAGCTTATAACCTGCGAAGGAAACAAGCTGCACTTGTTTTTCGTCCGCTGCGCCTCTATTCAAGGTGTAGGTAGGAAGCTTCGCAACTGCAAAATCTTCACCGAGATATTTTTCAAACGTCGTCTTATTCCAAATACCGGAAACCGCCGCAACGATACTGCCGTCTTGGAAACCTGCCGCCGACTTCGAATCGTCCGTGTCGGGTTTTACCTTGGGGTTGGAAATCGTTTCCCAAAGGGCTTGCGTAACCGCCTTCCCTTTATCGTTTGCGAAGTCGCAAGTGATTTGCGTTTCGCCGAATGCGTCGTCAAACGTAACTTCGTAGCCCAAGCCTTCGCCGAAATAGAAAGACGTGCTATACCAACCGTCGTTGAGAGGCATTGCGAACTGTTTGCCGTTCTTGCCTTCCGAGTCGGGAGCGGTACATTTTGCCAAAATACCGTCAAGAGTCTTTACGTCCTCTTCGGAAAATACCGATTTGTTATAATAGAGGAAGAAGGTGTTATCCGTATAAGGCATTGCATACGTACGTTCTTCGCCCTCTACGGTAACCGTAGCAGAATCTACCGCGTCTGCGCTGTTATTCGCCTTCACCGTGTCCAAACGGCTGCCGCCGATACGCGCAAGCGCGTCGCCGTTGATAAGACGGTTGATTTGGTCGCTGGGGAACGAGAATACGTCGGGCGCGTTGGTAACGTCGTTAAGTACCTTCGTAGCCGCGTCGTTTTCGCCTTGGATACCAAAGAAGAATTTGTAGGTTTTGTCGGGATTAGCCTTTTTATAATCTTCCGCTACTTGTTTTGCAAATTCGTGGTCAGCTTCGGGGCACCAAACGGTGAGTTTGATGGTTTCGCCACTATTATCGCCGCCCGTCGAGCTGTTATTGCTGGTGGAAGAGTTACCACCGCAAGCCGCCGCCGAGAACGCCATGCCAAGACCCATTGCAAGACAAAGGAGTTTTTTAATCTTCATTATTATTTACCTCACAAAAGTGTATTGTCTGCGGACGAAAACTCCGCCCGCAGAACATACTTTTCCTTTTTAATACTTACGCTTTAACGATGGTGATAACGCCCGTTGCGATTTCGATAGAAACGGTGTACGTACCAGCGGTGAGATAATAGTTATCTTCGCCGTCGCCATACCAGCTCTGAATAGCGATTTCGCTGCCGAATACAACCTTAATAGCTGCTTGCGCTGCGTTGCCTTCTTTATCCGTCTTACCCTGCGTTGCAATCCAGCTGTAGTTGGAGTCTGCGGAAACGTCTGCAAGTTCAACCGTGCAGGTAGCTACGCCGTCAGCAACGGTCATTGCAGGGGTAACCCCTTCTTTAACTGCATAGTTAACTGCGTTGCCTGCTTCGTCAAGGAAAGTACCTACTACGTACCAATTAAGTGCGGAATATTCAACCTTGTCGCCTTCTACGGTGTACTTGAACGCATAGGAACCTGCGCGAAGGAGAATGTTTTCACCAGTATCGCTGTAATAGCCGCCGTTGATGATGTTGTAAATCTTAAGAGCTGCACAGGCGTTGCCGTCTGCGTCTACTGCCCAATCAGCATACATATCTTCGGTGATGGTGATAACGCCCGTCCAAACGCTGCCGTCGTCCGATTTATTGAGTTTCCAGTTAGCCAATACAGAAGCATCCGTGCTCCATTCGTTCATCGTACCGATGAATGCCATGTCATGCGTCGTTGCAAGGGGTTCGATCTTTTCGATGAGTTCCCATTCGATCGTGTTGTAAGCGGGGTTGGAAGGATAGGTGGTGTACGTGAACTTGTACTTACCATCTTGACCGTCAGCAAGCCATACGTTCCAAACTTCAGCGCCCTTGTCGTATTCGTCGCCGCCGTAGAACATCAACGTGCCGTCTTCAGCGCGTACTTCACCGTACTTTCTATCCGCTGCGGTAACTTCGCCTGCATCGGGAGCGTAAGGGTTAACGCCTGCTGCGTATTCGAACCCGATCATGTGGCCGATACCTTGTTGATAATCCCAAGAATCGCTGTGCGTGATTTGGAATTTATCGCCTGCGTACATCGTAATTTCGATGGTGTAAACGTTTGCGTCGGTGATCGTCGTATCTTTGGTCATGAACAAGCCTTCGGTGCTGTGCCCCCAGTTACTTGCGCTCATGTCACCGCTACCTGCACCTATGAAATACCAGTTAGCCGTATCTTCCACGTATACGTTTTCTCTCCATGCGGAGAATACGTCGGTGTCTTCGTTGATTACGGTATCAAAGCTAAATTCTTGAGAAAGAGAAGCTTCTGCATACCAGCCCATGAATTCCCAACCTTCTTTTTCGGGGGTCCATTCGTTTGCCTTGCCGCCTTTTTCGATTTCTTCGCTCTTGAGTTCGGTCGTACCGTCGTAATAGGTAACGGTTACCTTGTTATCAGCGGGCGTTTCAATGCTGCTGCCGCCGTTATCGGCGTTATTCTCGCCACAAGCCGCAAAACCAACAGCCGAGAATGCCATTACTGCCATCAAAGAAGCAGCAATAAAGAGTTTCTTTTTCATAATTTTTCCTCCAAATTATTTGTTCTATTTTTTTCAGCACCGTTTTTATCCGTTGCTTTTTTACTGTTAATAAATTTCAAAATTCTAACATAAAATCCGTATTTATTATACTATATTTATGAATTTTGTCAAGACGTTTTCCAAAATTTGCCCTTTTAGCCGTTTTTCTTATAGACGTAACAGCTTACCGCGCCGATATTTTGTTCGCCTGAAAGCCCGCTTGCAATCGCCGTCGCGCCAGCCGCTTCGCCGTTGATATACATATCCCAAGTCCCTTCGGGAAGGGTTACCTTCACGTTGCTTTCCGCTGCATTGTAGACGATGAACAGTTTTTCATACGTGTAGGGATTCGTCATCGTAAATACGATGGTTGCGCCGCTCGTTTGACTATCCAACGTGCAAACGCTTTGTCCTCTGTCCGCCGTCGTGATAAGGCGCAAGGTCTCACAAGATTTACGGAAGGCTATCAAGCCTTTGTAATACTGCATCATTTGCCATTGCGGTGAGTTTTCGGTGAAGTCCCAACGCAAATTGTTGACTTCGTCGCTTGCGTTATAGCTGTTTTCATTATACGAGCCGTCCGCATTCTTTTTGGTACGCAGCATTTCCTCGCCCGCCTGCATAAATGGAATACCCAGCGCTGTTTCTACGATTGCCGCGGAAAGCGCGTTGCGTTTCATACGCATAGCAAGCGTGCTTTCATCTTCACCATATGCCCAGCAAATCTTATCCCAAAGCGCAAGATTATCGTGTGCCGACGCGTAATTGATGACGTTAGTCGGGTTATAAGCAAACCAACCGTTGCCCTTTACCTTAAAGCTTACGTTGTTGACCGAGCCGTTTACGCCAAAGCGGATACGTTCCGCAGCGGTATCCTTTGCGCCTGTTGCAAATGCCGTATCGTTGCCGTTGGTCGAACCCTTAATTGCGTCGCGAATTACGTCGTTGAACATTGCCACGCCGTTCGTCTTGGTGTCTGCATTTACCAGCTTGATATTCGCAAGCGTACTCTGCTGACCGCCGCCAAGCGTCGAGCTGCCGCCCGTCCAGCCTTCCCCGTAAATCAAAGCCTCGGGGTTGATTGCGTGTACGGCTTTTTCAATAGCTTTCATCGTCGTTATATCATGCAAGCCCATCAAGTCGAAACGGAAACCATCTACGTTGTATTCCTTCATCCAGTGGGTAACGGAATCAATCATATACTTTCTGTACATTTCACGATTGGACGCCGTTTCGTTGCCGCAACCCGAGCCGTTGGAAGGCGTACCGTTCGTATTATAACGATAGTAATAATAGGGTACGACTTTATTCAAATTAGAATCGATAGAGTAGGTATGGTTGTAAACGACGTCCATAACGACGGAAATTCCGTTTTTGTGGAGCGCTTGTACCATTTGTTTAAATTCTCTTACACGCACCTCGCCGTTGTAAGGATCGGTCGAATAACTACCTTCTGGCACGTTATAGTTTTTAGGATCGTAACCCCAGTTAAAGCCGCTGTCGGGATTCGCTTCATCCACCGTTGCGTAATCGTACGAAGGCAAAAGGTGTACGTGCGTAATTCCAAGCTCTTTCAAATAATCCACGCCAACGGGCAAGCCCGCTTCGTTCTTTAAGCCCGTTTCCGTGAAGGCAAGATACTTGCCCTTATACTTCGACGCCTTATTCATATTCGAGAAATCGCGTACGTGGACTTCCCAAATCACTGCATCTGTATAGTTGGTTACGTCGGGGTTGTCGTATACTTCCCCCGTCCAACCTTCAGGATCAGTCGTAGACATATCCAAAATCATACCGCGGTTGCCGTTCAAACCTGCGCTTACCGCATAAGGATCGACCGCTTCTTGATCCCCCATTGACGTTACTACGTTATAGGTATAATACTTGCCCGAAAGGTTTTCGTTTGCCGAATACGACCAAACGCCCTTTTCCCCTTTCGTAAGCTCAGCTCTTTCGTATGCTTCGCCGCCGTTACCTGCGTTAAAAAGATTCAAGGTAACCTTCGACGCGGTGGGCGCCCAAAGCTTGAACTGCGTTCTGCCGCCTTCCAGCGTTACGCCCAAATCATTCCCTTCGTACACGTAGTTTGCTTTGAAATCCGCACTCGAAAAATACGTATTCGGAACTACCGCCACGGGATCGAGATCGGGCAAGCGCAAAGTGTACGCCTTGGACAAATCCAACGGCTCTTTCGTCGTGATAACGCCGTTCGAGCTTTGCTTTCCTACCGTCGTAACGCTAGCAATTTCCACTTCCTTTCCTTCGCCGTCTAACAGCTTATAATCGGAAAGGGAATCAAATTTCAACGCCGAGCTCAACACGAATTTTACGTGCGTCGAATCCTGCATATCCGCAAGAGAAATGTATTTAATTTCTTTGAGCGTTTTACCGCCGTCCGTACTTGTATAGGATTTTGGATCGCCCGCTTTCGTATAAATCACCGTTTCATCCTCTTTCAATGCCACCGATCTGTCCGCGTCCGTACCGTCCTTCGTTGCCGTACCCCACGTTTCACCGCCAGGATCGCTACAACCCGTACGAATGATAAAGCCCACTTCGTCAATGGTGTTGGAAACGTTGATAACAACCTTCGCACCGTACGCGCAGCTATGTAATTCATACCCCCTGCCGTTGGCTTCCGCGTGCCACATCCAAATATCACAGCCGTCGTAGCCCGTAGGACGCTGATAATAAATCGTCAGTTGCTTTTCGTTTTCCCCTCTTTCCAAGGTATATTCGTCTTCTAACTCACCGCCAGCCGAGCTGTCAGGCAAACTCGACGAATTATCGCTTGACGAGTCACCGCTCAGCGAATCTCCACCCGACTGATTATTGCCAGTACAACCCGTGAACATAATAATGAACGCTAAAAGCACCCCGAGAAGAGAATACCAGCCTTTCTTTATCATACCTTCCTCCCTATCTTTTTTAAAGTTTCCAAATTTCCTTTGCGTATTCTTGCACCGAACGGTCAGAAGAGAATTTCCCTGCATTCGACAGATTCATCAAACACTTGGTCGTAAATGCTTCCGTGCCATATTCTGCATTTAAACGCAATTTCATATCCATGTACGATTGAAAATCATAAAGCACCAAATAATGGTCGGGGCTCCAACCGCCGAAAAGACTGTCGTATACAGCCTTCAAGACGCCCGTTCCATTGTCGTCAAACGTACCGTCCACAAGCGTGTTTACAATTTTTTCAAGTGCAGGCTTCGTCTTAATAAACTCCTTGGGATTATACGTCTTTTTCACTTCCGCAACTTCGTCCACCGTCGCACCGAAAATGTAGTTATTTTCCCTGCCTGCCTCTTCGCAGATTTCCACGTTCGCACCGTCCATCGTACCAAGCGTTACCGTACCGTTAAGCATAAATTTCATATTTCCGGTACCGCTTGCTTCCATGCCTGCCATCGAGATTTGCTCTGAAATGTCGCTGGCGCACACAATTTTTTCCGCATAGGAAACGTTATAGTTTTGCACGAAGACTACGCGCATTTTATCAGCAACTTCCTTATCGCCGTTCACCAACTTTGCGATTTCGTTGATGTACTTGATAATCGCCTTTGCATTGTAATACCCAGGCGCAGATTTCGCACCGAAGATAAACGCCGTCGGCTGGAAATTTTTAATTTCCCCACTCTTAATACCATTATAGATATATAAAATGGAAAAGGCGTTCAGCAGTTGGCGTTTGTATTCGTGCATACGTTTGATTTGCACGTCGAAAATGAAATGCGAAGGAATGTCAACGCCTTCATTTTCCAGAATGTATTGTGCCAAAACGCGCTTGTTTTCTTCCTTAATACGCGTAAACGCCTCTCTAAATGCTTGGTCGTGTACGTATTTTTCAATCTCTTTAAGTTCGGGCAAGTTTGTATGCCAAGCATTGCCGATACGCTTATCAATCTCCTTTGCCATTTCGGGATTATTTTGTAAGAACCAACGTCTCGGCGTAATACCATTCGTGACGTTGATGATTTTTTCGGGGTATTTTTTATCCCAATTACGGAAAGTATTTTCTTTTAATATCCCCGTATGGATTTGTGCGACGCCGTTGACCTTTTCCGCGACGTAAATGGCAAGGTTTGCCATATGCACGACGTCATCTTTTATAATGTAATACTCGTCCGCACTTTCCCCTGTTTTCAGAAGCTCTTTTTCCAACGTTTGTTGGATTTTTTTCATAATCTTCCAAATCTCAGGTAAAATTTTACGGACCATTTTGCCTTGCCATCTTTCAAGCGCTTCGCCCATGATGGTGTGATTGGTGAAGTTGAACGTCTTCTTACATACGTCAAGCGCTTTACCAAACGCCAAACCTTCCTTTTGCAAGATACGAATGAGTTCGGGGATCGCAAGAACGGGATGCGTATCATTGAGTTGCAACGTCTGCATTTTGTAAAGCTCGGTCAGTTTGCCACCTTTCGCCTGCACTTTTCTTACAATGTCCTGTAAAGATGCGGACACCATAAAATACTGTTGGCGCAAACGAAGAAGCTTACCTTCCTCGGTATTATCGTTGGGATATAAAACGTCCGTAATCGACGTGGCACGGAAGTTTTTCTTTGCTGTCGCGCTCCCCTTCATATTGTCAAATACGGAAAATTCAAAATTGTTTATAGGTTCACTTTGCCAAAGACGCAAGGTGTTGACCACACCGTTCTGATAACCTATAACGGGCATATCGTACGGCACGGCGGATACTGCAAAGTCGGAAAAGCTGACGATTACCGCTTCGTCCTCTTTACGCACACCCCAAGGGTCTCCCCACTTTAACCAGTCATCCCCTTCTTCGTTTTGGAAACCATCTACGAAGCTTTGTTTAAACAAGCCGTAGCGATAACGCAAGCCGTATCCATCAAGCGGAATGTCGTGCGATGCGGCGCTTTCCAAATAGCACGCTGCCAATCTTCCCAAACCGCCGTTCCCGAGCGCAGCATCTTCGATTTCTTCGAAGGTATTGATATCGACGCCCTCTTTTGCAAGCGCCTCTTTTACCTCTTCCAACACGCCCAAATTGAGAAGGTTGGAATAAATTGCCCTACCTACTAAAAATTCAGCGGAAAGATAACCGCAACGCTTTTTGCGTTTTACTTCGCTTTTTTTCCAATCGTCGTATAAATGCGACATAATTGCCTTAGAAACCGCGTTATAAAGTTCTTTTGCCGTGGCGTTTTTTATTTCTTTCGCGTAATCTGCGCGTAAAATCGCCAGCAAATTTTCATGAAAAGTTTTTTGATTAAATTGCATTTTTTCTCCTTCCCTCACTAAGTGTCTTATCTTTGATGATTTCTCGCCAAGCCTTTTAACCACCCGCTTGTCATTGCTGTAAAATCGTTTTCTAAGAAACGGTAACTCCAATTATCAGGAGATACAGTGGACGGGAAATTCATTCTCGATTCTGCCCCGCGGCAAAGCACGTCCTGCATCGGAATAATAATCATAAAGGCTTTTGAGGCAAACAGCAGGCGAATAACCGTGCGGCATTTAAGCGAGCTCGTTTTTCCACGATAAGCAATGCCTGCTTGTTTACATTCATGCTTTAAATCGCGTGCAAATGCTTTCTCATATTTCCCCGTTAAATTTTCAATGTACGAACGCAAAGGCTCGTTATCATGCGTACCCGTATAGGCCACATAGTTGGACGTATAGTTGGAAGGCTTATGCTCGTTATCAGGATTTCCGTCGAATGCGAATTCGCATACCTTCATACCGGGATACCCTGTCTTTTTCATCATTTCGCGCACACCGTCGTCGATAACGCCCAAATCTTCCGCGATAATATTGTAATCTTCTCTGCCTTTAAAAAGTTCTGCGGATGGGCCATTGCGCCATTCCCCTTGACGCGCCGTTGAGGCATTGACGGGGATTGCATAAAAACGGTCAAAGCCACGAAAATGGTCGATACGCACGATATCGAAAAGCTGCAAAGCTTCGTCAATGCGTTTCTTCCACCAAGTATAGCCGTCCTTTTTCATTTTTTCCCAGTCGTATACGGGATTTCCCCAAAGCTGACCTTCGTCAGTAAACGCATCGGGCGGAACGCCTGCCACCAACTCGGGATTGCCCTCTTCGTCGAGCAAGAACAGCTCCTTGCCGTGCTTCCACATCTCTACGCTATCGTATGCAACGTAAATGGGCATATCCCCCATAATTTCTATACCGTTGCCATTTGCGTACGCTTTCAAGGCATTCCATTGTTTTAAAAATATGTATTGCGTGAATTGCCAAAATTCCACTTCATCGCGATTTTTTTGCACAAATTCCGTTATCTTTTTCTCGTTGTAAACTCTATAATCTTCCCACTCCGTCCACGGCTGATGCCCAAATCGACATTTCAACGCCATGAATACGCCAAAATCAGCATATTCGCCCTGGTTAAGAAAGGTGCGCCACCCTTCGTCTTCTCTATCGAAACGGGCAAATGCCTTTTTTAAAACGTTCGCCTTATGCAAGAAAAGTTTTCCGTATTCCACACGACGCTCATCGTAAGCCCAGTCGACGTTTTTATACTCGCTTTCTTCCAACAAGCCTTCTTTGCGCAATTCTTCAAAATCTATAAAATAAGGATTTAACGCGCGCGCGTCGCACGATTGATAGGGGCTGTCGCCATAATTCGTCGGCAACAAAGGAAGCGTTTGCCAAACTTTCATGCCCGCGCTTTTCAGCCATTGCACAAAACGGTACGCCGATTCCCCCATCGTTCCTATCCCATACGGCGCAGGTAACGAGGATATCGGCATCAATATGCCTGCTCTTCTCCTTTTATCCATACCCTATTCTCCCATATTTTTCCTTGACACAATATACTTTATCATATATAAAACTAAAAATCAACCGATTTTCGCGAAAAAATTTCGAAAAATGAAAATTTTTATTACAAAATGATAATAAATCACTTTTTTCGAAAAAATACGGATATTTATTGACATTTTCATATGAACGTGTTATACTAACTAAGAAGAAAGTTGGCTTTAAGGCTTTCAGGGGATTTTTTATGACGTTAAAAGAGATTGCCAAAAAACTAAATTTATCCATCGCAACCGTATCCAAAGCGCTGAACGGCTCGACGGATATTTCCGAACCCACTCAAAAGCTCGTTTGCGATTACGCGGAGTCCGTGGGATACCGTTCCCGCAAATCTATGGCTTGGAACGGAAGAGTCGCCCTGCTTTGGGCAAAGGAAGAACAGCGGGATAAATACTCCGCGCCTTCCTTGGTTGCCACTTCCTTTCTTTCCATGGCGCAAAAGGAACGGTACGTGGTCGTTGAAGACGTTTTAGAGAAGCTGTTGGAAGAGGATGAAAAATTCAGTTTGAACGAGTACCTCGCGCGCCATCATTTTGGCGGGGCTTTTCTTGTCGGCTTAAACTTCTTCAATCCCGTGTATGCACAGCTGAAAAAAACGAAGTATCCGTTAGTTTTGTTGGATAACTATATGTTGGATAACGATTTGGTTTCAGGCGTCGGTTGCGATAATATTCTTTCCACGGAAAAAGCCGTCGATCACCTCGTTTCTCTTGGGCATAAACAAATTGCTTTTTTGGGCGGGGAACGGCAGTCTTTGGTCGGTGCGGAACGCCTTGCAGGGTACATACTCGGGCTTTCGAAAAACGGTATCGAATATCGTTACGACCTCACTTATTTTGGGGATTATACCCGTCAAGCAGGCATCGACGCGGCGGATTATTTTCAATCCAAGGATTTCACCGCCATTGTTTGCGCCTCGGATATGATGGCTATGGGGCTCATCGACCGACTTCGCCACTGGGGCAAAAAAGTTCCCGACGACGTTTCCGTTATCGGATTTGACGATTTGGAATTTTTGCGGTATACCAACTACGACCTCACCACTATGCGCCAAGATTTTGCGCTTATCGGGGAAAAGGCTTTCCGCATTTTGGAAAGTATGATTAAAGGGCTGCCTGCGCAACGGGCAAACGTTGGCTGCACGTTGATTCCCCGCGGCTCTACTATCCCTTTGAAACAGCCGTAAAACATTCTTTAATAAATAATCATCCACCCGAATATTGATATGCACCCCAAAAGTTAGACAAACTTTTGGAGGTGTATATTTTTTATGAGAAAGAAAGGAACAAAGAACAAAAACTACTCGCCAGAATTCAAAATATCTGTTATACTAGATAAGTGAACGTTTTTTTCGTTTGGTCCATTTCCCACGAACTTTCCAAAAAAATTATCTCTATCCCTACCGCCATATATGGTAGAAATCCTTGCCGAAGTGAAAAGGCACAAAACCTGCGAATGGATTTTTCCGTCCCCTGTTAAACAAGGCGAGCCGAGAAATCCAAGCGCGGTATATCATCGCTTCAAGATTATCTTGGAGCGGGCGGGATGCAAGAATATTCGTTTCCACGACCTAAGACATACCTTTGCGACTATGGCACTTGAAAACGGTATGGACGTGAAAACGCTGTCCGATATGATAGGTCACGTTAGCGCGGAAACCACACTGAATATCTACTCGCATATCACGGATACGATGCGGTTGCAGGCAGCCGTCAAAATCGACCGCGAAATCGGTGGTGTAGACGAGCCGATACCTGAATCGAAGAACGAACCGTCCCAAACCGTGTCGGGCGAATTTGACGGCTTTGTCGAGCCGTACAAGCCCAAGATACGAAAATCGGGAACGGGCTGTATCACCATGATAAACGAACACCTATACGAAGGACGGTATTCACCGAAAATCAACGGCAAGCGAATGGCAAAAAACGTCTACG
>JBGVRC010000131.1:0-2521 GCA_045128055.1 Candidatus Scatosoma sp. | reverse complement strand
AATGGAAGCGGTGTCGGGTTTTATGTCGCGTGTAATGACGAGCAAGGATGAATGAGAACGCATAAAAATCTGTTATTTACATCATTTGATCATCATGTTTATTGCGTGGTTTATAAGTATTGTTATTGCACACTCAAGGCCCTTTAGCTCAGTGGTTAGAGCTGCCGGCTCATAACCGGTTGGTCCGCGGTTCGAATCCGTGAAGGCCCACCAAATTAAATATCTTACATGGCCCAGTAGCTCAGTTGGTTAGAGCGCCAGCCTGTCACGCTGGAGGTCGACGGTTCGAGCCCGTTCTGGGTCGCCATGATAAAACCCTTGTCTTTTCATTTGACAAGGGTTTATTTTTTCCTAAATATTCATTCTCCCCCTTTACAAACGTGGAAAAATATGTTATACTGTAACAAATACGGAGGGTTATTATGATTTATCAAATTGAAAGCGAACGTTTAATCGTACAAGTAAACGACCACGGCGCGGAGCTTTGGTCTGTAAAATCCAAAAAAACAGGCGTGGAATACCTTTGGCAGGGCTTGCCCGAATTTTGGCACGGCCGTGCGTATAATCTTTTCCCTTTCATCGGCAGAATGCCGCAGGGATATTATACGTACGACGGCAATACCTACACCACCCGTTGCCACGGCTTGGCAAGATATTTTGATTTTACCTTGGAAAAACAAACGGAAAGCTCGCTCATATTCTCTTTCACCGACAATGAAGAAACGCACAAAGAATATCCTTTCTCGTTTATCTTCCGCGTTATCTTTGAATTAGACGGCGAAAAATTGCTTACCCGTTACGAAGTAACGAACACGGACAGCCGCGAAATGATCGTGGCGTTTGGCGGTCACCCCGGCATCAACATTCCTTTCGGGGAAGGCGAATTTGAAGATTATTATCTTGATTTCGGTACGCCTGCCACCCCCCAGCGCCAGCTTTTGGACGAAACCATCAGCTTTATGGCGAACAAGACCGTACCTTTCGAGCTGGTAGACGGCACGAAATTGCCCTTGCGCCACGATTTGTTTAAATACGATGCCGTAATTTTGCAAAATTCTACGGGCTGCGTGAGCATTAAGTCGACCAAGTGCGACCGCTACGTTACTATGCATTACGAAGAATATCCTTTCATCGGATTTTGGCAAATTCAAAATCCCCCCAACGCGCCCTATATTTGTTTAGAGCCTTGGAGCGCTTTGCCTGGCATCGAAAAAACGATTGTGGAATTGGAAAGCAAACCGCATATGTTCCGCGTACCTACCAACGGCAAAAAAGACATTTCTTTTACCTTGGAAATTCACGAATAACGGTTGATACGATAAAAGCCTTGCTTACCGCAAGGCTTTTTATTTTTTATTCAACGCGGACATGGTAGCCCCGTTTTTATTTTATTGATAAGTTTCCCCTACGATGACGGGGGTGGCTTTGTCCTTATCAATCACCAAATAGCAATAGCTTCCGCCTTCGCCTACCGCGCGGCGCAAAGTACCTGGATTGATAAGCGTAACCCCATCGATTTGAGAAATCAACGCGTCGTGGGTATGACCATACAAGGCAATATCACAGCCGCGTTTTTTGGCTTCGCACGCCAAAGCGTATAAATGGGACTTTACGCTGTATTTATGTCCGTGGCAGTAGAAAATTTTTAAATATTCCACGTCCAACTCCCCTTCCGTCGGTAAGGGAGAGAAAAAGTCGCAGTTGCCCGCGCAAAGATACACTTTGTCGGGATATTCTTGCTGAATTTCCCGCATATCCCCCGCTCCGTCGCCAAGGTGAATAACGTAATCGTTTTCCGCAATCAATGGCAAAAGCTTTTGCAAGCCCTTTTTCCCACCGTGCGTATCGGAAATTATGATAATCTTTTTCATTGTTTTTTCAAATTCTCCCAAAGCGTACGCATTGCTTGCAATGCGCGGAAACGGTGCGAAACGGCGTTTTTCTCGTCCGCTGTCGCTACGCCAAAGCTCTTTTGCAAATCATCACTGAAAAAGAGCGGGTCGTAACCAAAACCGCCGTCCCCATCTTCTTTTTCCAAAATATAGCCGTGCGTTTGCCCATCGGCAACCAACTCCGTTCCGTCGGGGAAAGCCATCACCATCGAACAGTTGAAATACGCTTTCCTATCCGTTTTACCTTGCAGATTTTTTAAAAGCGTCGCTCTGTTTTCCGCATCCGAGCCGTGATGCCCGCAATACCGCGCGCTGTACACCCCGGGCGCGCCGCCAAGCGCGTCCACGCAAAGTCCGCTGTCGTCCGCAAGCACGGAGCAACCGAGCGCTTTACACGCTGCGCGCGCTTTTAATTGTGCGTTTTCAATAAAAGTTTCGCCCGTTTCTTCCACGTCTACGTCAAATCCCGCTTGCTTTTGCGAAAGGACTTCGAAATCGGTGAAAATTTCCGCAATTTCACGGAGTTTGTGTGCGTTTCCCGACGCAACGACTAATCGCATTTTTTCCATTGTTTGCATACCTGCCCTTTGCTTTTTCTTATCCTAGTATAGCACACGCGCGAGAAAAGC
>JBGVRC010000130.1:0-3255 GCA_045128055.1 Candidatus Scatosoma sp. | reverse complement strand
TACGGATATAAAAGCAGGGCTTTGCGGTTTAAATCTAAGCGGTGATTTTTTTAAAAATTTACAGGGGTTGGCTTTAAAAAACGTCGCTTTATCCATTAAAAACGGCGCAAAAGTCGTGTTTAATGAGTTTGGAGAGTTGCTTTTTACCCATTTTGGGATATCCGGGCCTATTGTTTTATCCGCTTCGTCAATAATAAATCGTTTACCGCTTGAAAAATTGCAGGTAACGCTTGATTTAAAACCTGCTTTGGACGCTCAAACGTTAGATAAGCGATTGTTACGCGATTTTGAAAAGTTTAAAAATAAGAAAATTATAAACGCTTTGATTGAAATATTACCGCAAAAGCTGATTGAATTTGTTTTAAAAGAGAGCCGCGTTTCTCCTGAAAAAGCCGTAAATGTACTCACAAAAGAAGAAAGGGGGCGTTTGGTTGCTTGTATGAAGGCTTTTCCTATGCAAATTCACTCCTTGCGTGGCTTTGAAGAAGCTATTATTACTTCGGGCGGAATAGATTTATCGGAAATCAACCCTAAAACGATGGAAAGTAGGAAAATTAAAGGCTTATATTTTTGTGGCGAAGTATTAGACGTGGACGCCTTTACGGGTGGTTTTAATATGCAAATTGCTTTTGCTACGGGGTACGCCGCAGGAAAATCTGTATAGTAATTTTGTATTCATACAAAAGTCGCGGCTGAAAAGCTTGACGAAATATAAAATTTTTTATATAATAATCAATATTACTTTGTTTTGTGGGTGAGATATGACCATATTACGCGGAGCAACAACGATTTGCTCGGATACAAAAGAAGAAATACGCCTTTCCGTAAAAGAGCTCTTGGACGAGCTTTTTGCAAAGAATTGTTTGGAAAAAAATATCGTAAAAGGGATAATTTTTTCTTTAACTACGGATATTCATTCCTATCATCCAGCGAAAGCGGCAAGAGAAGGTGGCTATGATTTTGCGCCGTTGTTTGCGGCGATTGAGCCCGATATAGAAGGCGGTTTAAAGCTTTGTATTCGGGTAATGCTAATGATTGACGTTGACTTAGCGACACCCAAGCACATTTATCAAAAGGGGGCTAAAATTTTGCGAAAGGACATTTCTGAAATTTTAAATATTGCGTTAGACGGGCCTGCGGGCAGCGGTAAAAGCACAGTAGCGAAGGTTTTGGCGAAAGATTATAATATTTTATATTTAGATACGGGCGCAATGTATCGCGCTTGCGGTTTAAAAGCTTTGCGTTTAGGGATAGACCCCAAAGATTTGGACGGCGTTTCTAAATTTTTGCCCACGCTGGATTTAAAAATTGAATATAGAGCTGGGAAACAACATACGATATTGGATGGCGAAGACGTTTCTTTGGCAATTCGTGAAAACGCTGTTTCGATGGCGGCTTCTGATATTTCGGCGCACGCGCCGGTTCGCGTTAAGATGGTGGAAATGCAGCGAGAGATTGCCAAAACGATGTCTTGCGTCTTAGATGGACGCGATATTGGTTCTACCGTTTTACCTAATGCGAAATTCAAATTTTTTATTACGGCGGACAGCAAAGTGCGCGCCACTCGTCGCTTTAACGAGTTAAAAGGGCGCGGTGAATACGTGGATTTTGACAAATTGCACGCGGAAATCGTTTTGCGGGATAAACAAGACACGGAACGTGATTTTTCACCGTTGGTATGCGCCGAAGACGCGATTGTGATTGATACGTCGGATATGTCCATAGACGCTGTGGTGGCAAAAGTGAAAGAGATTATTCAAACCCAAATTTAACATAGGCGGAGTGAACTTTGGAACAGATACAAAACAATAAAACAGATAATACGCAAACGGAAACTAAGAACAAGAAAAAAGCGAAAAAGATTTCTACGATTACGGTAAAGGCAAATAAAAAAGGGCAACATAAAATGCGTTTTTTAAACTTTTTGCGCATTTTTTTGCTTCCCATTTGTAAGTGTATAAAACCTTTTCGGTTTTATGGAAACCATAAAGTAAAAGACGGACCTTACGTATATATTATTAATCATTACAGTCTTTACGACCCCGTATATCCTGCGGCAACGACGTGGGAAGGGATACATTTTGTAGCGAAGAGCGAAATTTTTAATAAGCCCGGTTTAAGCTGGTTTTTACGCACGGTTAAGGCGATTCCCGCTAATCGCGACGGGAATGATGCTCGCGTAATGATGAATTGTTTAAAATGTTTAAAAAATGGAGAAAAGGTCGCAGTTTGTCCTGAAGGTACGCGAAATAAAACACAAGAAGATTTTTTACCGTTTCACCCTGGCGCAGCGGCTATGGCGATAAAGGCGAAAGTACCCGTAATTCCTATGGTGATTTATAAAAAAGCGAGAGTTTTTAAGATGGCGCATATTCTTATTGGGGATCCGATGGAATTGAGTGAGTACTACGATAAAAAGCTTACCGCCGACGATTTGATGGAAGCTGTTGAAAAACTGCGTCAACGTATGATTTTGATGAGAAATGAGCATCGAGTATTTTTAGAAAACAAAAAGAAGGGCAAAAAAGCTTAAAATGGAATTTATTATAGCAAAGAGCGGGGGATTTTGTCGCGGTGTTAAATTGGCCGTGGATACAGCCTTGTCTATTCCGCCTGAAAATACGTATATTTATGGGGAAATTATCCATAATCCCGACGTAGTCGCGCAAATTGTGGCAAGGGGGATTGTTATGGTGGAAGACTTGTCTTCCGTTCCAAATGGAGCGACACTGATTATTCGTTCTCATGGCGTAGGCAGCGACGTTTATCGTTTTTGCGAAGAAAAGCAATTAAAGGTTGTAGACTGTACTTGCGAGTTTGTTCGTCGCACGCAACGTATTGTGGACGAGAAGCATCGAGAAGGAAAAGGAATTATAATAGTTGGTGAAAAATCGCATCCAGAAGTTATAGGGCTTAACGGGTGGTGTGAAAATCAAGCCTATATTTTTTCATCGCAAGAAGAAGATTTTTCGATTTTACCCGAAAAAGAATGGGTTGTAGTGGCTCAAACGACCTATTCTAAGGAAAAATTTGAAAAAATTATTAAAAATCTTAATAATATCCGTGGTAAAACAGTTGAAGTTTTTGAAACAATTTGCTATACTACTATAGGAAGGCAAAATGAAGCAAGTGAACTTGCGAAGAAATGTGACGCTATTTTGGTGATCGGCGGTTTGAACAGCAGCAACACAAACAAGCTTTACGATATCTGCGCAAAGAATTGTCCAAACGTATTTCGTTTGCCAAGTGCAGCCG
>JBGVRC010000129.1:0-1761 GCA_045128055.1 Candidatus Scatosoma sp. | reverse complement strand
TAAAATGCTTGATTGGGGAAACCCATTTTCCGGGCGCACCACGCCGCGCGAAGTTGTAAAAACTAAAAAGGCGTGGAAGCGCTTTTTTGAAAAACGCCCGGCGGACCGGGTTTATGTTGTGCCGAATAGCGCTCCCCAGTTTTGGGGCGACGAATTGCAATTAACGGCATCCCGCTTCGTTTATATGCTTATAAAGGAAGGAACGCTTGAACCAGTGGAGGCGAAGTAATGGAAAAGTTTTTGAAAAATTATTACACGGGTAAACTTTACAAGATAACCCGCGAAACCAAAACTCAATATATTTGTGAACTTGACGGGCGCGTTATTATTAGAGCCCGCAAGGGCAAAAACGACAAAGCGGGCGACCGTTGTTACCCGGTGGGCGGCGACGCTTGGGCTCGTGGAATGGAACTTGTTATTAAGGAGGCGAAATAATGCCAGTTGCAATCGCGCCAAACGGCGAACCGATTTTTGCGTGCTACAAGTGCGGAAATCGTGGAACAAGTGCCGGAACAAAACTTGTTCAAATTGACGGTTTTAAAAACCCAAATGATTTTCACGCGGTTAGGCTTTGCGAACATTGCCGCGCATACCTTAAAGACCACAAATTTCCGATGAAGGAGGTGAAATAATGTTGCAGTTTAACGAATATATCCCGGCTGGTGGTTGGATTAAAGAAAACAAGCGCCGGGCGCTTAAAAGGCGCTTTTGCCGCCTTTTTGCTTGCGCCCTTGCTTGTGCCTTGCTGGTTGCATCTTACGCCTTTGTGGGCTTTGTTGAAAGGGGGTTTAGGGTGACAAACTTGGAACACTTTAAGCGCGGCATTACCGCCGAAAACCTTTGCGATAAAATTATGTGCAGCGAATGCCCGTTCTTTGGAACAACTGGCGATAAAATCCCATGCACAACCCGGCTCACTGAATGGGCAAGGCAGGAACACAAACCAGCAACGGAGGGAAAATAAAATGGCAGCTAAAACCCAAAAGGAAAAAATCCGTGAATACCTTTTAAACGGCGGCACGCTTACCCCGTTGGACGCCCTTGAAAAATTTGGTTGCTTTAGGCTTGCAACCCGAATTTTCGAACTTAAAAAGGAAGGCTTGGATATTAGAACGGAAATGGTTGAAAACGAAGCAACTGGCAAACGTTACGCAAAGTATTTTATTCCAAAGGATGCGCCGCTTCCTGAATTTAAGCCAGCGCCTCTTCCGGCGTGCCAGCCAGTTGATGACGAATTGTTTTAGCGGGGTACAAAATGAAAATTTTATTGGAACTTCCCGACGCCTTTGCCGAACATTTTGCAATGGATAAATTCAAGGATAGCCTCATGCGCATTTGCGCCGATATTTCGGAAGTGCAAAAGCGCCGTAAAATTGGGCATCAAAACCTTCCATTTATTAGCGGCAATTATGAACGCGAGCTGGTGGACGTGCTTGCCCCGGCATTTGCAAAAGCAAGCGTTTTGCAGCAAGAACAAGCAAGCCCGGCACAAGTGGCAAGGTTAAAACGTGCGCTTTACAAGGCGTGTGAAAATTGGGCTATGTGCCAAACGGCGCTTTCCGACATTTGGGAGCAGGGCGAGCCGGGTGCATGGCTGAAAATGCGTGACCATTGCCAAAAGTTGAGGGAGGAAGCAAAATGAACAAAACGAAAAAGGTTTACCCGCTTTTTGCAAACGAAACGGATTTGCAAAAGCACGCTTTGGCGGAAAATGTGCAGTTAAAGGAGCGGGTGAAGGAGCTTTTGCATAAACTTGAATTA
>JBGVRC010000128.1:0-1978 GCA_045128055.1 Candidatus Scatosoma sp. | reverse complement strand
GGTGTGTACGCGGATGGGATAACCTGCGGAAAGTTGGCGAATTATTGCGTGATGGATATGTCCCGCATCGCCAAGGAAACGGAAAAGATTTTGACCTATTGCGAAGCGTCGGGGTTGAATAAGCTGACGGACGAAATCGTCGATTTGTTGGTGTATCCCGATTCCGATTATAAAATTTACGAGCTTGCGAACGCGATTGCGCGGAAAAATTATTCGGCATTTGTGAAAATTGCCAAGGATTTATCTGAGCACGGCTATAATGAAAACGCGCTTTTGTCCGCTTTGGCGAGCTATTTCAAGGGGCTGTACGAAACTTCCCTTTGCCGCGGAAGCGATAAGGACGTAGCGGCGGCGCTGGGTATTAAGGAATACGCGGCGAAAAAGAATAGGGAGCAGGCGGCGAAATTTACCAAAGACGAGCTGCTTTCGCTCTACGAAAGGACGTACGGCGCGGTGAATGGAATGCGCGGCGGGCTTTTGAGCCCTGACGGGGCGTTGAAGCTGGTGACCGCGGAGCTGTTTTTTGACAAAGCCTGATTTTGGGAAAATATTTTCTTTTTATTTGGGTTTTTTATATAATAATATGGACGGATATCGTTGTTTTTCATACGCGTACGCGCATAGGCGGGCGTAGGAAAGGAACGAAGGGAGGGATATATGCTTGCAAATCTTTTGGTTGCATGGTCGGACTTATTAGAAAGCACGACGAAATTTTTAACGGAATTTAGCGTTTTGTTCGCGGCGGAAATTCTCGTTTTGTTTACGATTATTTTCTTTGCGTCCAAGGTGCTTCGCGACAATGACGCGACGAAGCTGATGCTGATTTATTGGTTTATGATTATCGTCGGCGTTGCCATGCGCGTGTTTGACGGCAATATTATGTCGTCCGAGTTCTTGCTGTTCTACGTGGTGCTCGTTTCCGCGCTTATGCTGATTTTGTTTAACGTGGAAGTGAAAAAGTATTTCTGGGACGTGCAAAAGACGAAAAAACCGACCTTGGAAAAATTGACGAGTAGCGATACCGAGCTTCGTTCGCAAGCGGATACCGAGCGTTGTATCACCAACATCGTAAAGGCTTTGCAAAATATGTCCAAAAACAACGTGGGCGCGCTTATCGTGCTTTCCAAGGGTAGTTTGCCCAAGCAGGTTTTGCAAAGCGGCGTTGGCATTGACGCGGAAATTTCCACGCAAATGATAGAAGGAATTTTCTTCCCGAAAGCGCCTTTGCACGACGGGGCTATGGTTATCAACGGGCATAAAATCCAAGCGGCGGGCTGTTTCTTGCCCTTGACGCAAAAGACGAGCTACCCCAAGGAATACGGGACTCGTCACCGCGCGGCGATTGGAATTACGGAAGTTGCCAACGTTATTTCGTTGGTGGTATCCGAAGAAACGGGGATTATTTCCGTTATTAAGCAAGGCAACGTAACCCGTTATGCGGATTTCGATAAATTGATGGATACTTTAAAGGATTATTACTGGCAAGATATGCCTTTGACGGATAAGAAACGCGGGTTTGGGGGTCACAGATGAAATTCGGTAGATTTTTAAAAAACGTATTTATTTCCAAGTTTTGGATCAAGTTCATTTGCCTGGCTTTGGCTTGTTTGGTCGTTTGGGCTTTGAACGTATAAAGAGAAGATAGCAGAAAGATACGGCATATTGGAGAGATGGTATGGCTATAAAGGTATGTAAATTCGGCGGTACGTCGATGGCAAGCGGCAGTACGATTACCGCTTCGGCTAACATAGTGAAATCGGACAAGGAAAGACGCTACGTCGTGGTTTCCGCGCCCGGGAAAAGATTTAGCGACGATATTAAAGTGACGGACCTGCTTTATAAATGCTCGGACGCGGCGGAAGCAGGGGACTTGGTTGCTTTTAAAGAAACCTTTGAAAAAATCCGCGTGCGTTTTCTCAATATCCAAAAAGAGCTTGGCAAAGATTTGGGTATTGGTGAAGCGTTGGACGAAGTGGAA
>JBGVRC010000127.1:0-1609 GCA_045128055.1 Candidatus Scatosoma sp. | reverse complement strand
GCGATACAAGCAGGTCCCTCGCTCGGGATATTTAATCAGTTCAAACTCGCAAGATTCTACCTGCAATGCGTCCATATATTCTTTCGGGTTGATTTGCCCTGCGTTGAATAAGAACTGATGCGTTGGAATACTGAACAGCGGTTTCGTATATTCCCGTATACTCGGCAATAAAAAATCTTCGATGTTTTGGCTTGCCAATATCACCGAAGATTCCTTTTTCCGTACCCGTTTCATTGCGTTGCGGATATATTCAATTGCCGTCATATTCGTTAAGAACAAATACAGCTCGTCAATGCTTGCTGCCGTGTTGCCCTTCCCCAAAAGTTGGTTGCTCATATACGAAAGGATGTTAAACAGCATAGCGTCCTTTAACCGTTTATTCGTATCCATAAGCCCTTTCACGCCAAAGCATAAAAACGCGTCGTCCGTGATATTCGTATGCCCGTTGAAATACTTGCTTTCCGCGCCTACGCACATAGAGTTGATTCCAAGGCATACTTCCTGTAAGGTCGATTCTGCGTACAGGTGCTTTCGCGTATGGTCGTACAACATATATTCTTCTTCGCACAGTTTATAAAAGTCCGCCATCGTCGGATAGTCCGTCGGTTTTAATTTGGAATAGTCCGTCGTATCCGTTATCCCAAACTGCGCATACAGTCGCACGAGCAGAATTTCTATGGTATCGATTTGCGTATCGTCGAAATCTTTATAGCTACGGAAAAAGTCTTTCAAAAACGCTACGTGCCCCGAAAGCCTTGTTACTTTCTTGAATGCTTCCGGTGCGCTCTCGTCGATTTCTTCTTCCATATCCGTCCACGCTTTCGGCTCTAACGGATTGATTTTATACTCACCCGACATAAAATCGATATAACACCCGCCGAGCGCGGTGCAGAGTTCTTCGTATTCCTGTTCGGGATCGAGACATATCACACGCTTGCCCGATTCACGGATATTCGTGAGTATTAACTTTAACAAATACGATTTCCCCTGCCCACTATTGCCAAGGATGAGAATATTGCTCGTCGTTTTATCCCCCGAACGCTTATCAAAGTCCACGAGAATATTCGTGCCGAACTTGTCTTTCCCGATATACAATCCTTTTTCGTCCGTTTTGCCTGAATAACTAAACGGATATAAATTCGCCGCCGAGCTTGCAGGCAGTACCCGTTCGTATTGCGTTCCAAACTGATTTGCGCCTATCGGCAACACGGATAAAAATCCTTCCTTTTGGCGAAGCGTCAGTCTATCCACCGATATCTTCGAGCGCGTCAGTTCTATCGTTATCTCTGATTGCAGTTCCTTGAGCTGTTCCAAATTTTTCGCTTTCAGTTCAATAAACACCGAGCAATGCAACAGCGATTCCCTATTCTTGCGGATATTCGCCAAAAGTTCGATTACGTCTTGTAAATTCCCTTCCGCTTCCACCGCTTCGCTTACGTCGTTCCCACCCGACTGCATCTTATTTTTCCGCGTGGCGTTTTGAATAATCTTCCGTTGTTCCATAGACTCAACTAGCCTATGATAAATCCGCAAGGTTACGCCGTTCCTATCCGCTATCCTTGCCAGTATCGCCTGTTCATCCGTACTCGGTGGATATTCCCGTATCGCC
>JBGVRC010000126.1:0-3353 GCA_045128055.1 Candidatus Scatosoma sp. | reverse complement strand
CGTTTTGTTTTGTAAGTTTTTCTATTTCGCCCATGCGCCCATCGTTGCACAACTGATAAAAGCGCGGGGAGGAAACCGCTGCACGCGGGTCATCAATGCCAAACATCCAAGCGCTCGCACGCAAGCTCATCACGCTGGCACCACCACAAGCAAGTTCACGCATCGTGTCGTAATATGCCCCGTCGTTAATTGCTTCCAAAATGCAAGCGGGCAATTTTTGTCCGTTTGCCAAATAACGTTTCGCCAAAAACGGCAAAATAAAATCGCGTGTATTATGCCCGGCAATAACAACGTCTTCTTCAAGCAAATCGGCAAACCCTGCCAAAAGCGTATCTTCCTCTTCAATGCTTGCAGCGGTTGCCGAAAACGCCTTTGCAAGCCTATAATCTTCGCGGTTTGTGTCAAAGTTTACCCAATAGGCAACAAGCCCGCAAATCATACCAAATTCAGCATGAAGCCCGGCTTTGCCATAGGCTTCTTCCGGCGTAAAGTTGCCGCGCTTGTTTGCCCAAGAAAGGTAAATGGAGTTTTCGATGCCCGGTTGGGCGGTGGTGCTAATATCTACAACCAAATATCGCATTTTTAATTTTCCTTGCTAATTGTTTATCGCTGCCATATTATAGCAAAACACGTTTATTTTTCAGCGTTTACTTCCTGTCTAACAAGCCCGTACTCGGCAACAATTTTTTCGTCGCACTTTGCAACCGCCGCCGAAAGGTTGCTGTCAAAGTCCAGCGTGATTTCGGTGCCGCCCTTAATTGTTTCCACAACCTCGGCAAGTTGTGCCTCCTTTTGTTCGCGTGCTTCAATATGGTCACGCGTGCAAAATTCGCGTTGTGGGTCAAGGTAAACAATTTCAAAAGGCTGGTTGCTTGTGCCTATAACTTCGTCCGTGTTCCAAATAACAACGGAAGGCTCATAATCCAGTTCGTCCGCCTTTTGAATGTTAATGCAGCCCGGCGTCACAACATAACGACCAGTCGCCGCCACCATAAACGGGGTCGTTTGGGTTTCCTTGTAAAAATATCCGTGATGATAATACCCCGTAAAAAATATTTCAGCTCTATTCCAAGTGTTAAGCAAATCTTGCGCAAGCACGCCACAACCCGGCATCGGTCGCGCCTTTTCATTTGGGAACGTTAGCTGGTGCGTGCAAATTACTTCCGCGTAACTTTGTAAGTCATCAAGCGCGAAGGGCTTTGCAGAAACATTTATTTTTACACCGCCACGCATTAAACAATCCGGCACGTCTTCAAAAATTTTCTTTAGCGTGCCAATACTGCACTCTTCAAGGTTGTTGTAATTGTGGTCTTTTAAGTCGTGGTTTCCGCACAAAATTTTAACGCTATTTTGCGGAAACTTTTTAAGTTCCCCAATTAGCATATTCACGGCGGCGGTTGCACAACGCGGGGCGTCAAAAAGGTCGCCCAAAATCCAAATTTGTTCGCAACCATTATGAAAAAAGGCTTCACGAATTTGCGCGATTGTTTTACGCTGGCTTTCAATCCAGTCCTCATCAGTTCTGCAAAGCGGGCGCTCCCCGCGAACGTGCCAGTCAGCCGTAATCAAAATTTTCATTTTTAATCCTTGTTAATTGTTTATTATGCCATATTATAGCGGGGTTGCTACCTTCCACGCCGCCACCACCTTAATTCGTCCTCAACGTTTTTAATTTTTTCTATTATGCGGTCATACTTGTGTTCGCTGTCTTGACTATCTATTGCAGCATACCACAATTTTAAAATTTGACCACCAACCAAAACCAAAAACAAATCGGCAAGCGTAACTTCTTCAAAAGTTGCGTTGTAAACACCAGCACACCAAAGGACGGCACCCAAAAGAAAAATCAAAAATGTAAACACAAATTACTCCTTTAAAAATTCACCCAAAGCGTCCCGAACAAGTTTCTTGCTTCTAGTGACCCTTTCTATATTTTCATGGCAATCTTTATTCAAAGTTTGCAAGGCGTCATTTATATCTTGCCCTTCAATTATTGAAACGCTGCCATCTTCAAATTCAAAAACCCAAGCACTAATCACCATTTTTATTTTCCTTGTAAAATTTTTCTACTAACTTGTATGTAATAAAAACCGATTTAATTCTTGCAAAATATCTATCAAAAAGTTCAACGCGTCTAAACCCGTACCCGTCAAAATGCGGTTTATCGTCTTCATAAATGCTTATAGAACAAAGTAAAAACGGGCGCTTTACTGGCTGCAAAATTTTTAAAAGCAAGTTTAAAAATATAAGTGCTGGCTCCCGGTAATAAATTCCGTCATTTCCCGGCGGCACATTTACACCGGGTTTTAACTTGTAGTAAAATTTATCGTTTTTATACGGCGCCCAAAAAGCGCGGCAAATAATAACGCTTGGAATTATTGCGTGGAGCCAAACGGCGCAAGCACAAGCAAGCCCCGTATCCCAATTATTCGGCAAACCATTAAAGAATGGAAATGTTATACAAAATAAAATTATAAACGATTCAAGAGTAATTAAAATTGAAATTACTTTATACAAATTTCGCATATTATGCCTCCTCGTGTTTATGCACGCCGCCGCGTCCGCAAAGCGGGCAAACCATGCCGTCCAACTGGCTTAAAACTTGTTCAAGTTCAGCCGATGCGGATTTTACAATTTCTAAAGCCTTCCAATGGTTCATAAGGTCGTTTTTCAAAGCGTCCGAAGCTGCTATTAAGTTGTTTTGAATATTTTTCCAGCGCCCAAGCATTTCAACAATTTCAAAAAACTTGTTTGGAACGTTTGGCACCCTTACCCCAAGGCGGCGATTTATGTCGGCGGATAACATTACCATTTTATTTTCGAGCGCGTCCTTGCGTGCAGCAATTTCACGGGCGCAAGCAAGCGCGGCTTCCGCCTTTTCAATGTTTGGCAACCCGGCAAGCACTTCGGATTTTTCGCAATGGGTTTTAATTTGCCCGGCAAGTTCTTCGGCGGCTGCACCAATTTTTTCAGCACCAGTTTTTTCGTCGCTTGCCTTTGCCAACAAAATAAACACCTTGTCAACATCCGGCAACTTACCCAAAACGAGGCATTCGGTGTCGTACTTTATAAGGCTATTTTCAAGGGCGTTGCCTTCTTCTTCAACGGCTGCAACCTTGCTTTCAAGTTCAGCCGCCTCGGCGCTAACCAATTCCAGCCGGTCAAGGTATGCAAAGGATTCAACTTCTGAACGCGCCTTGCTTTCACGTTCTTCCGCCGCTTCTGCTTCTTGCTGCAACTTGCGGGCGCGTCCGTTTACTGCAACCGTCCATTTGTCAATTCGTGTAAGGTTTACAAGGGAGTTAATATAACGCGAAACGTCCCCGGCACTCATTGAAAGCAAAAACGGCGGG
>JBGVRC010000125.1:0-29032 GCA_045128055.1 Candidatus Scatosoma sp. | reverse complement strand
CCGCACCCATAGAAATAGCAGGGTTGGAAGGATTAGACGCCAACTTATCCAACAAGTCAAGCTTACGTTCTTGCGTATAAACGTGTTCGCCCATAGCGTATTTTTCTTTCATCTTTTTAAGACTTTCGAAGTCAGCCGCAGGGGGAGAAATCGTTTCAATGCACAGGTTGGTGATTTCGATGCCGTAGCGTTCAAATTCTTTGGAAACCAACTCGTTACATTCTTTGGAAAGGTCGGTTAAATACGCCGTTACGTCCAAGAAAGAAATTTTATTCTTAATCATAAACGAAGAAATCGTCGTTTTGATATAAGAAATAAGCATACTGCTGAAATACGAATTGATAAATGCGTGAGAGAATACGGAGTTTGACGGCGCAGAGCCCACTAATTCGCCCAAGAAAAGCCCCGAATTGGTAATTTTGATACCATACTTACCATGCGCGCGAATGGACACGATAATACCGTATTTAGGGTCTTCCAACTGGAAGGGATTTGCCGTCCCCCACGTCATATCCAACTTAGACGCTTTATTGATAAAATATACTTCTGCCGTGAAGGGGGTTTTGCCGCCGAACGGAAGTTTTACAAGCGAGCCTAAAATAGGCAAATTCCCTGTATGTAAAGTGTGCGTTCCCGAACCGAACACGTCGCAAATTTCGCCGCCCTTAATAAAAATCGCTTCTTGGCTGGGGCTGACGATCAACTGCGAACCAAGCGTAAACTGATCGCCGGGGTATTTATACGCAACCCAAGCTCTGCCATCTGAAAAGCCATCAAATTTAATTACATTAACAAGTGCCATTATTCCATCTCCTATTTTTCGTAAATTACCTTAAATTCTTCTCTTTTGACTTCAATTTCTTCTATGGTCAAATTGGGTTGTTCTAAATATTCTTTCAACAGGGCTTCCGTCTTTACTTCCCTGCTTGCCATAGCTGCCAACATATTTCTGCCCTTTCTTAATTTGGCTGAAATTTGATAGCAATTATTTGCAATTTGCTCCACTTCTCTTTTATTCGCGAGATATTTACACATATTGATGAACGCAACAACCGCGGTCATTACGGCAAATACGATGCCAAAGACCTTCCAGCATTCCGCAAGCCCCCCTTCTTCCGCCGATACAAAGAAATACACGAGTATCGCGTAAGTGGGGACGCCCCAAAACATCATATGTAACATAAACGAGAAGATATTGTTTCTAAAGAAATGCCCTTTGTGCGAGCTCAACGCCTGGAACGTCAACGATTCTTTTTGATAGTCCTTCCATTGATCGGACACACCGTTTTTTCTAACCTTTTTCAAATTAGCAACGGCTCTCGACATATATCCTTTACATTCGTCGTAAGCATTGCTACGTTTTCTTTCCGCCACGGCTGTTTCTATTTTGCTGATCGCCTTTTCGTACATCATACTTTCTTCCGGAATGGAATACTGTACGGCATTTTTATATTCGTCGGAATCAGCAGGCGACGTAGTGTTTGCCAAACATTTATCAAACAAGTCTTTGGAGTTGCACGCTTGATTCATTGCAAGCAATTTAATCCACCAAACGCTTCCGTCCATATCGTCTTGTTCCAAATATTTATTACACCAAGAGCGGCATTTATCGAAGTCTTTATTTTCCAACGCCATATTCGCCAACTTTTTAAAGTTGCTTACGCGCTTTGTAACCGTATCTTCGTAAATTTTTCTTTCTTCTTCGCTCGCAAACTGAATAGCGTTTTTCAAACGCGCGTCTTCTGTCCAATCGTCCCCGGTAGAGTTAATCAGTTCGTTGGCGGTAACACATTGATAGGACGCCAACAACGAGCCCCAGTACGCTCTTGCATATTTAGGGTCGATATCCAAAACTTTGTCAAAGTAATCTACTGCCTTATAAAATTCGCGATTTCCCAAAAATACCATTGCGCGAGAGTACAAGCTTTCTTTGGATATAGGCGCTGCGCCCATGGTATCGTAATTGTTTTGCGGTTCATCTCTACGAAGCAATTTTTGAACGGCGTCGCAAAGGTCCAACATAAACCCGATACGCGACATATCCAATGCCTGAATAGACATAAATTCTTCGGGAAGCTGGTACGCAGACATATCCCTATACGCGGGAATTAAGTGCTTGTCGTCGCTGTCTTTCATAAAATCGAGATAACGGCTCCATTCGTTTTTTACCCACGTAGCTTCGAAATATTCGGGCTTCGTACCTATAACAATCATTACTTTCGCGCTGTTCAACGCGGAGTAAATGATCGGCTCATAGCTGCTACCCACCTTACCTTCCAACGTTTTTCTTGCAAAGAAGGTTTTAAAGCGCAATTTCTTTAATTCGTTATACAATTCCTGCGCCAAAACGCTGTCAACCGTTCTATCGCCATTGTCGTCCGTTTCTTTATAACAAATGAATACGTCGTATTTTTCTTGCGTGTCGGACAAGCTTAAAATGGCTTTTTGGATTTGGTCGATTCGCGTAGCATTTTCACGATATACCGCCTTTTTCTCGTCGTCGGCGTATTGCATCGCCGATTTGAAATCGGGGTCGGAAAGAATGGAAGTACGGCTTGCGCGGTGACAAGTAGGGATTCTCGTTTTGGTTTTCGGATCTTCTACAAATTCGATACCGTATCTACAAAGCACCAACCCCCAAAGCGCGTCCGCGTCTTCGCAATTTTCCGCGAGAATGGATTCGTATACGCTGATTGCTTTGTCAAAGTTACAGTTTTGTCTTAAATAGTTAGCGCGGTTAAACAAATTCCCTTTCTTTTCGATTTCTTTGGGAATGGTAAACGTAGAACCGCAGTATTTGCACACACCGACGGATTTATCAGGCGAAATCTCCAATTCGCCACAACACATTTCACATTGTAATAATGCCATAATTATACACCCGCCTCACTTTCTTGATAGTTATTAAATTGACGTTTGTACGCGTTGCTGTAAATCTTCCAAGGCAAACACGTCAATATCATCATAACAATGCAAAGAATCATTGTTACCAGCACGTTGGTATAATCGATTTCTAATACTGCGTACTGCATATTGTCCTTTAAAAGAAATTCTAATACAAAAGTACTGATAAAGGAAAATATAGAAACAACCAACATAGAAGTAGCCACTTTTTTGCAAGCTTCCAAATTTCTGTATTGCATATAATTGTTGTCTGCCAAGCCATACAACAAATACCCGATTAAGGAAATCGCCGCAAAAGGCAACAAATTCGAAGCCATAATTTGTATCAGTTGCAATAAAACAACGACAAAGCCCACGTTTAAGCTACCGTCTATTTCCATTTGCGCGCCTACTTGCAAATAGATATATTCGAGATACCCGCCTTGCATAGAAGTATATTCCCCTTCTCCCGCAAGCGCTTTGATCACGTTAAAATAATTATACAATCTTAAATCGGAAAGAGAGAACTGCGTAGAAACGTCGCCCGCGATCGTCACGGTAGCAAAATTGCCCATATCTTGCAAGTACATAAACAAAACGACAAGCAACGCGCCCGCGCTAATCGCCACCGCAAGGGCTCTTTCTCGGAAATCTTTGCCAAATATACGCACCGAAGCGTAGACAATAACCAATGCCAAAATAAACCCGAAAATTACGCTTGACGTAAACGTTTCCACTAAAACACATCTGCTTCCGAACGCTTTTTTAAGGAAAAGCATAAAGCAATAAAAGGTGATGAATGTAGTTATCATCGAAAAACGCAATATACAGTTTCCGCGCGCTACGCAAGCGATAGATTTGATAATGTTCGTCAACAAAATCAGCATAAAAAGAAGGGCGATGGAAATCAATACGATATTTACCCAATCTTTATTTTTAATGCAGAGCCAATACATTTTATAATCGTCCTTTAATGCAAACCCCCAAACGACCATTTGCAACGCACACAACACCGTAATTAAAATGCTCAACGACAATAATACGATTTTGCTGATTTTGGGAGTAAAGATTTTTGTTTGCACAAAGGTGAATACGTCCTGCGCCGACGCCTTTTTCTTTTTAGGCTTGCTCGGTTTTTCCTGCGTTTCCGCCGCGCCGTCGTTGACTTGTTCGAAGATAGCGCCTTGCACTGGAACAGCCCCTTCCGCAGCCACTACGCCGTCTGCAACCGCAGTTTCCGCGGCAGCTTCCGTAAGCGTTTCCACGCCCACGGTATTCTCCGCAGGCGCGCCGCCCATCTCTATTGCTTCATTTACGTTGTTTTCATTCATTATTCTTTCTCCTACTTTTTCAACATCGCGTCGCGAAGAAGATTTTTCTGTTTCAACAGCGCTATCGTATCAGACATCTTCGCCAACACTTCTTCTTTGTCCGACACGACGTTTACTTGCATTTCATCAATGAGCTCGCAAATATCTTTTTCAAGATTGATAAGATTTTCTTCTTTGGAAAGACCAAAACCTTTGCTAAATTTTAAGGAATCTGCAACCATTCTCAACGTGTCCATTGCCACTTTATCGGTTGCTACGGGATTATGCTTCATCGATACCAAAATGTTGTCCAACATCATTTGCGGCGTTTTTCCCGTATATTTCACTGCCGCCGTGTAATGCTTTTTAGGATTATGCAATTCTTTGCAAGCAAAGAAAAGAGATGCGACGATTGCAATCAATAAAACGTAATGCAGTACGATCAAAGCAATTACCGTGTAAATGGAACTGAAAATTCCGGTTACGTTATGTAAAACGTCTTTGATTTTGCTAATATCCATAAACAGCCAATCAAAGAACGTGACCGCCTTTCCGTAAGCCGCAGGAAGCAACCACGCGAAGAAACAAACGTACCCAAACAACAAAACTAAGGGCAAACTGAAAATAATTATTTTGCGTACTTTGCCGCTGTTGATTGACTTCTTCGTCACGGTTTCAACCTCCGATATACATCCTTTTTGTTCATATTCTTTGATAATTTCTTTTGTAATTTTCGGCTCTTCCTGCTTCGCGGGCATAATCGGCGTAAAGCTCGCTTCTTCTTTTGCCTTTTCCTGCGTTACGGAAGGCATAGCGAAGGTGTCAAACAAATGTCTGTCTTCCGTTCTGTCCGCTTCTTCCATTTCATCCGAACAATCCACCGCGATCGTTTCGTTGGCGGAAATATTTTTCCCGTTGACGGATATAGCAAAAGAATTTTCAAAATCGTGGCTTAACGCTTCGCAAACGACTTCCGACAACGCTTCTTCCGTCATATTCTTTTCCACTTGTTCAAGCGCGTCTAAAAAGTCTTCCGCGCTGTCAAAACGCTCTGCTCTGGGCGAAATTGCTTTTAAAACGACTTCTCCCAACTCGTTTTGCGCAGAAACGGGCAATTCGGGGATTTTTCCCGTCATTCTCGCTTCAAACGCTGCGTCTTCATCGTTGGTATTATACGGCGCAGGGAACGCGGGAAGGAAGGGATTTCTCGATTTGTTCAACAATTTATATAATACAATCCCCAAAGAATAGAGATCGACCGTTTCGTCGTATTTTTCTTTACCCAAATATACTTCGGGAGCGATAAAATTAGGCGTACCTTTTACCGATTCCGCGCGCGATTTATCCTTTAACGCTTTGGATACGCCAAAATCGCCCAATTTGTACACGCCTTCGGGCGAAACGAAGATGTTGTCGTCCTTTATATCGCGATGGATAATCCCCTTTGCGTGACAGGCAATCAAAGCGTTGAGAATCCCCTTACCCAAATCGATTACGTCTTTTACCGTAAACGTTTTGCTTTCTACATAGTCGGTAAACGGCGTCAAGTATTCCATCATAATATAGATATTATACGTTTTGGGGGATTGCGTTTCGATTATATCGTTTTCATAATAACGCACGATATTGTTTACACCGCTTTCGGAAAGGGTAGAGAGAATCTTAATTTCATTGACGATATCGTTTAACGCGCTGGCAAAGTAATCGTCAGCCTTCGCGTAATCACCGCCCATAGAATTAAGAACGCTCATATATTGTTTCTTCGTGGGCAACGTAATGTGCTTCAACGCGCGCACGTACGTACCCGCCGCGTTGGTTTTGGATACTTTGTAAACCGTACCAAAGCCCCCCGCGCCTATTTTTTCGTTCACTTGATAACCTAAAATTTCTTTTCCTACCATAATTTACCCCTTTTTAGAGTTGCATTAAAATCATTGTAATATTGTCGCCGCAGCCGATATTTCGCGCCAGCGCCATACCCAACAATTCTTCTCTTTTGTTTTTTAAGGACGTTTCTTTGGATAAAACGTTTTGTATTTCCGCGTCGGTCACTACGTCGGTAAGACCGTCGCTACACAACAAGAGTATCGAACCTTTTTCAAAACTCTCTTTTTCAAAAACTTCCGCTACCAAATCGCTTTTCGTGCCTATATATTTATATAAGCTTTTGCGTTTGGGGAAAGTGGCCAATTCATCGAAACTTAACAGCTTTAAATCTAATAAGCGTTGTCCTTCCGTATGATCACGCGTCAAACGGAGCAATTCTCCGTTATAAAATTGATAAGCGCGGCTGTCCCCGACGTTAAACACGTAATTTTTATCTTCGCGCAAAAGAATACCGCAAAGAGTCGCGCCCATACCTTTGTACGAAGGATTTTCTTTGGAAACAGAAACTACCGTTTGGTTCAATTTTGCTATTTCCGCAACGATTTCGTTCTTACCGCCTTGGGCAAACGCGTAATAGCGCTCCGCAAGATATTTTACGGTTAATCTGCTTGCCACTTCCCCAAAGGAATGGCCGCCCATACCGTCAGAAACGGCAAGGATTGCGCTTTCCCCTACGATTTGTTTGTCGGGGATTTCCTTTTCATTGACGCTACTAAATAAATTATGCGAACCAAAATCGTTTCTTTTATCATAGATAATAATCGAACTGTCTTCCTGGTTTGTTCGACTATTACCAAGGTGCGAAACCGCGCTCGCTTGAATATATATCATTTTTTTTTAACACTCCCTTTTCCATATCTTTTCTGCCAAGGACATCTCGTCTATGGTAAGGTATTTAAACTTAGTTTTTTGAGAACAAGGAGATACCTTTCCGTCCACATTCCAAAAAACACCCGTTCTTCCGCAGTCCATACATATTTTGCTTTCGTTATAAAACCGAGCCCAATACTCTTTATAACACTTTTCTACGCATACGAAATCGGCATATTCTAACGCCAAATTATGTAATTCGTCTAATTCTTGTTCTATAAGCAACTCGCTCATTTCCCCTTTTATACTGGGAAAACGTTTTAATAGGCAAACCTGACTCACGCCCATATTTTGCGCCGCTATAACCGTTTTTCGTAACGATTGTAAATTTTCTTTCGTTAAAACAATATTGAGTATACAGCTTAATCCCACGCTAACAGCGTCTTTGACCGCTTCCACCGCGTAGGAAAAGCCTTCCCGCGACGTTTGATTTATTCCTTCGTCAATACTGTTTAAAGACACGCAAAGAGCTGTTAGCCCTGCATTTTTTAAACGTGCATATAACAACTGCGAATGAGAAAATCCCGACGTTGCAATTACGCTATGTAGACCGTTGCTTTTGCAATAAGCCACCAGCTCAATCAGCGAAGGATAGCACATAGGCTCTCCCCCCGTTAATTGCACGATTTTCGCGCCTGAGCAGCAGGCAACGTCGACTGCATACTTTGCTTCTTCAAGCTCCATATCGCGATTCCCTTGCTCCATATAACATTGTTTACAATGAAATGGGCATTTGGTTGTTACCTGCAAAACAGCCGCTTCCATAACGATTGAAATTAAAGCTCGTTGATTTTTGCTACGAAAGCTTCTTCTTCCGCGTCCGAATATCCGCGATAAACAACCTGATCGATGTTTTCGTTATTAAAAAGGTACATATAATTTTCATTGATATTCCCTTCCGGATACAAACAAGCGATATAATCATATTCGCAGTTAGGTTCGGTAACGCGACGTTGACGTCTACCGTAAATCATCACCTTTTTTTGTCCGTTTTTAAGAATTACAATCGTACCAATAGGTAAATATTCTTTCATTTTATTCATTCTCCTTAAAAATTATAAATACTATCCATAACGAATTGCGCGTCGCCCAACAACAATACGATTTTTTGATTATCGCCGCGCGTTACGTGCTTAAATCCGTATATACCGTCCGCTGCGTTGACTATTTTTGCCAAATACCCAACTTCACCTACGTGATCTTCCACCAAAAGCAACTGTTCTTGGGGGCTCATAATCGTTTGCGCGTATTTTTCAAGTACGGCAGTTTCTATCCCCCATTTTCTTTGCCATACGGCATAGTTTTCGGTGTTTTTACTTTCCATAAACGCTTCGTAATCTTCTACACTTATAGTAATATTAAACTTTTTATCCGCAGATATTTGTTCGTCCATTTCTGCGAAAGCCTTTACCATTTTTTCAAATCTTTCTACGGAAAAATCAAAAAGATCAATGGTGATTTGGTCTTTTTCACGGACAAAGAAAATAATAATTTCTTCATTGCTTAAAAGGCATTGAAAATGATCTTTCGTGTTCAATTCGGGGCGGGCAATCGAATAGCGCATTTTACTCCAATAGGAAAACAACGCGCGGTATTCAACTTTTAATTCGTCGTGACCTGCAAACGGATAAATGACGCCTTTTTCGCGCAAAGCTTTTTCCGTACCGAATTTTATCCGCTGTTTTACGTTTAAACCAAGTAATTGACCGAAATTATATTTTTGTTTTATCCAAAGCGCTTCGCTTTCTGTCATTACAAATCTCATAATTCACCTACCACTTTTTTAACCAGTTCCCAACCGCTTTTGCCGCATTTCCAATCGCATTACCTACCGTTTTTACCGCTTCAACAGCCACCGTAACACTTGTTTTCACCGCTTCAACAGCCACTGTAACCCCTGTTTTCACCGCTTCAACAGCCACAGTTCCAACCGCAGCAGCCGTATTTACAATCGCTTCTCCTACATTTTTAGATTCCACAATTTTTTGAGCCGCATCCGATATCGTAGCCACACCTGAACTTAACGCATCGCCCACATTTGTAATCGAACTGCTCACTTGATTAACTACTGCTTCCGACCTAATCACATCCGCATAAATATCCAAGCCCTTTTCAACGACCCAACCAGCAGCAAAGCCCACAGCCGCGCCAACGATAGGTACTGGTATAGCAGCCGTTACCGCAGTTTGTACCGCTGTTCCTACAAAAGGCGCAGCAACATCTATTGCCGTACCAACTGCCGAAGTAATACCAACTGCCGCCGTATCAATAATCTTTTCCTTTTGAGATAATTCATCATTTTCCCAAATATCTTTTATTTTTTCAGTTGCGTCAATTACCCCAGATATCCCTGATGCAACTCCGACTACCACGTTGGTTACTTTGTCGACTTTTTTCGCGAATTCACCGAGTTTGTATAACCCGCCTAAAATAGGAGTATCCTTCAATACATTAGGCGTATATTTCGTTCCTATACCTGTGCCCTTCGCCCACTTAACTAGTTTATTTAATAAACCGTTACGAGTAAACTTGGAAACGATAACCAATCCATTTTTTACATTAAAGGCAATCTTACTCGCACCAGTAACAAATTTTGCAAAAGTATTCACCCCTTTTACAAATTTATTTGTTATATCGGCTGCACCTGATAAAAACTCTACAATGTCGCCCGTCGTGGCAAGCCCTTGATCAAGAAGGTCTTGTATATCCGTTTCGCTTATATTTAATTCTTGCGCCGCAAGCGCAATGATTTCTTTCGTTTCTTCTTTCGTGTATTGCGTTGTGGGCGCAACGTACGTGAGCGTATTTAAACGGTTCTTCAAATCTTCGTTGTCTGTTTTCCCGTTTGCATAATTTAAAAGGTCTTCTCCGGAATACTCCCCGGAAAGGACAACTTCGCGCACTTTTTCTACCGGCAAATTGCCCGCTTTGGCAATTTGCTCCACGATTTTATCCACGTCTACGTCAGCGTCTACGTATTTAAACGCAGTATCGCCCACAAATCTGTTTATTTTATCTAAAACTCTTTTATATTCACTTAATTCCGTGTTAAGCGACTGCAACCGTCTGTTGATACCGCTTTTTTCTTTTACATCGTAATCCAAGCGTGAAGCAACGTCCGCAAAATCATTTGAAACGTTGTACACTTTTTTTCGAATATCATATACGGAGCGTTGATATTCTCTTATCTTATCAACGTCTACCTTTATGTAAGGCAATGAGAACACCCCCTTTTTTTACTGGGAAGAGACGTATTAGCATCCTTTAATACGTCTCTTGCCGTTGCCTATTAGCTTCTCTGATTTTGAGCGCCTTGCGTATTAGCAGTTTCGGTATTATCGTATGCTTCAGCTGCCTGTTCAAGGAAGTTTGCATAGCTGATAATCGTGTTATAAATATCGTCGAAGTTGTCTGCTAATCCCCTAAACTTGGAAACCAACGTTTCAGCGGATTCGCCTTCCCATACAGCCTTCAACCCTTCGATTTCATTGGTCATATCGCTCGTGAACGTTTTAATCGAACTTGCAACGGTTTTGAACGAGCTTGCCTTTTCTCTCATTACAGTAGAATTAACTTTAATAGTAGCCATAATTTACCTCCTTAAATACCCGTGTAAAGATTGCTTGCCGCATCTTTGATTGCTTCTTCGGTCTTTTCATAATTTTCAGCCGCCGTTTTAAGGTACGAAGCATATTCCATAAGTACTTTTGCCATTTCTTCGAAGTCGTTTCTATACGCTTCGAGTTTTGCATTGAAAGTATCACTTGCAATACCTTGCCATTGCGCGGACTTTAAACTTTGCAATTCCGTGTAAAGTTTTGCCCATTCAGAGTTGTACTTCGCCGTCTTTTCTTCAACGACGTTTGCGGAAGAAACAAGTCTTTCCGTCGTTACTGCCCATTTGTTTGCCATAATAGATCTCCTTCATTTTTTATTCCGAGTTTCCCCCGGTTAATTTTTTTAATTTGTTTCAGAAGCCGCCTGCTCGTCTTCTTGTTGTATTTTATCCGCTACGTTTTTAATCGTACTGGATACGCTGGACATATAAAACCGCGTCGTTT
The DNA here is from genome assembly GCA_045128055.1 of Candidatus Scatosoma sp. Lineage (GTDB taxonomy): Bacteria > Bacillota > Clostridia > Christensenellales > Borkfalkiaceae > Scatosoma. Next base: position 18,021 of record JBGVRC010000125.1, on the reverse strand, counting down.
TCATATCGGCAATTAAAATAACCAACTGCTGTTGAAACGCAGCGGACGCAGGTCCGTACCATTCGCCTTTTATTTTCGCAAGCAAATTTTCCAATTTTGCGATTTGAACTTCAAAATCTTTGGATAATTGTTTTATTTGTTCCGCCTGTGAAATAACCTTATTGTGATTGATTCTATATTGCATAAAAGCTCACCCGCCTTATATCAATAAAAATTTTTCGCCTTGGATAATTTCAAATTGTTTGAAACTACACCTTGCATTAAGCAATTTACCGCTGCTGACTTGCATCAACGAATATCCCTTACTGCTCATCGATTTTTTTACGCCGGGATATTCTTCCAAAATCGTCTGCGCAATCAACGCGGTTGCGTCGCTTACGTTCATATCGCACGGAACTAAAAAATTATGTTCGATATTCAACGATACAACTTTTACGTTTATCGAAATTTTTTCAACCATAATCATCAACTCCTATCAATATTTACGTACGCTATCTTTTTACCGCAATAAACGATTGCCTGCGTATCTTCCAACTGCTTCTCTCTAAACTTGTGCGATACTTCGTAGATATCCGTCGTAATGGACGATGCCAACACGTCGTCGATTTGCCCGCCTACGATTGCCCCGCTTTGCGTCCGAACAAGATATACGTACAAGCCCGTATCGCGATAATCGCTTATTCTTTGCATAGCGTCAAAAGTCAACATTGTCACGTTCAGCCCGTTTTTCAATGCTCTTTCCAACACCATCAACGCGTCGTCCGAAATTCTGTCGTAGAAATCACAGAACCCGTCCACCACAATTACCGTGTCTTTCCGTTCTTCTTCATTCAAGGCAACGAGTTCTGCCACAAAGCCGTCCACGTCGGTAACAAGCTCGATTCCGTCGTCAAATTTATCCGCGCCTTTTTCCGTAATTACGCATACGCGCTTATCGGTATTAAAGGCAAATCGGTTGACGATAAACGGCGCAACTTCTTCATTTCCCCTTGTCCCGATAAAAATGTTTTGCGATTCGGAAAGACTTGCGCCTTTGGGTTCATTGGTCGAAATATCGTACCCTATTATCAAGCTTTCCGCTTCGTCTTGAAGCCGCTCCAACGTTTCCATCTTCGGTTCGTATACCGACACGAAGGTAGGTTCTGCCATAGTCGGAAGCGCCGACGCGTCGAAATGATATTCTACCGTTTTTGCATTCTTGCGCATTTGCCCATACACGGCTTGCATACGGCTGACGCGCATCGCTTCGTTAGCTGTATCGAACGGTACGGCAAATTGCACTTCCACCGCCTTATTATCCATCACCGTCAACGCTCTGCCTTTCGTATGTTCGGGCATCAACGGAACGGAAACGTTCAAGATATCTCTATACGCCCCAGAATCGTTCATATTCAAAACGATTTTATTGGAAATTTGTTCGGTCATCTTATAGTAAATAGCGCCTTTGCTGTTACCTGTAACCATTAAATATATGCCGCAGGATCGCGCCGCCGAAACAATTTGCACCAACACGTCTTCCGAACGATACATTCTTTCTCTAAACGCCGAATAGTTATCCACCACCAGCGCAATCATAGGCATCGTATCGTTGGTCGCCGCTATATACGATTCGTAGTTCGCGCAATGGTTCTTCGCAAATTTTTCGTTGCGTTCGGCGATTACGTTTTGAATCGTGCCAAGCAATTCTTCCACCGCTCTTTCATCGCTGTCCGACGCGTATTTAACGCAGTGCGGCATCGAAGCAACGCTCGCCAAGCTGTTCCCGTCGAAATCCATTACGAACACGTTGAATTTTTCAGGAGAATATTTGACGGAGTATGCATACAAAATCGTTTGCACCAAGGTACTCTTACCCGAGCCGGAAGACCCGTAAATCGCCAAATGTCCGTTTTTGAGAAAATCGATCCCGAAAGAGCGTTGTTCTTGCTTTTCAGGTAAATCCACTTTCCCGCAAACGACTTCGCCAAACGGCGCGTTATCCCAAGAATCCTTATCAAACGCAACGTCCGCGCCGCTGCAATCTTCCAACAGCAAGCTGTGCGGCAAAGGCGGCAACCAAAGCTGTTTCGCTTGTAAACGCTGCTCTTCGCCCGTAGAAGCAATAACGGAAACCACTTCTTCCAACTGCGTACGATTGCTCTTCTTGTCTTTAAAAATCTTTTTCGCCGTACGAATTTTTTCCGCGGGCCAGTTTACTAAGTTGACGGAAACGCTTTCTTCGTCCACGTAATTTTCTTGCCCGACGTAATCCGCGCCGCTATACCCCGACTGAATTTGCTCAAAAATTTCATCGTAGCCGACTTGCACGTAAGCGCGACCTGCTTGCTTGATGAGCGCAGCTTCCGGACGACGGAGCATATCCATACTATCCTGTTTATCCAGCACTTTTAAGCAAACCTTAAATTTCGAGTTGCTCCATATCTGCGGATCGATAACCCCACTCGGTCTTTGCGTTGCCAAAATCAAATGGATACCCAAACTTCTACCCACTTGCGCAATGTCCACAAGCTTAGACATAAATTCGGGATGTTGCGATTTCAACTGCGCAAATTCGTCGATTACGATAATCAAATGCGGCAATGGCAGGCTCAACTTCTTATCCTTGAAAAACTTGTGATAGGAATTGATATCAATCTTATCCACGCCAAGCTTTTCCGCGGAACGGTTGAAGATATTTTGTCTGTTTTTCACTTCCGCTTCCAAGGAAATCAAAGCTCTATGCAAGGTATTACCCGAAAGGTTGGAAATGGTAGCCGCCAAGTGCGGAGATTTCAAGAAAGGTCTTGCCATATCGCCGCCCTTAAAGTCCACTAAAACAAACGCAACTTCGTTGGGGCTGTAATTGATCATCATCGACAAAATGTAGGCTTGTAAAAATTCACTCTTACCCGATCCTGTCGTACCAGCCACCAAGCCGTGACAACCGTGCGCTTTTTCGTGAATATCCAAGGCAAACGCTTCGCCGCCCGCTTTGACGCCGATAGGCGCAGCCAAACTCTTTTCCGATATATTTGTGCGCCAATGATTGAGTATTTCCAAGGCTTCCACGTTCCCCACGCGGTACATATCCAAGAAATTAACTCTATCAGGAACACTTGCCTTCGTCTTTTCTATTTTGACGGGAATTTTGTTGATACCAACGGAAGCGCGCTTCATCAACTCGTCGTCCACTTCGTCCGCTACGTAGCGAATAAAACGATTGTTGTTTTCATTCTTTACGTACATACCGCAAACGTCTACGTCTTTTTGAATAATCGCAACGCATTCTTTGGGGATACCGCTAAACTGCTTACCAAAGAATACCGTGGAAATTCCAAGCGTATTTTCCGCATTGATCAAATGTCTTCTAAACGGAAGATCTTCCAAGAGATGTTCGTCTAATACAAGCACGACGTAGTAAGGAGAATTTCTTTCCGCGTTCACCGTCTCGTCGCCAACCAAGATCATTTCGTCCAAGCCAGCCAGCAACGTACGCGCTTCTTCTTTGTTCGTCGCTATGTAACGCTGTTTTTTATCGTTGCTCCAAGTATGCGGTAAATCGTTTACCCAACGCAGCTCGTTTACGTCCATTGCGTTATAAATCAAAACGAGCTTTAATTCATCCGAAGAATGCAACGCAACAAGATTGGTAACGATCGTCTTCAAAACGTCCGTTGTTTGCCCCACAACGCCAACGACTTTTTTCTCCGTCAACGAAATGGCAATGGGTACGCCCTGCATCTTTTCGTATTTCTTCTTCAACGCAATCGCTTTGTCGAGCATAACGTCGTCTTCCAAGGAAAAGCCTTTTGGCGGCGCTTGGATATCCACGGCGAAATCCACTTCGCCAATCCCCAAACGCACTTTTAAGAAATCGTCGTCCTTAGGCGTTCTTTCCCAAAGTCTTCTATTCTTTTCTTCTATGATAGAAACCAAAGCCGACGGAGCAGGCATTAAATTTTCATTCAATACTCGCGCGTTTCTATCGTACTTTTTCTTGATTTCTTCTTCCTTTTCAGTAAGGTACGCCGAATAGCGTTTTTGTCTATGTATTTCGTTTTTAATTCTTTGCTTTTTATTATATTTACGCAGCAATGTCGGCCAAAGCAAAGCCCCTGCCAACATACTCGCCGCCATAACAGCCGCCGTCACCAACGCGCCTTTCGAGCCGCCGTTTAATACGTTGGCAATCGTTACGCCTAAGCTTGCCAACATAGCAAGCGCCATCGTGATGGACGGCCCTACCGCCAAAATAAAAGGAACGTCTTTTGCCTGTTCGGGCGCGGGGGGCGGATCAATAATAATCTTACCCTGATCTTCCGATTTGATAATACGCGGCGTTCTTACGTACGGCGTATCTTCTTTTACGGGTTTGGGGGACAAACATTCGCAAGAAGAAAGTTCTTTCAGCGTCGTTTTCACCGAAGCTGGCAAAACGAGTTTGTCGGGATAATACACCGCCGTCGTACCCATAATGTAAATTTCATCACCCGCGGCAAGCTTTTTCGAATTTTCCCTGCGCCCGTTTACATATACGCCCGTCTTACCCGATAAATCTTCCAAATAGTGCGCGCCCTGTTCGTAACGGATTGCCGCGCATTTACGGGAAACGTTGTTGTTGAGATTGATAACGACGTCCATATCGTCCGAACGGCCGAAGAATACGTTGTTTTCGCCAAGCACATAAACCTTTTCCGCAATAGAAAAAGCCGAATACTCGCTGACCAACACCGAATAGTTGGCGTCTTCGCTTTGGAACACAAAATAGTCGCCATGGTTAATTTCCACACAACCGTTTACTTCTTGATTCTCACGTTTTACACGGTATTGCGAAGATTTATTTTGCAGGCAGTACTTATCGCCTTGAATCAAAAACGGCAGGTATACGTTTTTATTGTTGGACACGAAGTTTTCGTTAATTCTACCGTTGGAAGAATTTTGTATCAACTCGCCGATTTTATATTGATAATACCTATTATTGATGAATAAAGTAATGAAATAGTTTTCCATACGTTCCCCCTGCTCTGTCTATTATATATGGAACTCGTCTTTCCTTTTATATCTATTGATGTATTCTTTTTCAATTTCTTCGTGGATACAAATATTGATAACAGGCGGAATGTTTTCCGGCTTTTGTTGGAAAAAGCGTAAAATAGACGGCGCTATCAAATGATTCGCAAACACAAATTCCTTCGCATCCAAATTCATCATACATAAAAACAAAACAGACGTATATTGACTCCACGTCATTACCGCGTGCTTGTTTTCAATACGAGATAATCTATCCGTAGAAATACCGCACAGGTCCCCAAACTGGCTTTGCGTGAGATGCAAAACGTTTCTAAGTTCAGGCAAATAATCCGCAAATTCTATGCAAGCAACCTTTTTTTCATTCTTGTTTAATTTAATCATACTGTTTTCTCCACCTGTTTGGTTTTTCATCTTAAAATCCCTGGTTTTTGGGCTAAATACGGTGAAAAAAGAAACAAAATATCTTAATATCACAAGTATTATGCCATATTTTCGACAACTTGTCAAGTGTTTTGACAAAAAATTCCAAAAAATTTTTTAATTTTAACAAAGCCAAAAATAAAAGGCCGACCGCAATGGTCAGCCCCTACATTATATATTATTATAACTTCACTCTTTCGGCAGGAAAAATGCGCCGCAACCTACGTTTAAAATCATTTTCCCCGCTTTATCAACGGCAAAGCATTCCCCGTCGTGATAAACGTCGTAGTTGCCCGATAAACGGAAGGAAATTTTATTTTTAAGCCCTAATCCAGGGTGGGTATAATTCACCGCGTAATAGGCTTTTTTGCCCTTATAATCAAACACCCCGACAATCGCGTCGTATTCGGAAGAAAACTCCGCTTCGCCGTCTTTTTCGCAAACGGAATTTTCAAAGCGAGCAAAGTCTGTTTGGTTATGGTGCGCCGCACTCCCTTTTACGTACAAAGTTTTTTGCCAAGCGCTTTCCATCAAAGCGTCTTCATACGCCAAAAGCTGCGCGTGTATCTTTTTCGCCCCGTAATAAATCGGTTGGGGATCACCCTGCGCGTCCACAAGACCGTGATGCCCCAAATCTTCCATATCCCCCCAGTAATAATAGTACACGATAGCGCGCGAACCGTGCGCAAGGTTGGTGTGGATTTGGAAATACAGCATTTCCGACGGCAATTCACCCGAAAAACGGTCGGTATTGCAGGATTGCACGAACGTACGAAGCTCTTTGCCGTGTTCCTTACAAAGCTTCGCCACCGCGCTCACGTTATACAAATAATCGGTATGTAAAACGACTTCCCCACTTTCTCTAAAACGGAAAGGATAGTGGTCGTACATCACGTAGTCGGTGGGTACGCTTTGGATATATCCAAGGATATAGTCTTCATAGCTCGCCGCGCCAAGCTGCTCCACATGGCTTGCGTACGTCGGCAAAAGATTGACGAGCGGTTCGCCCACGCCCTTGAAAAATTCGTGATACCCCTTTACCATACCGCCAAGCTCGGGATATTTGGACGCGTTGGGTTCGTCGTGGATATACACCCCTGCAAAGGAGTCGTATTGCATATATTTTTTATAATTTTCCGCGTTGAGATAATAAAAATCCTTATGCAAAATATTTGCCCAGTTGATTTCGTCGCGCACGTAGTATTTCAAACCGCATTTTTGCGCCGTTTCCAACGCCAAAACCGCTACGTCCGCGCCGTGCTCCAAAAGCCCCATACCGTGCGTAAAGCCCGCTTCCACAATGCGATTGTAGTGTTCTTCCGTGATATAGTTAGGGTTGGTTTGCAACGGATCGCGAAAGGCGTTCCAGTTTTGTTGCGGCGGCATTTTATATGCCATTTTAATCAATTTTTTACCCATTTTTAATCCCTTTATTCTCAATAAAAAGTCGCCAACTGTTCTTCGGGCGGTTCGCAAACGATAACCTTTTCCGCCACCAAAACAGGACCTTTACCCTTGTAAATGCGGTGTTTTTGAAAGGTAAGCTTTGCAGTAACGCTTATCCAGTCCCGCGTTTGCAGGTCCATAACGTCGGGCAAAACGCAGGCGAGCCCGCAATATTGAATATCGTCCGCGCAACAAGTCATTACGTGTCTACCCACAACGATATCCTGCGGCGATAAGCGCTTGTCCGTAGCCACAATTCCTTTAAACTTCACCGTTTTGCCGATATACGCTTCCATATTTTCCGTCAAATCGCGATAGAAAAAAGCGTAATCCTTGTCTTCAATCTCAATCACGGGCGCGTTGACATCAAAGGGCAACGGGTCTTCGATATCGTCGAAGTCCGCTCTGCCGTCCGCGCGTTCGTATACAATGTCCGAACGGCGAGTAATCCCGCGAACGAGCTTGTGCAAAGCCATTTTGTCCATATTATCGTCAAAGCGGTTAAACACAACGAGCTGCGCGTTTTCCACTTTATCAAAGACAAGCTGGCGCATATTCGCATTGTAATTGAGAACCGTTCTCGCGTCGAAAAAGGTCATAATTTGGTTGATCATCCAGCCTTCGGGCATAGCTTGGAAGAAATCTTCCAACGCCCACATACCGTTGTATTCGACAACCACCCTTTCCGAGCCGTATTTTTCTTGCAGCTGCGACAAATATTCTTCCGTCAACTGCGCTTTGTCTTCTATCAAAACGTAGTCCACGTTTTCCGCGCCCGCAAATTTAATCGTTTCGTATTCCGTTTCCCCTTCTTCCATAACGAGAAGCAAGGTCTTTTCCCCCGAAGAAAAACGGGGGTCTTGCATCGTTTCTTGTATAAAGGTCGTTTTGCCCGATTCTAAAAAACCCAAAAACAAATAAACGGGGGTTTCCACGGGAAGTTTTTTCGCCATATTCTTTCTCTCCCTTTTTCTTAAAGCCCAAACAGCTTGGATAAAGCGGCTTCGTTTAATTGACAGCCGATTACGCAAAGCCTGCCCGTAACACCCGCGCAACCTTCTCTTACGTCGATTTCACCAGGTACGTAGTCGAAATGCAACCAGGCGTTTTCGCCCGCAACAATGCCCTTCGCGCGAAGCACTACGCCGTATTCTTCGTTTTGAATTGCCGCAAGCGCGTGGATAAGCTCTTCTTGCGTGTATTTTTTCGTAGTTTCCTTACCCCAGCTTGTAAACACTTCGTCCGCGTGGTGATGATGCCCGTGATGGTCATGGTGATGACAATCGCAGTTGGGGTCGTCACATTCATGGTGGTGATGTTCGTGGTGGTCATGGTGATGACAATCGCAGTTAGGGTCGTCACATTCGTGGTGGTGTTCGTGATGATGCTCGTGGTGGTCGTGGTGGTGACAATCGCAATCCGGGTCGTCACATTCGTGATGATGTTCGTGGTGGTCGTGGTGGTCGTGGTGATGTTCCGTCTCCGCCGTCAAACGATCAAGCTCCGCCTGCAAACAATCTTTACGTTCCATTGCGGAAAGAATGGCTTTGCCGTCGAGTTCGCTCCACTCCGCCGTGACGATGGTGGCCGTATGATTTTTCTCTTTCAACAACGCAACCGCCGTAGCGAGCTTTTCTTCGGAAGCTTTACTTGTGTGCGATAAAATAATACAGCCCGCGTTTTCCACTTGGTCGTTGAAAAACTCGCCAAAGTTTTTCATATACATTTTGCACTTAGACGCGTCCACGACCGTGCAAAAAGCATTTAAAGTCGCGTCCTGCAAAGCCGCGTTTTTCACCGCTTTGATTACGTCGGAAAGCTTGCCAACGCCAGACGGCTCGATAATAATTCTGTCGGGATTATATTCCGCCGCCACCTGCTTTAACGCCGTAGCGAAATCCCCTACGAGCGAACAGCAAATACAGCCCGAGTTCATTTCCGTGATGTTGACGCCCGCTTCCTGTAAAAAGCCGCCGTCAATGCCGATTTCGCCAAATTCATTTTCGATAAGCACGACTTTTTCACCCGCGTACGCTTCGGTGATGAGTTTTTTAATCAAAGTCGTTTTGCCCGCGCCCAAAAAGCCGGAAAATATATCAATTTTCGTCATAATAAAACCACCTTTTTCGCTTGTTGTACGTTAAAACGCCCACGTGCCGTTTTCAAAAATAGGTACGCGTTTGCCGTCCTTGGTTACGCCTACGATAGACATATCTCTCGTGCCTATCATAAAGTCTACGTGAATCATACTGTCGTTGATACCGCGCGCCTTACATTCTTCGTCCGTATAGTTTTCAAAGCCTTTTAAACATTCGTTAAAACCGTGCCCCACCGCAAAATGGCAGCTTGCGTTTTCGTCAAACAAAGTGTTATAGAACAAAACGCCCGTTTGGTTGATGGGAGATTCGTAAGGGATAAGCGCGCATTCGCCAAGCTTGCCCGCGCCGTCGTCCATGGACACCATTTTCTTTAAAAGCTCTTCCCCTTTTTCCGCTTTGGCTTCGACAACCTTACCGTTTTCAAAACGGAGCGAAAAGTTTTCAATCAATTCACCCATATACGAAAGGGGCTTGCTGGAATATACGATACCTTCCGCCGCGCCTGCCTTAGGGGAAGTGAACACTTCTTCCGTGGGAATATTCGGGTTGAACACGCCGCCCTGCAAGGTCTTTTCGTTGCCGCCAGCAAAAATGCCGTCTTCCAAAAGCTCCACCGTTAAATCCGTACCGTTTTCGCTCTTGTATTCCAAATATTTCAAGCCTAAATTGTTTAAATATGCACAGCGAGCGGAAAGGTTTGCGTTATGCTGCGCCCAAGCCTGCACGGGGTCGTCGCCGTCCGCGCGGGACGCCTTTAAGATAACTTCCCACATTTTTTCCATCGCTTCGTCTTCGGACAAAGCGGGGAACACCTTTTTCGCCCAAGCCTTACCGGGTACGGCGGCTATGCACCATTGATGCTTGTTTTCCAAAGCCAAGCGATAGGGCTTTACCTGCGGATACAAAGCCTGACGGACTTTGCTCATCTTTTCTTGATCGACGCCGTTCATACCGTCGGGGTCTTCCGATTCAATCCAAAGACGGCAAGCGTAATTTTGCGCCTTAAATTCCCATTTTGCCTTTACCCAAGGGGACATTTGCGAAAGGGATTCAAAGGTTCTATACTTGGACGAAAGCTTTTCTACGGGTTGGTGACTCCATTCCACGTACACTTCGCTTGCGCCTGCCTTATAACATTCTTCTACGACCATCGTAACGAAGTCGGGCTGGTCAAGCGCGGCTTGGACGAAAACCTTTTGTCCTTCCTGCACGTTTAAGCCCGTTTTCGCGAGCAATTTCGCATAATTTTGCAACAATTCTTTTTTCATATCAATTCTCCTTGATTTTTTCCGTTAAAATATCGATTGCATAGGAAACGGCGCGTTTTACCCCGCCCCTTTCAAAGGGCACGGCAAGGTTTGCCGCCTTCAAAGCGTCGCGATAGCCAAGCGAGCCGCCGATTTTGCAAAGGGTTTTATAATCTTCCCAGCACGCCGCTTTGTCCGTCGCTTGCTTTTTCTTAAATTCCAAAGCCCCCATTGACGTCAACGTGTAGTTGATGTAATAGAACGGATAGTGGTAAATGTGTAATTTATGATACCACCAGCCCCCGCGCGAGAAAAATTCGTTGTCTTCGCCGTAGTCCCGCCAAGGCATATATTTCTTTTCCAAACCCCGCCAAATCGCCGTGCGCTCGTCGGGGGTCAACTCGGGGCGTTCGTAGACGATATGCTGAAATTCGTCCACCGCTATACCGAACGGGATAAAGGTAATTGCTTCCTGTAAATGCTGGAAGCGGTACTGCTCCGCTTTGTCCCCAAAGAAAAGCTCTGCGTACGGATAGGCGAACTGTTCCATCGACATAGAATGAATTTCGGCAATATCCGTAGGCTCGCTCCAAAGCGCCTGCAAGGGCTGGGTTCGCATCGCCATATACCCTGCGAAAGCGTGCCCCATTTCGTGCGTTAAAACGTCTACGTCACCCGTCGTACCGTTAAAACAAGAATATACGAACGGAGCTTTGTAATCGTTTAAGGTCGTCATATACCCCGTAGCCGCTTTGTTGGGCTTATTATCCAAATCCATCAACTCGTGTTCAATCATAAAATCAATAAATTCGCCCGTTTCTTCGCTCATATCGTGATACATTTTGCGGGCTTGCTCGACAAGGTAGGCTCTGTCCCCGATAGGCACGGCGTTACCGCCCAAGAAAATGAGCTGTTCGTCGTAAAAACGGATTTTATCCACGCCGATACGCTTTGCCTGCGCTTCGTATAATTTTGAACAGAAAGGTACGATTTCTTCCAAGACCTGCGCGCGGAATGCCGCAACGTCCTTTTCGTCGTAATCCAAACGGCTTTGTTTTTGATAGCCCAACGGAATATAGTTGGCAAAGCCCATATTTTTACCCATTTCATCACGGATTTTCACCAAACGGTCGAAAATTTCGCCAAGCTCTTTGTCGTTTTTCTCAAAGAACTCCGCGTATTTTTGCGCCGCCGCCTTACGCACTTCCCGATTCGGGTCGGAAAAATATTTCAAAATCCCGTAAAGGTTATGCTCGCCGCCGTCAAACGGGATTTTGCAAGCCGCCGTCAGCTTTTGATAACGGTTGGTCAGCTCGCTTTCTTCTTGCATAAGCGCAATATTCTTTTCCGAAAAGGAATTGGTGGAAAGCTCTACCATTTTCAAAAAATGCGCGCCGTATTCTTCTTCGATTTCCTTGCGGAAGGGCGAGATTAAAAGTCCGACGTTAAACGCCTGCATATACGGCATAGCTTCGGGGTAGTTTTGGTCGAAGTATTCTTCTTCCTTTGCGTAAAATTCGTCCGAAGTATCAATGGTATGACGAACGGCCGCTATCGTACCCATCGTGTTTACCGTGGAAGAATAGGCTTCTTCGTCCAAAATGCATTGTTTTACTTCCGCGTACGATTGCGCGCCGTTAAGCCGCGCCGTTATCTCTTGATAAAACGTCTTTAACTGCTCAAAATCTATCCGTTCGTATTGTATATTTTCAAACGTCGTAAAATCCTGTTTTTTTGTATTCATCGCGTACCTGCCCCCGCCATTTTATCCTACAAGGTCGTAATTGACCGTTTTATAAAAGAGCTTTCTAATCTGTTTATCATCGCGCGTTTGCGTCAAAACCCACATCAGCTTCGTGATGATACTCTCATACGTCATCGTATAGCTTTCAAGCAGGTCAAACCTTTTTTTCCAGCCCCTACCCACTTGGTATACGTCCATATCGCTGCCTTCTTGCGGCACCTGCGTAGTGACGACAAGCGTTTTACCCTTGCCTTCCCAAGAAGTGATAATATCGTAAAATCCGTAATATTCCCCTTCGGGGATACCGCCCGTGCCGTAGCCCGATAAAACCACGGCGTCGTGGCATTTGAAATATTCGTTTAAAATTTCACCGCTTACCCCTGGCGTGAGCGTAAGCAAGCCCACCCTTGCGTTTATCTCCAAGAAAAATTCGGGTTTTTCCGCTTTTTGCGTGGTAATATATTGAACAATCTTCCCGTCGCGTATCACGCCAAGCTTGGGAAAATCCACGCTGTCAAAGGCGTTAAAGCTCTTGGTACGAATTTTCTTGGCTCTCGTTCCCGCGATAATTTTGCCTTGGAATACGATAACGACGTCCGAAGCCGCATCCGAAGCCGCGTACAAAAAGCTGTCGCGAAGATTGATTCTGGCGTCCGTATCTTCTTTATTGATAGGCTTTTGCGAGCCCGTAAACACGATGGGCTTAGGCGAATGCTGCACCATATACGAAATCATCGCCGCCGTATACGACATAGTATCCGTGCCGTGACAAACGACAAAGCCGTCGTAATCATCGTAGTTTTCCTTTATCGTAGTCGCTAATCGTACCCAGTGATTAGGGGTTACGTTGGTACTGTCAATATTAAAAATCTGCGTTGCGGACGGTTGGCAAAAGGTGAAAATTTCAGGCACGCATTTTAAAAGCTCGGCTGCCTGCAATTCGGGTATCAAGCCTTCTTTACCCGAAAGGGAAGCAATCGTCCCGCCTGTTGCAATCATAAGTATTTTTTTCATAATCCTTTCCCTTTTCGCTTATTTGCGAACCCTGCGGCGAATGTAATCCCCTTCGCATAACGAATACGGACATTTCACCTTGTATATTTCCTGCACGAGCTTGCAATCGTCCACCGCTTCGTCCTTAGAAGTATATACTTCGTCCACCACAAAGCTTTTTGTAAAATTGCAGTCGGGAGAAAGCACTTCTAATTCTTCCCCTTTTTTGAAGCGGTTGCGCATTTCCAAATACGCGTAGCCGTCCTTTGTCCCCTTGACGTCGGCTACGTACACGTAATCGCCGCGGGATTGACTGTCTTCGTAATTGACCGTTTCTTTATTGTCGCCAAGATTGTACGCCGTCGTATATTCGCGATGGGCTACGTTGGAAAGCTCTGCGTTCGAAACAGCAAAATCGCCGCCGTCCATAAGCCGCCTATACGCGTTGATAACCGTCGCCAAATAATAGCCGCTCTTCATTCTGCCTTCTATCTTAAACGAGCAAACGCCCACCTTTTCCAGCTCTTGCAAATGCGCGAGCATATTTAAATCCTTGCTGTTTAAAATATACGTACCACGCTCGTTTTCTTCGATAGGCAGCCATTCCGATTGTCCATTCGTTGCATTTAGAGCGCGCATTTCATACCGCCACCGACAAGACTGCACGCACGCGCCGCGGTTGGACGAGCGCCCGTCCAAATAATCGGACAAAAGACACCTGCCGCTGTACGATATACACATAGCGCCGTGCACGAAGGCTTCCAGCTCTGTTTCAGGGCAAAACTCGTGAATTTCGGATATTTCCTTGATAGAGAGCTCTCTTGCCAAAACCACGCGGGAAACCCCTTGCTCCCCCCAGAACTTGACGGAATATTTATTCGTCGTATTCGCCTGCGTTGAAAGGTGGATTTCGAGCTTGGGCGCAACCTGCTTGCAAAGATAAATCACGCCGGGGTCGCTGATGATTACCCCGTCCACGCCTATCTCTTGCAGGGCGATAAAATAATCCTTTAACAAAGCAAAATCGGCGTTACGCGCAAAGACGTTCGCCGTTACGTATAATTTTTTATTTTGCGCGCGCGCCAAAACAACCGCCGCGCGCAGTTCGTCCGTCGTAAAATTATCGGCAAAGGTACGCAGAGAAAACATTTTTCCGCCTACGTACGCTGCGTCCGCGCCGAAATACAACGCTGTTTTTAATTTGTCAAAGCTCCCCGCGGGTGCTAAAAGCTCTACTTTCATATCTTCCTTCTTCGTATAAAGTTATACGTTTTTCCCTTTGTATACCGACAAAGCCACGCCGTCGCCGACATTGAGCACGGACGTAATAAAATCCTTATCCGCCGTAATCGTATGCAAATACGAACGGATTTTATCTACGATAGAATGTCGTTTTTGCGGGGTGGGTTCTTCGCCGCTTACCCAGCCGTACAACAGCACGTCGTCAGCGAATAAAACCGCGCCCTTTTTCATCAAGCGTTTTAAATCGAACAAATATTTTTCGTACTGCGCTTTCGGTCCGTCCAAGAACACGAAATCAAATTCTCCGTCCATCATCGCAAGGATTTCCCCAGCGTCGCCAAGGTGCGCCGTCACACGCTCCGTCACGCCAAAATGCGCAAAGTTGGCTTTGGCTTCCACATAGCGTTCTTCTTCCAGCTCCATCGTCGTCAATTTCGCATTAGGGCAAGCGAGAAGCATCGCCACGGAAGAAAGCCCCACCGCCGTACCGATTTCTAAAATGCGTTGCGGCTTTGTCATAGCGAGCGTGAGTAATAAAAAGTTCAACGTTTCGTCGTCCGCAACGGGAATACCGCGCGAAAGCGCGTCTTTGCGGCGCGCGGCGATTTCCGTATCGATATGGAGTTTGACAAGGGACGCGGTGTATTCCATAGCCTTTCCTTTGCCCGCTTATACGTCCAAAACGGACACGATAATAAGGGGCGCTTGTTTTGTCTTTTTGTAAAAATAGTTGCGCAACGCTTTTTTGATAAACGCCGCAAGGTCGGCTTTGTTGCCGTCTTCGTAATCGTAGCCGTCCACCGCGCGCTTCACCACGGCAAGCATTTCCGCTTCCGTTTCATTGCCCGCAAACACGCAACCGTGCGCTTCGATGACGGGGTCGTTGATGACGTAGTTGCCCGTAACGGCAATCGCCACCGAGAAGACCCCTTCGCTGGACATTTTCATTCTGTCCTTCATGACTTCGCTCGTACCGTAGTCTTCCACGCCTTCCCCGTCGATTAAACGAGTGCCCGCGGGTACGTTTTCGCCCAATTTCATACCGTCTTCCGCCAGCTCTACACAGTTCCCCACGTCGGTGATTAAAATATTGCGTTCGGGAACTCCAAGCGCCTGCGCAAGCTGCGCGTGACGCTTCAAATGCCGATATTCGCCGTGCACGGGAATGAAGAACTTGGGCTGTAAAAGGGAGAACAAAATTTTATGTTCTTCCTGACAGGCGTGTCCGGAAACGTGGATTTTTTCCAAGCTTTCGTACACGACCTTCGCGCCCTTTTTGTACAAATTGTTGATGACGCGGTAAATCATTTTTTCGTTGCCTGGAATGGGGTTTGCGGAAATGATAATCGTATCGTTTTCCCCTATCGTCACCTTATTAAAGTCCCCCGAAGCCATTCTGGTAAGCGCGCTCATCGGTTCGCCCTGCGAACCCGTAGAAACGATAAGCAATTCGCCGTCGAACATATTTTTTGTCTTTTCAATATCAATCAAAACGCCGTCGGGTATCTTCAACTCCCCGATTTTTACCGCTGCTTCGACTACCTTAAACATACTTCTTCCCGACAAAGCCACCTTTCGTCTATGCTTTACCGCCAAATCGATGATTTGTTGCAATCTGTGTACGTTGGACGCAAAGGTTGCGATAATCATTCTGCGGTTGACGTTTTCGGAGAACAAATGCCCAAGCGTCGTACCGACAACCGTTTCGCTCATCGTATATCCAGGGCGTTCAATATTCGTCGATTCGCCCATATACAGCAAAACGCCTTCCCTGCCAAGCTCGGCTATGCGTTTAAAATCAATGGGTTCGCCCGCAACGGGGGTCAAGTCGATTTTAAAATCCCCGCTGTGATAAATCAAGCCGTTGGGGGTGCGAATCGCCAAAGCGCACGCGCCGGAAATGGAATGGTTCACGTTGATAAATTCCACTTCAAATACGCCGAGCTTGATGGTGTCGCCTGCTTTTACTACCTTTTGCACGCTGTTGTTGATTCGGCGTTCTTGCAGTTTATTATCCGTCAGCATCAGCGTCAGCTTCGTCCCGTAAATGGGCGTATCTTCATCGATTTCCTTCATCAAAAAAGGAACGCCGCCGATATGGTCTTCGTGCCCGTGCGTAAGCAACACGCCGCGGATTTTATGCTTGTTTTGGGCAAGATAGCTCACGTCGGGAACAACCGAATCCACCCCCGGCATATCTTCGCCGTTGGGGAAGGTTAAGCCCGCGTCCACGATAATAATATCGTTGCCGTATTCGATTGCGGTCATATTTTTCCCGATTTCGCCTACGCCGCCAAGGAAAATAATTTTCGTGTGTTTTTTGCGCTTTCCCGCGCGCATTACCAACTGCTTTTTCTCGCTGATGGGCATCGGGAATTGTTCCACTTTATTCTTACCCCTTTTCTTGCTTTCCATAACGGGAATAAGCGGTTTTTCCGTCTTTTTTGTTTTCTTGGGCGTTGTCGCAATAAAAGCCTTCTCTTCCGCTTTGTTGGCAGATTTGCCTTTTGCTCGCGAAGATTGCTTTTCGCCCCCAACCCTTGCGGCTTTATTGCTCTTATCAGGCGTTTTGCGTTTGGGGTTTTCCGTGTAGCTTTGCATTTTTACGTCCGTATAGGCAATTTCGTCCAAGTTAAAAGCCGTGCCCATCGGGTCTTTCTTTGCTTTGGTAGACGACGTTTTGGCGGAACGCTTGTCCGACGTCTTTTTTTCTTTTTTTGTTTCTTGATTCTTTTCTTTTTTCTCTTTCACTTACTTTCTACTTCTCCTAAAATACTGCCAAAGCCTTACCGATAAAAAGAGAGCCGAAATTATGGGAATTATCAGCTCTCTGTTTATTATTCGTATTTGTCTTTCGTCACTTTAATCAAAAGTCCAAATCCACTTTCTTATCTTTGGTAGCCTTAATGTGCCCTTCGTCATAAAGTTGTTTTGTCGTAGCGTACTCATATTCTTTGGTGTAATCGGTTTCTACGAAGTTTTCTTCTTTTTCCGTTTCCAACTTACCCGCAAGCGCTACCACCAAACGGATTGCCTTCTTCACGGCAGCGTCGCTCTTTACCTTCACCATAAACGGCGTATGTTCGTAAGCTTTTTGCTTGCTGACGTCTTTTTGATGATATACCGTGGTTTTAAATTCTTCGTCGTTGGGGTCAAGCGCAAGATACAAACCAAGCGTTTTCCCTACGATGTTCATTTTGGCAACCGTGTCGCGGCCAAAGTTGAATCTGTCGCCGTGCCAGCTTACGTTGGAATTGATTCTCTTGTAGGATACAAGCTCGTTCTTCAAAACGCTGTAATATTCTTTTACTTTTTCTTCGCTTTGCTTCATCTTCGCGGTAAAACTCTTCTTCAAGCGAATAACCAAGCCCGTTTCCGCGTCCATATACTTGCCGTCGCCAATTTCTTCAAACCCAGGCACGATAGCCGCCGCAATTTCTTCTTCAACGGGTTGCTCCGCAGCCGATTCCACAACTTCTTCGACGGGCTGCTCTTCAACCACTTCTTCGACGGGTTGTTCTTCAACCGTTTCTTCCGCCGCTTCTTCTACGGGTTGTTCTTCGCAAGGTTCTTCCGCTACGATAACAACGGGAGCCGCTTCTTTGCAACAGCAGGTTTCTTTAAGCTCTTCCGCTACGCCCTTAGCGATTGCCTGAATACCTTCTTCGTCCAAAACAAGGTCGTACGTTTCTTCCGTTTCTTCGTCTTCCACAACGAGCTTTTCGGCAACCTTTTCGGCAATCTTGGTAAGCCCTTCGTCGTCGAGAACGATTTCAAACGTCTTTTCTTTCGCCGCAAGTCTTTCCGCAACCATATCCGC
>JBGVRC010000124.1:0-28887 GCA_045128055.1 Candidatus Scatosoma sp. | reverse complement strand
TTATTGGGGAACGCAATTTTAGAAAGTTTTTGCAAACCTACTTACCCGCACAAAAGGGCAAAATTTTGGATTTGAACGGCAAAGAAGTCGGTGAGCATATCGGCTTGATGTATTACACACTCGGTCAGCGCAGGGGCTTGGAGCTTGGCGGCATCAAAGGCGAAGAAGATTGCGGCAGATGGTTCGTCGTCAAAAAAGACCTTGCCAACAACGTCTTGTACGTTTCACACGGGGACGAAGCGCCCTTGTATTCGAAATCCTGCGAAGTGACGGGCTTTAATTGGATTCCCTTTAAACCCAAAGCCAAAGAATTTGACTGCATGGCAAAGTTCCGCTATCGTCAGCCCGACCAAAAAGTACACGTTTGCGTACGCGAAAACGGCAAATTGCATATCGAATTTGACGAAAAGCAACGCGCGGTCACCGAAGGTCAGTACGCCGTTTTGTACGACGGAATCAACTGTCTTGGCCGCGGCGTCATCGAAAGCGCCGAATATTAAAAGCATAGGGGCAGGTATGCGTTGAGTTCAACCCGTACACGGTACGCCCCTTTTTATTTCAACGCGGACATGGTATCCGCAAAAGGAACAAATTTATGAAAAATATAGCCATTATTACAGGCGCGTCCAGCGGGATAGGAAAAGAGTTCTTTCTCTCCATAAAAGACAAAACTGACGAGCTGGACGAAATTTGGGTGATAGCCCGCAGCGAAGAAAAATTAAAGGCTTTGCAGGCGGAAACTTCCATTCCCGTCCGCGCGTACTCGCTCGACTTATCCAAAAGCGAAGCCATCGACCTATTTACAAGCCTTTTACGCGCCGAGAACCCCGCAATCAAGTATTTGATCTGCGCGTCGGGCTTTGGGCGTTTTCAGGGCGTTTTAAGCGACGATAACGCCGTTTTGCAAAATATGGTTGACCTAAATTGCCGTTCCATCGTCGGCATTACGCGCGCCGCGTGTCCGTATATTACAAAAGGCGGGTTGGTAATGCTGATTGCTTCCGTAGCCGCTTTTCAACCCATCCCCTATTTGGCTACGTACGGAGCAAGCAAAGCCTTCGTTTTGTCCTACGGCAGAGCTTTCAATAAGGAATTGCAAAAGGAAAAGGGAGCGAAATGCCTTTGCGTATGCCCGTTTTGGACGAAAACGGCGTTTTTCGACAGAGCCACCGCTTCGGGCGGGGAATCCGTCGTGAAAAAATACACGGCTATGTACGAGCCTACGCAAATCGTCACGCAGGCTTGGAAAGACGCGAAGAAGAAAAACCGCGACGTTTCCATTTACGGAACGAAAGCCAAGGGTCAGGCGTTTCTCGTGAAACTTCTTCCGCATAAGCTGGTGATGAAGGTTTGGATGCGCCAACAAAAATTAACTTGACATGAAAAAATCAGCCCCAAACGGAGCTGATTTTTTAAATTATTTATTATATAATCCTAAAGCCTTTTTTACATCATATAATTCGGACCAAATTATATTTATTTGCGCATAAGTTTTATCATATTTATCCGCAGCCGCTAAAAATATATCCTTGGTATATTTATCTCCTGTATAATAACCCGCCATTTTATCATACGCTTCATATTGTCCGTCAATCCATTGACAAATTACGTACTTTTGGTAAACAGTAAGGTCTTGATACTCTGTTTCCTTGGGGTCGCCGGGATATTCGTATATAATTGTGCCGTTTTTTGTTATTTTTTTATAATGTCCTTTATAAAATGTGCGTGCTTCATATTCTGCATTATCCGAAATTAAAGTAATAGATAAATCCTTTATAGCCTTTAAATCATCATATAAAGAAAACTGTTGCTCAACATCCAATTTTTCAAATCCCTTGATTTTTACCGTAGTTGGTACGGCAAATTTAGTCATATTATACTCCACATTCAAATATTGAATTGCTTTATATTTATCACAAATACCCTTTATTTCTTTTTCCTTTGCTTCTTTATCAAAATCCTGCAATCTTTTCTCATCATAACAAGTCCAACAATACTCTTTCCCTTTATAATTTTCATAACCCCGTCGTTCGCCACAACCCGCACAAGCATACTTTATATCCATATCGCAATCATGACAATATTCTTTTCCCGATACTTCATATAAATACTCGCCTTTTACTCCACATCTATCACATTTTCCATCCGAACAACCGCTTCCTATTCCTGCAAATAATGCCGCAACAATCCCCAACACGACGCTTAATTTCTTCATTTCTATCCACTCCTAGGTAAGATTTTCTTAATTGTAACACTAATTTTAGTGTATGTCAAATAAAAACACGGTGTTTAGTGTAAAATTGAGTTATGAAAACATTTGGGGAAAACTTAAAAAGCTTGCGGAAATTCCATAAAATCAGCCAAAAAGAATTTGCCGATAAAATGCTAACCACGCAGCAACGGGTTAGCGAGTGGGAGTGCAATAAAATAGAGCCTTCCTTATATAATATCATAAAAATTTTAAAAATATTTGACGTTACGTTTGAAGAATTGATAGACGGAATTGAAGAAAAAAGCAACCCTTCGTAGAGCGCGAAAGGTTGCTTTGTTTTTATACAACTATTTAATTAGTTCAAATCCTGAGAAGGAGCTTCCCCTCTGTCTTCGGGGAACATCGTACCAGCGGGAATTACGGGCAACATCAAGGGGTTGATGAATGCGTTTGCCGTCAATGCGGAAACGGTTGCGCGAAGGTAGGGATAAACGACTTCGGTCATATTGATAACCAAGTCTTGTCTGTCCATATCGTCGTTTACGTCTTCCGCTTCGAACGCGCCGACAAGACGAACCTTTAAGTTGAAGGGCTTGGGAGCGTCTTCGGTGGATTCTACTTTTACTTCCAACGTCAAAAACCAAAGCTTATCGTTTTCTTGCACGCGTCTAACCGTACGGGAGAACTGGGGTTTGATTTCAAACTTCGTATCTTTGTCTACCTTGATGCGGTTCATCGTGTAGCTTACTTCTTCTGCCATAATTCTGCCAAGTGCATATTTCATAATAAAAACCTCTAAACGTTTATTTTTGGGTATATTATACCACGGATTTCCCCTTTTGTCAACAGCGCAAACATATTCCGTCTAAAAACGGGATTATTTATATATAAACGCGGATTTTGCTTTGTAAACACAAAAAAGCCAAGTTTTTATAAATTTTTAAGGAACATTTTTTTAAAATTTTGTCATAAAATAGCAAAGAAAACCCCGCAAAAAAATTTTTTTTATTTTTTTTAATTTTTTTTAAAAAACCGATGAAAAATGCTTGCCTTTCTTTTTTGGATGTGGTATAGTAAATAAGCTTTCGACGGAAGCTTAGCTCAGCTGGGAGAGCATCTGCCTTACAAGCAGAGGGTCACAGGTTCGAACCCTGTAGCTTCCACCAACAAAACAGTGCGGATAAGATGCGGGAATAGCTCAGTGGTAGAGCGTCACCTTGCCAAGGTGAATGTCGCGGGTTCGAATCTCGTTTCCCGCTCCAACATATCCGCGCTGTTTTTATTTTTCTTTACCTGAACGCAGGCGAAGAGTGGCGCTATAGCCAAGTGGTAAGGCCAAGGTCTGCAAAACCTTTATCCCCCGGTTCAAATCCGGGTGGCGCCTCCAAAAAGCTCTGCACTTTGCGGTGCAGAGCTTTTCTTTCAAAAAACAAACGCTCGTGTGGTGGAATAGGCAGACGCAAGGGACTTAAAATTTTTTGTGTTGTGAATTTTTCACATTTCCACTCAAGACTCTCAAAAATTTCATATTTTTATGCCACTGTGGCGGAATAGGCAGACGCAACGGACTTAAAATCCGTCGAAATTAACCTTTCGTACCGGTTCAAGTCCGGTCAGTGGCACCAAAATTAGGGTAAAATCTTCGGGTTTTACCCTTTTTTGTTACCTTTGGGAACTTTTTGGGAACCAAATTTTAACATTTTTAAGGGTTTTTCGGCTTAAAAACGCCTATTTTAGGGTGTTTTTGTGAATTATTCACATTTTTAAGCATAATCGTAGTCAATTTTCTTACTTTCCGCTAAAAGATACTCCTCCGAATAGGTGGTGTACCCTCTATCTACGCGGCTCGTTTTGACGTCGCTATCCGACTCGTGTCCCACCCAAAGCATCACTACTTCGGGGTTTACACCGCACTCCTTCGACCTCGTTATAAAGGTATAACGGAACTCGTGAATGTGTCGATTCGGAAAAACTCGCTTTACTCCATCTCGAACGGTATCCTTGTTCGCCGTCTTGACTTTCTCAAAATCAATCATCCCCATAATCTTTTTCAGCATGGGCGAGATGGGTATCTTTCTCACAATGTCCTTCCTGCCTCTTCGTGTTTTCTCCGAGATACAGGTTATATAAGTGTCGTCATACGTGATACTCGCAAGCTCACCGATTCGCATTCCCGTATACATAAGAACGAGCATTGCATCGTTCGCTTGATAATGCGGATTCACTTTGCAAAATTCAATCAGCGTCTTTTCTTCGTCCTTTGACAGCGCCGTGCCTTTCTTTACCTCATAATGCGATAAAACCACTTTTTTCGTGGGGTTTGTCAGCCCAGGATAATCATCCACTATCACCTCAAACATTGCGTTTAAGAGCTGTTTCAGTTTGTGTGCCGTGCGATTTTTTCCCGCGTCTGTAAGCTCGAATAAAAATTCTTGTATCACCTTTCGAGTGATTTCGTTTACAGGCATATCGCCGAACCTCTTCACCAAGTTATGGCTCGTTAAATCGCAGTAAGATTTATAGGTCGATGCTTTTACCGTCTGCTTTTTAATCATCAGCCATTCTTGAAGAAACTCGCCGAATTTAGGATAAGCCTTACCGCCTGCCGCTCGCGCAGCATCCGCTTTTTTCAGCTTTTCTAAAAACCTCATTTTCATCGTCTCAAAATCTTTGGCTGCAACCTCAATGGAGTATCCGTCTCTACGGAATCTTGCTTGGTACATTCCTCGCATACAACGATAGGTAACGATTTTGTCATTAATTACAAATAGCTTTTTTAAATTGTCTGGCATGGATTCTATCTCCTTTTTCTTAAACTTGATATATCCATGCTCCTTTCCTTCCGTCTTCTTTTCCTCTCGGAAAGAAGATATCTTTTTTAGCCGTTCCAACGTAATGCTTTCAGCCGCCGCTTTCAATATAATTTCCATCGCGTCCGCACGATCTCTCTCGTTTGGAATTTGCTCTAAGCATTTTAGAACTTTCGCTAATTCTTGATCCTTCACCTCCTAATTTTAATTTCGGGCTTATCGCCCTTCCCCCTTTCTATCGGTTGGGTAAACGCATTATACCACACTTCGACAATGAATATCCAGCTATTTTGTTTGCAAGTTCCCAAATTCATACTCCACCTCCCACGAATTTTTTTATATCTTAAAAATGAATTTCAAAATTTGAAAGCGGTCGCCTAATGCATAAACGACCGCTTTTTTATCTTTAATCGTTTTCTTTTTCGTTCACATTTGTCACTTCACTTCCCTGAACGTGGGTACGCATCCTTCCGAGCCTGCCTTGACTCTCATAGGAATTTCACCTTCGCGTGGTTCTCACCCGAACGCCCTCTTTAGTTGCGATGGATTGGTTACCACTCGACTTGAGACTAGACGTAAGTATCATTATTGCTTCTGCCTTTCTTCGCCTTCGATACAGATTGCACCGTATCGTCTGAATTTTGGAATTTATCCGTTCATGTGGCTTGCCGTTTTTGCGACAGCAGAAGGAATGTAAAAGGTGCGTAGTATCTTCAGTTGTCCGAGGGAGAAATTTATCCCCTCACTATGGATTGAGCAAAAATTGAAGTAGGCTACAACCAAATTTTTAAATTTGTCTGATTTTTTTAATTTCTCCCCCTCACTTTGGATTGGGCAAAAATTAAAGGGGTTGAGCGGAATTATTTTTAAATTTCTCATTATCCATCTTCTTCGTTGTAGTGAAAGTGTAATATGAAAACGGTCAGCCTAACTACCCCTTTCAAAAAATATTTTTACTTTTTTGTTTTTTATCGTTCTCAGTACATTCCCCCTTTCTTTTTCAGTTACGAAAGAATTTTAACATCTAAATAAGGCACCTAATGCCATATTTGAAAAATATTTTTAATTTTTTTAGGTTCCCCATAGCACCATGGCAACATTCTAATATGCCAACCTGACAAAAACTGCCAGGTTAAAAAAATTTCGATAGAAAAAAAATAAAAAGTGCCCATCAAACAACTCTCGTTGTTCAATAGACACTCTGTTTTGTGTTTCTTCCTTAATCGTTACCTAAATATAAAATAGGAATTGCGCTCCAACCATGGCAAAGGCTCCCCGCATTATCGAATGCGCTCGCCCCGTCTATTGTTTCCCAAACCGTATCACCTTGTTCTATCATCTTGCCGTATTCTCTGCGAATTTCATTCAATACCCACTCTTGATACTTTTCTTTATCCGTAGCAAGTAAGGCATCGTACTTAAAGATTTTCATACTCAACGAGCAATCGGAAAGTTCGCCGTTTACAATCTTTTCGCAAACGCAATCCTTATCCAATTCCAATCCTGCAAGAATTGCCAAAGCATTTCCCAAAACGGTATATTCTCTACCGCCTACGGTCATCGAATACAAGCCCTCGTCCGCATTGTAAAAGGCTTCCTTCGTGCGCTTTTTACTTTCTTCGAGTAAATCCTCATAAGCAAACGATTGACCGATTTTAAGGGCAATTTCACGCAGGTTTTGTAAAGCCAAAATGAACAGCAGGTTTATCATCAAATCGGGAATAGCATCTTCCGTTCCGTGCAATTCCCCATCTAAATAAGGCGACCAATCGTAAAAATTCCAATGGTTTTCCCCTTCAAATTTGAGAACCAAGCCGTCTTTACGATTGTCAATAAACACCTTTAACACCGAAATTAACTTATCGTAAACATCTTGTGCAAGCGTAATATCGCCCGTGCTTTTCAGATATTCGTTGACCTGCATAAAGTAATACAGCGAAAACGAAGGTATCGTCAAATCCATACCGCAGGGATAACAAATTGCAAGCAAGCCGTCTTCCCGTCTATCTTGGCTGATGAGCTTTAAATTTGCACGCACGTATTCAGCGTTCCCGCTTTCAAACACCTTATATCCGCAAAGCGCTTGATTCCGCGAATCATACACGTACAAGCATTGTTCTCTCCATGGTGTATCCACGTAATGCTCCATCATGCACAATTTCAAGGTATTCACGCAAGCGTCGTATATCTTTTGGTCTAATGCATTGTCAAGCTTTACTTGTTTTTCTTTGGCGGGATATACTTGCGGAATTAAACCGATACTCCCAATTTCAATGGGCGCTTCCGTATGGATTTCCAAATACCTACACCCCAAACGGAGCATATAGTTCACGTACTCATTCTTACCTGCTTTTGCAACGTAATCAAAGCTAAAATCTCGATGCTCTATTCTTTGACGAACGTGACCATCTTGCAGGTCTTCTCCCCACGCCACTACAATCTTTTGAACAGCCGGCGATACAAAATCAAGGGAAATGAGTCCTACCGTTTCCTTGCCTAAATCTATGATATAATGGTTATTTTCCGCTAAAATCACCCTATCATGTACGAGTTCAAGCAATTTCAGCTTCTGTATCGGGCGTCCGATAAGCGAACAGTTTTTCTCTATAACAACCGCAGTTTGCAAGCCTTTCCCCGTGGTTTTCCAGCCGTCTTCTTTGGTTGCATCATATGCAAACGAAAAGCCCAACTGCCGTGTCACCAACTTTTGCGCGCCTTGCTTATACGCCTTGCTGTATCTTGCAAGAGTATTTTCACCGCTTGCGAGCAATACGCTATCGCCCGACTGCAACTCAAAAATCAGCCCTGCTTTCGCCTTGATATAACGCTGGCTATCCACACCGAAATGCCAAACAAGCACAGCAATAGCGTTCTTCCCCTTCTTCAAAAAAGGGGTTATGTCTATATTATCATACGATTTATACCACTCATAATCGCCGTATTGATTACTTGCAACGTATTTCCCATTCACGAACAGCGTATAATCGCCATCACAAGAAAGACGGCAATTTACATCGCCTTCCGCCCAAGCAAAATCATTATAAAATTCGCCATATGTATCGGGTTTGGACTCTTTTTCTACCCAAATCCACTTTGCTTTATTAAAAGCCATTATTATCTATCCCTTTGCGGAAAACCTTCAACCATTCTTCCGCAATTAATTTACCGCCTGCAACGTCGGGGTGTACGCCGTCATACAAATAATGTATCGCACCGTGCTTTTCTGCCGCTTCATCAAACTTTTCTTGCAATGCAACGAAAGGAATCTCGTATTCTTCCGCAAGCTTTTTAACAACGGCTGCGTACTTCTTTACTTCTAAGAATTCTTCATACTTTTCTTCCGTTGCAGAACCCTTCAAAACAAACGGCTCACAAAGAATAAACTTCACGTTAGGAAGCTGTTCTCTCGTATCTTCAATCAGCATACGATACACTTTTTCAAAGCGATTAAGCTCAACGCCGTTTTCGCCGTAAATTTCGTGCCACACATCGTTGATACCGATAAGAATACTAACCATATCGGGTTTATGATTCCATACGTCCGCTTTGATACGCGCATACAAATCCACAATTCTATGCCCACCGATACCGCGATTGATTATATCGTATTTTTCGGGGTTTTCATATTTTAACGTACTCGCTACGCTGTTCACGAATCCAACGCCATAACCAAAGGCTTGTCCATCCATATCACGGCTTCTCGCCATATCCGTAATCGAATCACCAAAAAACAATATTTTCATTTTTTCCTCCATTAAATATTCTCTATCGAATTATCGCTGTTTCTTTGCAAACTTATACAGCGGAGCAATGTCGTAATCATTTCCGTTGATATATTTCGCAAGCGTAATCGCCGCAGGTTTAGGTTCGCCAGAATGCACTTCGTCAAATATGTTGTAGATTAAACCAAAATTATCCTCCCCCACCGTTTCCAAACGGTCTGCCAAAGTACACAGTCGAAACAAGAAAATCTTTTTAACAAACGGTAGCTCTTTATCTACCATTTCAAATGCTTTCAAGAATCTATCGCCAATCAATTTTTTTTCAGAATCTCTTGCAAAATCCGACCAGCCTAATTCTGTGTACCATACGGGCATATCTCCTGCGCCAAACGACTGCATAACGCTATATAATCGTTTTTGCCCCTGCAACCAATCTTCGTCAATCTCCCCAGTTTTCAAAGAATAGGGATGAAAACTCATAACTTCAAAGAAGTCTTTTTGTTTATTTGACTTTTTCTCGCAAATCGAAGGATACTGCCCCGATTGAAGCTCTGAAAACACCTTCGTCAAATACACGGGTGCATCGTCCATATTCCAAAATCCCGGAAACAACACTTTTGCCGCGCCGTTATATTTCTTAACGCCCGCATTTGTAAAATAGGATAAATCTAAAACGATTTTAATGATTTCTTCCTTCGTGTAGATGTAGGGGACATTTTCTTCTTTCGTTTTCCCCCATATAAAACCTTCACGATGCAAAAAATCGCCACAAAAGCCGTCGGGTTCGTTTGTCGGTTCAAAATAGCAAATATCGGGAAATTGCTCGGCAATTAACTCATAAAGTTTTCTCTGCACGTTTAAGAACCGAATGTATTTTTCCGTTTCTTGAACTGGGTCGGGTACTGCCCACCCATCCGTGCAATGAAAATCTTCGGGATACAAAAACGACCAAGAAAGCAAAGAAAAATCCTTAACCCCTTTTGCTTTTAACGAATCCAAATATGTGCGTAATTTTTTCGCGCGTTCTTCGATAATCGTTACGTTATCCTTTTTATCGCAATGGGCAAATTCGTGAAAGCGAAGCCACACGCGCATTGCCGTTGCCTTAAATTCTCCCGCAAAATGCGCAATAATTTCATTGGTCAACCCCCTATCGAGATGATCGTTTACCTCGCAGGAAGTTTCGCATAAACCCAATTCAAAACTCTTACTTTTAGACATCTTTACAATTATAGCTCTTTTAGATACTAACCTTTAATAGCTTTCACTACTTGTTCCGCACAAACCGCAATACCTTCTTCCGACAAATGAATTTGATCTGCGCCGATATATTTATAAAGGTCTTGCATTACGAGTGAATGTAAATCGTTGATTTCAATTCCAAGTTCCCGCAACTTCGGTACAACCAAAGCATTATAGCGTTGAATAAGACTATTGTCGTTAAAATGAAATTCGTGATGAACAGGCGTTGTCGTTGCAAAAATAACACGCTTACCCAGCTTTTTCAATTCCTTTGCAACGCGGAGCATATTTTCCACGTATTCTTCTTCATTTGAAAACGGCTTACCGTCGTCATAAAGATTCGTACACGTATCCCAAAGCCCGTTATTCCAATGAATAATGTCGCTCCCTTCAATTTGCGCCTTAAAATCAAACAGCATACGCAACGTATATTTTACATAACGACAATTATCTTCGGGCTGAAACACTTCGTATTCTTCGCCAAGTAGCTCAGGAACTTTCGTGCCGTAACCGATTTGTCTAATAGAATCGCCTAATAAAGTTACTTTCTTCATATTATTTCCCTTATAAAAATTCTTCGCCTAATAGCGTTTTCAAGAGTACCTGCGCATACATTCTTACCCCGAAATCGTTGGGATGATTCACGCTGTTTGCCAATACGTCTCTCGTTTGTTTTCCTTGCTGCTCTAACCATAAAAATGCGGTAGAAATCTTTGCAATGCCTACTCTTTCGTATTTCTCACCCAATTCCAGTAAAACTTTTTCAAATAACGGTTGATTCATACGCCAACCGATTGCTTGATCGTTAGGTAATAAGGTTGAATAAAGAAGTACGTTCCCGTCGGGATTTTTTGCAAAATATCCATCTATCATACCTGCAATATTCGCCTTGAATTGTTCCGTATCCGTCGATATATCGTTTGCGCCAAAACCTATGCAGAATAAATCCGTAGAAGCCACTTCATTGCCGCATTTTTCTTCAAAGCTATCGATACCGTTGACAGAACTCCACCCGCCAACCGCTTGATTGCAAACGGTGATTTCCGCCGCATATTTCTTTTTTAAACACAGCTTCATAAGCGTATTCCAATCGGGTAAGTACGGACTGACATTACCGCCGTATTTTGTTCCCGTTGCATTGCAGCCTACCGTAATTGAATCGCCGTAGAGTAAAATTTTCGCCTTTTTGTTCGTTTTGAGTTTGCCCACAAACGATTGCAGTTTCTTATCCCCAACGATTAAATTAGGGGTAATACCTTTCTCTATTTCATAGGAAACTGTAATATAGCGGCTAAACCCGTCCACACCTTCACTAAAGTAAATATATCTTTGTTCGGGAAAAGAAAATTCTATTTTCGACGGGTCCGCTTTCAAAATAATGTGTGCGTTTGGCTCTTTTCTATAATAATCATCTATCGTAAAGAAAGGCAAATCTCCCCCTGCAATACGCTTAATTTTATTCCCGTCAACCGTATAATCAACGCCCTCTTCATACAACACATCATCAAAGATATTTTTCACTTCAACGCGACCATGGGTGGGGCGTCCGAGTAATTGTATAGAGCCTTCTTCGCCGATTATCACCCCCGTTTCGCCGATTATTTCATCGTTATTCCATACGGGCGTAAGCAACCGTTCAATTTCGTCCTCATTAAATCGTTCTATCTTTTTAAGAGTTTTCATTGTTCAATCTCTTTCAATTCTTCGTCAAAATAAACGTAAACACCTGCCGTCCAACCCATCATTTCGGGAGTGTCGTATTCAGCCGATTGTCCTATTTCACCGGTAACCGCGTCGTATTTTTCCCAAAGCCGTCCCGTTTTCATAAAATTATTATCAACGGCGCGATTGTACTTTTCCGCAATTCTTTTTGCGTCGTCGTAAAGTCCCAACCGTTTCAACGCCTTATAGATAATGCACGTTGCCGCGGGCCACATACAAGGATAATCCCATTGATAATATACGTCCTCGCCGCGATAAGGGGTAGGCGTAACGCCGTTTTCGTATTCCAAAATAAACAGTACCTTTTTCAAGCCTTGCTCGTCGGTAGAAATACCGTAAGCATAGGGATAAATGGATATCGCGCTAACAATTTCCGAAAACTTATCATCCACGAAATTGTAATCAAGATAAATCCCCTGTTCTTTATCGTAGAAATAACGCTCTATAAGCGCCTTTCTTTGCTCCGCATTAGAACGGAAAGGATCGGTGCTTTCCCCGATAATTTCAAGCATTTTAGCCGCCTTACACTCCATTTCATACAAGAAACAGTTTAAGTCAAGGTGTACGAAACTGCTTGCGTCGATTTTACTGCGTTTTGTTCTAAAACGCATATTGAAATCAAGTCCGCTTTCCGCAATCGCCATAATGTCTTGCGCAATCGTAAGCTGACCTTCTCGCGTATCAGCCTTTTCCAATACTCTATCCGATAAGCCTTCATAGTTAAGCATTTTTAACTCGTCGTCGGCGTTAGTCGAAAAGTTATTTAACCCAAACTTTGCTTTTCGTTGCGTTTGCCAAAACTCATATTCTTTCACGATATACGGCATATATTTCTTGATAATTTCCGTATCGCCTTTATGTACGTAGTAATCATATACCGCACTACAAAAAAGCGGCGGTTGCGAACGGTCTGCAAGCGTATTTGCGTTTGGCATATACCCAAGCGTATCAATGAAGTACGCCATATTGTCAAGGTTGTTTTCCACCTGTTCATCGTGACCGTCTTTCATCAAGCCCAGGTTAATAAAATAAACGTCCCAATAATACAAGTCTATATACATACCGCCGATGGACGGCGAAACGTAATATTTAGGAACAACGAAATTTCCACGCATTTCCGACGGAGCGTGAAAGGTTTTCTCCCAGTTATTCGCAATATATTCTCTTACTTCTTTCATACAAGGCATCCCATAATATCCGTTTCAAAATTCTCGCCCGTTTCCGCGCCTGCGCCCCCGTTACTTTCCGATTGTTTCATATAAATTGCCGTAATTTTATTGACGGGATCCACCCAAAAATGCGTTCCATATGCGCCGCTCCATCCAAACGAGCCTTTGGGCAATTTACCGATATCTTTCGTAAACAAGCGTACTCCAAGCCCCCAAGTTACTCCCGTTGCTTGCGTACCCGCATCCATAAATTCTGGCGGACAATAAGGCGTATACATATGTTTCAAAAATTCTTCGCCGATTACTCGTTTTCCGTTCGGTGCAACACCGCCATTCAATAAGGTTTCTGCAAACAACGAATAATCTTCCGCCGTAGACATCAATCCTGCGCCGCCGCAATAGTAAGTAAGCGGATTATTACCATAAATATGCGCGTAATCGTGCGGCACGTCTATTACTTTGCCATCTTCGGCAAGCTTATGTCTTACCACAATGCGCGCCCACTGTTCCTCGGTGGGAATAAAAGTGGTATCTTTCATACCGATAACGTCGGTAATATTCTCTTTTACATAGGTAGCATAATCCATTCCGCTGACAACTTCTACAATTCTTGCGGCAATGTCAAAAGCCACGTGCGGACCATAAGATTGCGCCGTACCCGATTCAAAAGCCAAAGGTTTATCCGCAAAATATTCTACCACTTCTTGCAAAGTTTTCTTTTGCGATTCTTCCATTTTTGCCGTAACCGCAGCTACAATGTCGCCCATCTCAATACCGCTTGTGTGGGAAAGCAAGTGATACACTAAAATAGGAGTTTTGCTTTCGCCTATAATTTTCAATTCGCCATCTTCAAGCCGAGCAATAGGCAATTTTTCATAGCCTTGAACGTACTTGCTGATAGGAGCTTGCAAATCCACCCTGCCCTTTTCCACTTCCATCAAAAGCGCAAGCGTAGTAACGGGCTTGGTCATAGACGCGATACGATAGGTTGCGTCGTGCTGTAAAAGCTCTCCGTGAATACCGTTCGTACCAAATTCCGCCTGATATACTCTTTTACCACATTGATTGATAATAATTTGCGAACAAGTAATCGTACCCGTTTTTATATCTTGTAAACTCCTTTTTGTCAAAACATCTTGTAACTTGTTTACGTCTAAAAATTTCATAATAATACTTTCCTTTTTAACTTTTTATATTGACTTTTCTTCAAATTTATATTATAATACAACCAAGGTGAACCTATGGCACAAAATATTAAAGAATTATCATTTTTACAAAACGACGTCGAATTTGCGACACATTTAACCTACGAGAAGGATACGTTTATCCATACCCATTCCTTCTACGAAATTTTTTACGTGACGGAAGGTGAAATCATACACGTTCATAACGGACAACGACAACCTATCAAAACAGGCGATATGTTCTTCTTGCGCCCTAATGATATCCACACTTTCAAGAGAACGGGCGAGTGTACGCATCGGGATATTGTTATATCTAAACAACTGTTTGAAAACGCTTGTCAATACATCAGTCCTACCCTATTAGATGAAATCAACCGAAGCGTTTTCCCCTTACATATACAAATCACTTCAGCCCAAATTGAATATCTTGAAAAATTATTAAATTTTATCAAATATATGTCGCCAAGCGAAGAAAAAAACAGACCTTACCTAATCAATAGTTTTGTCGCACATATATTAGGATTACTGTATCTTTCCGATAGAGAAGAAAAACCGCCCTATCCAAGATGGTTTCAAACCTTCCTTTCGAATCTAAACGATCCGATACACATTAAGGCAGGAATCCAAAGCGCAATGGCGGAAATCAATTACAACTATATTTACGTAAGCCGCGTATTTAAAAAGCATATCGGCGTTACGGTGACGGAGTACCTCACGCAAAAGCGTATTGATCTCGCCAAGGTATATCTATCGACAACCAAAATGAATATCGCGCAGATTGCCGAAGAAATCGGCTATCCGTACCCCTATCGTTTTAATCAAGTATTCAAGCAGTATACGGGTAGCACGCCGAAAGAATACCGAAAAAAATATTCCAAACCAAGCTAAGAGCATACAAGCCGAGTTAATCACTCTTGCAAGTCGATTAACTCGGCTTTTTTATTATACAAATTCTACAAGCACAGCTTCCCCTGCTTCCAAACGAATACCTAAATGCTGTTCATTTACCGTCAAAGTTTTACCTCTTTGAATAATTTTCATTTCGTGCGTATCATTCAAATCAAGTATAACGTCATTTGCCTTATTATACGTATAATTTACTACATATAAAACAGTTCTCTTTTCGTATTCAAAACACCCTACAAGCACATCACCGCGAACTCCCTTCAATTGATGGAATTCTCCGCTGTCAATGACCATCGAATTCCCCTCAAAATCCGCTTTAATGGAATCGGACGGGATAATGCCCACGTTGTATGCGTTCATTAAAATTTCGTCCACAGCTTCAATTTGTACGTTCATTTTTTGCGCATAGTAATACCAACGATTGATATTGCCATTTGCACCAAACAAACCGTTACGCGTAAAATCATACGTACCGTTCGGGGCATACGCGAAGAACAAGGGTTGGAAACCTAAGAAATACTGAATTCCCTTAGAACCGCACGCAAGCGACGTGTTCACGTTCCAAAGCAACTGACCTTCCGTAGGGAAGGGTTCGGGTAAGGATTCGATTTCAAGCATCAAATCGTTCCATTGACCACCTGCTTGGATAAATGCCCAGTAAGGAATACCATATTCTTCGGACATTTCCTTAATAATCGCCAAGTTATTGAAATAGCCTTTATTGCTCTTGAAATCCCATACATAGTGATCCCAAGAAATATATTTACCATTCCCCTCACGATAGTATCTACCCACGTATTCCTCGTATTCGATGTCTTCCGTCCCCGAAGTATATTTCAAGGGACGTTCTTCCCACCTCGGAAGCATATTGACATAGGTGGAATATCTATGGTCGCTTACACGATTGATTGCCGCGTTTAATTGCCCGATATACTCAATTTTTTCGTAGTGCGGTTCATCGTAGGAATAGAAACCTACAAAGGATTTATAATCTGCAAACTCCGCAATTCTTTGGCTGACAAGTTCATCCGAAACCGTTTTCGTCCCGTGCGACATACTCACGATATCATAATCGTTGATATAGTAACCGATATTATATTTTTCCGCAAGCGTAAGCACCTTTTTTATACTCTCTCTTGCCTGCGGATACACTTCAGGACAGTAGGTGAAAAGATTGATCCCTGCCTCCGAAAGCATTTTTACATAATATTCATCGGTAAAATTAGGCATAGTGTTTCCATTCTCTGAACCGTTGGGCGTATAAGGGCCATAATATAAGCCGATAGGCATTACGTCTTGTCCGCCGATAATATCAAAGGAATAGGTATTAACCACTCTATCGGGATACACCTTATCGTAATCGGTTACACCGCCTTCTTTCTTACACGACGCAAAGGCAACGGAAGAAATACTTATGAGCATTGCAAGCGCAATGCTTACTCTTTTTTTCATTCTTCTTTACCCCCTTTTTTGTTTATCACCAAAGCCCCGCCTGCCAACGCAAGCATCATACAAGAGCCAATACCAATACTGCTTCTGCAACCGCTTTCTTTCGTAGGGGCATCTGCTCGGAAAAGAGTGTCCGCGCGGTTATCCCATTCGTCCACATACAAGAAATCATCTTGCTGCGGTAATTTACTTGATGTAAAACCTGCTTCTACTAAATTAGGATTTTCATCCTTGTTTTCAATGATAAGATTATCAATCCAATAATTCGCGCAATAGGACTCTCTGCCGTTTGCCATATTATTCTGCACGTAATTAAAATCGTCGCCATAGCCCCAAATTTGCACGAATCCCTGCGGCGTATATCCTAAATCGTAATCCATAACTTTGTAATATCTATTACTCGGTTCGTTATCGTATTTTACAAGCACCTGCAACTTGCCGTCCAACATCTCTACTTTGAGATTTACCGTTCTCTCATTCCCTTCGCCGTCAATCCCATTTTTGCCCGCAAAGAAGTTATATTCGTTGGAAATCGACGTCTGTTTAAGAATGGAATAATTATTGAGCAGTACGCAAGAAAAACTGATTGCGTCCCCACCACTATAAACGGGCATCATATAAAAGAACAAAGACTGCGCAACCGCCACCGACGAATTCGTCTTAATGGCAGGACAACCGATAGAAACCCCTATCCAGTTCGTTGCAGGCATCGTTACGTTTCCGTTTTCATCGACCTGAGCAACTCTTTGAATATGCGGAATATCATAAGTCATTGTGAAGTTTGAAAAC
This sequence comes from Candidatus Scatosoma sp., assembly GCA_045128055.1. Taxonomy (GTDB): domain Bacteria; phylum Bacillota; class Clostridia; order Christensenellales; family Borkfalkiaceae; genus Scatosoma. The sequence continues at coordinate 11,682 of JBGVRC010000124.1, read as the reverse complement.
TCCTTCGTTGTTGAAATATACCCCGTCATTGTAATGTTGGTAAATTTCAATACTCCATCTTCACAAACCACCTTTTCGGGTGTGTAATAACCGTTGTTGCCACCTTCCGAATATAACAACGCGCTATTGAAACCGTCCGAGAACGTTTCATTTATATTGCTGTTTGACGGTCTATCATACGTCGCCGCGCGAACTTCCGCATTATAGATTTCTACGGACGACGCCGCGCTTTGACCAAACCCAAAATACCCATTTGCGTAAACAGTCTTCTCGTTATCGTGATTTAAGAGCGTCGTACTGTTTACCGACAAATACATACTTCCTGCCGAAAAAACGTCAAAATCAATAACAATCTCTTCGCCATACGCATAAGTCGTTTGCGCAGTATATATGTCGCCGATGTTTTCTCCCTTAAAGTTTTTAACTTTAATTCCAAGCGCACCGCCATTATCATAAAGACAAATTGCCGATGCGGAATTAACGGCAGAATAAGGACGTTCTAATCCGAAACCGATATAAAATTCGCCCGTCAACGCTTCCCTTACCTTTATCGTAACCGTACCGCTGATACAACTATCAATCCCCATCTCGCGTAAATCATTCGCGAGAACAACGCTGACTATTTTACTTTCAACGCTTGTTTTATCCTTTTCAAATACAATCTTCCCATCTTCGTGAGAAATATCTCTCGTCTTATACCATTTTTGATTGGAAAGCTCGTCCTTATACATATCTTCGGTCACTACTTGTTGCGTAGACATACCTGCTTTGGCGGTAATTGCAGGCATCACACCTGCAAAACCACCCAAACAAATACCCAAACAAGCAAGAAAGGCTATTCCTTTTTTTAATAATGTTCTTTTCATAAGTCCCGCCTTATTTCAGACCTGCATTGCTCAAATACGTATTCCAGTTATCGCTAAATGCTTTCGTTACTTCGCCCCATACGGTATCAGCCGATTTCGCACCCGATTGTTGGCTCATTGCGCTGACAAAATTCACCGCCGCATAATCAAATGCACCGCCACGAGTGAATACAAGACTCCTTCTACCTTCTACCATACCAACCATCGTATATTTTTGCGAGAAGGTATACATCGTCTTTTCAAACGTAGACCAAGTATCTATGTTAGGATTATTTGCAGCATTGTCAAACGTAAACGGTAACGACATATGCGTTTTATCGTTCATAATCTTTTGCGCTTCGTCGGAGAAATAGAACGCTACAAATTTCTTTGCACCTTCTTTTGCGGAAGCATAGTTAGGAATACAAATAGCGTGTTGACTGTAATTTTCCCAAATGATATTTCTTGCTTCGTAAATCTTGTTCCAATCGCTCTCGCAAATAACGCTATCGCCGATTTTATACGTACCGTCGGCTTGTTTTACATCGTTGATTGCAACTTCACCATCCGTTACCTTATCCACTACTTCAATAACAGCAGACAGCATAGCGTCCGTTTTCACATCAGTCAGTTTATCAACAATCGAGCTGATAACCGGCGTTTGCATAATAGAGAAATTTTTACTGGTTGAACTTGCCGTTTTCATTTCGTTGTTCATCCAAGCACCGTTACACATCATAACTGCTCTGCCGTTTAAGAACTTCGTTTGTTGCGTGGTATGATCTGCCGAGTTAGAACCCGAAACAACGTATTGCGAATTAAGTAAAGTTTCCATTACCTTTAATGCTTGGTATCTGCCGTCTTTCGTTTTTAAGACATCAAGACTGGGATTTTCGTTTGCGCTGCCAAGAACGGAAACATCTTGACCAAGCGTAGAATAGGTGTTGTAATAATAGTCCAATCCATCGTATTGTGCTTGCCAAAGATTGTAAACGTATTCCCAATAGCCGCCGTTAAAGTAAATAAACGGTTTGCAATTATCTTTATTATACGCCGTATAAAGGTCAAATACAAGATTACGAAGTTCATCCGTCGTCTTGGGAATTTGATAGCCTTGCATCAAATCTTCATTATATACGATACCGCAAACGCCGCCGCCGTAAGGAAGGGTGTAATATTTCCCATCGTAGAACTTGTAGTTATCTAAAAGACTCTTGGAAACTTTTTCAGAAACCTTCTTGCTTTCCCCTGCGTTTACCATCGTAAGCACGTCGTCAAGCGGTTCCAAGTATTGATACAACGAGTTAGACGGAATAGGTTCAAAATACAAGTCAACCGTATTATACTTTGCACCATTCATAATGTTATCGGAAATAGCCGTATTGGTCGTTTCCGAGTTCAAATGCACGTCATATTCGGGATACTTTGCCTCAAAAGCCGCAACAATTCCGTTCATAAATTCATCACCCATACCCGAACGCCAAAACGTAATTTCAATATCCGTTGTCGAGTCCGCTGTTTTCTTGTTGCAACCTGCCGAAAAGACAGTTGCAAGGGACATAACGCCCATAAGTGCTAAACTAACTATTTTTCTCATAAGATTTCTCCTTATTTTTATTCTTTAATTCCGCCAAGCGAAACATTACTCATCATAATGTTGTTAAAACATATAAACACGATAAGCGTAGGAATGGACGATACCATACACGCCGCGAACAGCAAGTCCCTTCTTACGTAGTATTTCATATCAAAGTCGAAAAGATAAATACCAACGGACAACGTAGGTAATTCGGGCAAGTACAACAGTTGCGCGTCGTAGCTATTCCAAGCCCCCATCCACGCAAGCAAGAACAACGCTCCTAACATTGTCATACTTTGCGGTAACATAACCTTAAAAAATACTTGCCAATCGTTTGCCCCGTCTATGTATGCCGCTTCCGCATAACTCCAAGAAAGATTTTTGAAGAATGCCGCAAAATACATATACGACGCACCTATACCACTAAACGCGGTAATAACAAAAGCATAATTGTTGATTAAACCTAAATTAAATATAAGTTTATACATTGCGCCGCCCGAACTGTATATAGGAAGCAACATTACGACAAAAGACAAATAATAATATATTTGCGAACCCCAAAACTTATATTTTGTCGTTACGTAAGCAAGCATCGCCGTAAACATAATACCGCCAGCCGCAGGAACAACCGAGAAGAAAATACTATTAAAAGTCATCTCCAAAAAGGTTGTATTGTTAGGCGTAAACAGCGTAAATACTTCCTTAAAATTTTTCCATTGTGCAACTTCGGGAAAAGCAAACGGCTTCATTACGTTTTCCGTATGCGTTTTTAAGGAAGCAACGATTCCCCAAAAGAAGATATATAAATAGGAAAGAGCAAAAGCCGTAAACAAAATGAATACAATGGTGTAAATGATTTTTTCGGCGGTAGATTTTCTATCTAAAAACTTAATTCTCATTTTTCTACCTCCTTAATAATCTACGTCCTTGAATAATTTGTTTTCAAGCCATTTCCCAAGTAACACCAAAACCATTGCAGCCAAAGTAACAATAATACCGATTGCCGATACATAATTATATACAACCGAATTAGGATTGTTAGAGCTGTTTCTGATTTGGATATATTGCCACGCGGAGAAGGTCATCGTACCATAATCGCCGTTTGTTAAAAGGAATACCGCGCCCGACGCTCCAAATACCGAAGAAATCAACATAATTGCTTTCAACGCAAACGTGGGCCATATCATTGGAAGAATAATTCTCACAAGCTCTGTAAACCAACTTGCGCCGTCTATTCTTGCCGATTCGATAACACCATCGGGAATTCTTGCAAATGCACCGCCCCAAATAATCATATCGCCGGGGAAAGAAAGCCAAAGCATATGTATCCATACAAACGTATTGGCAAATCGCGGGTCGCCTAAAAGGTCGGGCGGTTCGGACAATCCCAACATATTTTGTACCATTATTGCAATAGGGCCTTCTACGCTTACAAAGTTCTTATATACAATTACCGTAATAATCCCGTTAATGATACTGGGAAGAAAGAACAAGACTCTAAACGTTTTATAAAGGGGGATTTTCTTATACAAGAAATAGGAAACTGTAATTCCCCAAGGGAAAATAATTAGGTTTATCAAAAACGTTTTGAATGTGTTGACAAACGCAAGCTGTATGCCGTCCGATTGATGCAACAACTCATCAAAGAACATTGTAAAGTTCTCGAATCCCCAAATCTTGTTATAGTTTACGTCATAACGGTAAAACGCCATCAAAATACCGTCGAAATTTACGTAAACATAAAATATAAGAAAGTTAATCGTAGGCACGAGAATAAAGCAAAGAATAAAGATTATTCTGCTCCAATTCACCTTTTTTGCCTTTAACATTGTACTCATTTTTTATTCCTCTATCATAAAGATTCCTTCGCCAACGCCAAGCGTAATTGTGAAAGCGTTCACGAAGCTTTCTACGAAATTTTCTCCGCTTTTGTAAATTTTGAAACTTGTAGGTTTTTTAAGAGTTAACGTTACGGCAACCGTTTTCTTCTTCGACGTATCTTCCACGTTTACAAGCATAAAACTTTCTTTACCATCCGTTCCCTTAAAAGCCCCCACCAAACAACGCGCCGTCGTTTCTACGCTTTGCATTGTCGCAAATTCTTCAAAAGCATTTCCGTTTTGACAATTAAACAATTCGTTTACGTCTGCTACGGTAGAATCTACACGCAAGCACTTTTCCCAAGAAGAACTTACCAATTCTTTTTCAAAAGGTTTCAATTCTTTATGGATTTTTTGCGCGTAAAACCATCTTTCCGTAGGCGCACCCTTATCAAAAAGTCCCGATTGACGTTCAAAAAACTCGTTAGACTTCGGGGATTGATAACAAAAATGAGAAACACCCTTTGCGCCATACGCAAGATATGCGTAAATTTGCAAACGTATATCTTCTTCGGTTGGCGTGCGGTCATTCCACCACGAAATCGTACCGCCAAACGCCATACTTTGAATAAAGAAATGAGGTTTCAAGCCGTATTTCTTCGCAGTTACAGCCGTCGTTTCTATATCCGTAAACCAATCGTCAAAAAGATAGAATTCATCTTCTTTCGTGCGGCGCAGCGGATAATGATCCATTGAAAGCCAACCGCCAACCCCTTCAATGTCATAAACCCATTTTGCAAAGGTTTCCACGTATCTTGGATAATCGTGCATAATCTCATCGCAAGGCACGTAACTGGGATTTAAGTTGATATACGCTTGCTTGTCGGGATACGCATTCTTCAACTTCAAAGCAAGCTCTCGTAAAGGTTGTTCGTGCGTATATAACGGCTCGTCAAATAAATTGAATGCCTTAACCGCTTTGCTATCCTTTAACGGATTTTCAAACAGTACCGAGCCGTCCAATTTATTCCGTCCTTCAAGCACAACGGATATACCGTACTTTTCCGAGTAATCTACCGCCTTTTTTTGCTCCTCAATATCTTCCGAATACTCTCCGTTTAAGAATATGGCATTGATACCGCAATCCACAAGCATTTTATAATTTTCTTCTGTAGCTGGCGGTACTTGCCATATCCCTATAAAAAGTTCTTTTTCCGTCACAATTTAACCTCAATTTAGTTCTTAAAATAAATAATCGTTACGGCGCAGGGCTTTTCTACCGTCAACGAGTCGATAATATCCCCTTTGTCGTTCATTACCTTATAGGTATAACCCTCTTTTGCAAACTGTGCAAAATCAATGCTATCGCCTGTTTGCGCTTTGATAACCGTTTCTTCTCCATTAACGCTTACAACAACTTCTACATATTCTTTTTCCGTTGCCTTAATCGTCAAATCTTGCGTAACCGGCTTCGAGAAATCATACGCTTCGCCGTTTACCGTCCAAACGAAATCTTCCCCGATTTCGTAAGGAGCCGTAATCGCTACGCCGTCCTTAACCGCCCAAGTTTCCTTTGCGTGTCCGTATGCCTTAAAGGTAACGAAATGCGTATTTTCATACGACGCGTCATATTCTACCGTATTATCGTAATTATCGCCAAGCATAATATCACGAACGGACTGAATTTCTTCCGCCGTTACACCTGCGTCAAGAAGCAAAGCTTCTGCTTTTTCCGCAAGCGTTTCTCCCGCAAAGGTGTTGAGATATATCATCAAGCTGTTAATGTTATTGATAAGCGCGTCGCTTCCTTTTGCAAAACTGGAAACTGCACCGAATACACTAACCATATATTCGTTGACAACCGTCTGTTCATCTACACCGAGAATAGAATTTACAAGCGCAATCGCCGTCCCCGTTCTGTCGCGTCCCACCGTACAATGGAGGGCAACAGGGTAATTATCTCTGTTTGCAAGAGTTTGGAAAACCGTCTTAATCGCCTCTTTCCCTTCGGGGGTAGCGATACCGTTCGTATAAATAGGTGCAGGCGTTGCGTTGACGTAGTTTTCTACGCCTATCGGATTGACTTCACCTTCGCCCACCGTACGCAAGTCCAAATCCGTCTTGATGCCGAGCGTGCGAATGGTTACCAAACCCTCTTCGGTAATATCGTCAAGCCTTGCCGTGCGGTACAAAAGCCCCTGCGCCGTTTTGCCGTTCGGGGTTTGATAACCGCCCACGTCGCGCGTATTCGATACACCGTCAATATCCACCGTACGCGTCCCTGCCTTGGTGGTAAATTCAAAGATTTGAGAATAGGTTTTCTCTTCGCCGTTGTTTGCGACAACCTGCCAATAGTAATCCGTTCCCGAATAGAGCGTATTCCCCAAATTGACTGAATTTGTGGCTACCGTGTCCGTAAACACCACTTTTTTGAACGCCTTATCCAAAGCGACGGATACTGTGTAGCTGTCCGCATTTTTTGCGTAATTCCATTCCAGAGTATTGTTGATGGGAGCAAAGTCATCGCACTCGTTGTAGAACGCCCAAACCTTTTCCTGCGTGTTATAATACGTCAACGATAAGTCGTTCCAAATTTGCATCGCAGGACGGAAATAGTAATATTTACCAATGTCTGCAACGGTAAGCTTTTTCAGATTCATCATCCCTTCAATACCGTTATGTACTACGCTAACCGTTTCGCCGCTATGGGGAGTAAGCGCTGCAATTTCACTACTGAATTTTAACATATCTTTTTTATCTTCCGCATTCGCTTTTACATTCGCACAAACGGCTACGGACGTAATTGCCGCCAAGCCGAGCGCAATACAGGCTTTCCAATTATTTTTCATCCGTTTCCTCCTTTTTACGCATAAGCATACCGCCGCCGATTAAAGTAAGCAATACACCAATACCGCCAACACCCGTCAACGAACCTGCGCAACCGCCAGCACAACCACTCGGCGTATTGCTCGCAGACTGCGTGTACGTGATTTCTATTGCCGTATCTTCCGTTACGATAAGCTTGGTAATCACTTCTCCGTTTTGTTTTACTTCTTTTTCAAAGCCTTCTTTATCAAATACGGAAAGATCTACCTGCGCGCCGTAAGTTACGTAAATCGTCTGCGTTTCGCGCGAAACAGTTACCGCTACTTTGTAGTAAACGTCGCTTTCAATGAATTTTGCAACCAAAGCAACGTCACTTGTTACGATGTCGTGGTCAAAATCCCATTTTTCATCGCCGTTGTACCAACCGTCAAAAGTATATTGATATTTTTTCGTAGCTTCTTTTGTCGGATCGGCAGGCTTTACAATCTTTTCGCCGTATGCGTATTCCCCTTCGTTTGCGCCGTCAAAGGTTACCATATATTTAGCTTCGCCTTTTACGGTTACACGCACGGTTGCCGTAGCATAGTTACCGTTTGCGTCTGTTGCCGTAACAACACAATTCCAAACGCCCACGTTCATTTTACCATCGGTAATTGCGCCTTCATCCCAAACGTAAGTCGGCGTAATTTCCGTCAAGCCGTCCACAGCCGTCGCATCAATTTCGGGAACTGCTTCCCCTTCATTTATTATAATTTCCTGCTTGCTGTTAATGGTTAAGACAGGATCGAATACGTCGCCGTATTTATAATCCTTCACACTACAACTTCTCGTTGCACTATACAAAGAAATGCCGCCGCCGATACAGTCGCCAATCGGCGTGATGTCGTTAAGTTCCAAAATCTTCGCGCAACTACCGCCAATCACGATAGAATACTTACCGCCTACCTGCTTAACGGAAATTTCAATTTGCATTTCAAAACTGCTTGCAATCCCAAATTCCGCTTGACCAAGCAATACGTGTTCATCGCCAACGCCACCCATAGTCGCATCATAAACGTAAACAACGTTGCCGACGAAGAAAATGCGCCAACCATCCCAACTGTTCGTGCTATTGAGATAAACAGCCAAACCACCGTAGGGAGCATAGTTCATAATTGCTTCGTCAGAACGATATACGAACTTGAAGTTTACGTCCCCTGCAAAGCCGTCCATCGCAGACATCAAGCCTTCCGAGCCTAATTCAACACGTTCTTCGCCCGTTATGTCCGAAATCGTTACATACTCATCTTCTTCAGGCATAGTTTCAAATTCCCCTACAACCCAAGTACCGCCAATAAGCGATAATGTAATTTCGGGTAATTCATAATTTTCAAAAACCGTACCTGCTGCTACCTTCAATATAGTAATGGGATATTCCTGCGTAGGATAAATTGCCGAAGCAGGAATGTCAATACCCATATGATTGTCGCCGTGCATATACGTAATGCTTGCTCCGTCAATATCGGTAAGTTTTACGCCGTTGATACTAACGCCCGCCATCGCAATCAAATTTTTATCCGTGCTAACTGCATTACCCATAGCCGTAACGTCGAAGTCCAAAATCGTCAATCTCGAACCCGCCAAGGTAACAATGTTATTATTCCACGCATTTACACCGATGAATTCTGCCGTAGGCAAAGGAATATTCCATTTACCGTTCTTCATTTTCAGTTCCATTGTTTCCGAAATTTCATATACGTTCGCGTCTTCTCCACCTACAGTAAAGGTCGTGCCCGCAGGGAATACCAATATTGAATTTTCTTGAGGCAACGTCTTGAAACGCAAGATAATACCGTTTTCCAATCCGATCCAACGAGCGCAAACAAAGGAAACGTTCTCGGTATCTAAAGGTTGACCGTTCAAGGTAACATTGGACAAAAGATTGCTAAAATCGCCATCCAAACCGCCACCGCCAATTCCACCTTCAAAATGCAAGAAGGTACAGAAATACCCTTGGTCGGTATAATCAAAATTGTTCCACACACCATTCGCACCCGTAAGTGTTACCAAAATAGGTTCCGTAGGTTCAGGGTCTACGGGAGGAACTTCGGGTTCAGGGTCTACAGGAGGTTGCGCGTTGGGATCGTATACTTCCCAAGCCGTACCGTTAAATTTCAAAGAAATATCGTTTACAAGTTCATATACGTTGGTATCGTCACCGCCAACCTTAAACGTTGAACCTGTCGTTACGGTAAATACATCCCCTTCCGTGGGTGCGGTGGCACTATAAAGGATAATCCAATTGATTTCCGTTTTGTCAGGACCTGCAATAATAGATGCAGGGGCAAAACCAAAGTACGTAACACCCGTTACATTTGCCGCCATGTCCGTAAAGTCATCACCTTGGGTAAAGTAACCGCTGGTCAATACACCATCTAAATGTATTACGGTATAATACATACCTGCCACAACTTCCGTGTTGTTGTTAAACGTGCTGTTTACGTGTGTAAACGTAACCAACACAGGCTCCGTAGGTTCAGGGTCTACGGGAGGAACTTCGGGCTCAGGGCCTACGGGAGGTTGCGCGTTGGGATCGTATACTTCCCAAGCCGTACCGTTAAACTTCAGAGAAATATCATGCGTAAGTTTATATACGTTGGTATCTCCACCACCGATGGTAAACGTTGCCCCTGCAGGCATCATAATCTTCGTATCGCTTTCAGGATTAGTCACAAAGCGTAAAACAATACCGCCTTCCGCACCAATCCAATTAGGACATACAAACGAAACGTTTTCCGTATTTACCGCGCCATTGTTAACCGTCATCTTGGCAAGTAAATCACCGTAATTGCCGTCTAACCCACCATTACCGCTGATACCGCCATCAAAATGCAAGAACGTGCAGTTAAACCCTTCATAAGCCCAATTGTTCACGGTTGTGTTTACGTGTGTAAACGTAACCAACACAGGCTCCGTAGGTTCAGGGTCTACAGGAGGAACTTCGGGTTCAGGGTCTACAGGAGGTTGCGCGTTGGGATCATATACTTCCCAAGCCGTACCATTAAATTTCAAAGAAATATCGTTCGCAAGTTTATATACGTTGGTATCTGCGCCACCAACCTTAAACGTCGCGCCTGCAGTCACGGTAAACACATCGCCTTCCGTAGGTGCTGTCGCACTGTAAATAATAATGTAATTGAAACCTTCTTTATCAGGGCCTGCGATATACGAAGCAGGTGAGAAGTTGAAATAGGACTCGCCGCCATTGATGGTTGCGTTCATTCCACTCCAATCATCTCCTTGCCCCAAGTAACCGCTATGCGCCAAACCTTCCAAATGTAATACGGTATAATATCTACCATTGTTTAACGTTTCCACATTGTTATTCCAAGCAGAATTGATATGCGTAAATGTAACCAATACAGGCTCCGTAGGTTCAGGGTCTACAGGAGGAACCTCGGGTTCTGGATCTACAGGAGGTTGCGCGTTGGGATCATATACTTCCCAAGCCGTACCGTTAAACTTCAAAGAAATATCATTTGCAAGTTTATATACGTTGGTATCTTCCCCGCCAATAGTAAACGTTGCCCCTGCAGGCATCATAATCTTCGTATCGCTTTCAGGGTTAGTCACAAAGCGTAAAACAATACCGCCTTCTGCGCCCATCCAATTAGGACAGATAAATGAAACATTCTCTGTATCGACTGCGCCATCGTTTATCGCCATCTTGGACAACAAATCGCTGTAATCTCCATCCAAGCCACCGTTAGCGCCAATACCGCCATCAAAATGCAAGAACGTGCAGTTAAACCCTTCATAAGCCCAATTGTTCACGGTTGTATTTACATGTGTAAACGTAACCAAAATAGGCTCCGTAGGTTCAGGATCTACAGGAGGAACCTCGGGTTCTGGATCTACAGGAGGTTGCGCGTTGGGATCATATACTTCCCAAGCCATACCGTTAAACTTCAAAGAAATATCATTCGCAAGTTTATATACGTTGGTATCTGCGCCACCAACCTTAAACGTCGCACCTGCAGTCACGGTAAATACGTCGCCTTCCGTAGGTGCAGTTGCGCTATAAAGAATAATCCAATTGATTTCCGTTTTGTCAGGACCTGCAATAATGGATGCGGGCGCAAAACCAAAGTATGCAACACCTGTTGCGTTCGCAGCCATACTCGTAAAGTCATCACCTTGGGTAAAGTAACCGCTGGTCAATACACCATCTAAATGTATTACGGTATAATACATACCTGCCACAACTTCCGTGTTGTTGTTAAACGTGCTGTTTACGTGTGTAAACGTTACCTCCACGGGCTCAATAGGTTCAGGTTCAACAACTTCCCCCATATTTACAGTAACACTGTCGATGTAGAAATAATCCGAAACCGTGCCCTTATCACGTAAACCGAATGCAAACGAACCTAAATTACCGTCGTTGCCCGTAATATTAGCAACGGGAATTACAACGTTACACCAATTAGAAAGATCTGCGGACGCTATATAACCGCCCACATTGTTAATCCTCAACTGATCGTCAGCAGTATAGTCGGGAGAATATACTCTTGCAACTACGCTTTCAACGTCAGCCGCAGAAATTTGAGATGCCGTAAAATCAATATTGATATAC